>CAUHGY010000025.1 GCA_959605945.1 uncultured Clostridia bacterium | reverse complement strand
TGAAGTCCACGTCTGCGACCCTGGTTTCAGGCGTACAGGCCGCCGCTTTTACATACCCGTATTTCATTATTTTCTCCGTTTCTACAGATTTTTGCTTGTTTATAAACTTTATTTTACACTTTTTTTCCGAGTTTTGCAATAATTTTACAAAATGAAAATCGCAAAAAACAGTGTTTTTTGCGATTTTTATCGATTTTTATTATGTAAAAATTCTTAAAAACGACGTACGGCGGTCAGTCGCCGTATCCGTCGGGATTTTTAAGCTGCCAGTTCATGGCGTCGCGGCACATATCGTCAAGCGTTTTCTGCGCCTTAAACCCCAAAAATTTCTCTGCCAGCGCAGTATCGGCGTAACATTCCGCAACGTCTCCCGGCCGACGCGGCATTATTTTATAAGGAATGGGTTTTCCTGCCGCTTTTTCAAACGCATGCACCATTTCAAGCACGCTGTATCCGCGGCCGGTGCCGAGATTGACAATAAACAGACCCGTGTTTTCTTTAAGTTTGTCCACTGCAAGCACATGTCCCTTCGCAAGATCGACAACGTGTATGTAATCTCTTACGCCTGTGCCGTCGGGAGTGGGATAATCGTCCCCGAACACACCGAGACATTCTCTCTTCCCGACTGCCACCTGAGTTATATAAGGGCAGAGATTGTTGGGTATGCCTTTGGGGTCCTCTCCTATAAGCCCCGATTCATGCGCGCCCACGGGATTGAAATAACGCAGTATGGCAATGTTGAACGATTTATCCGCCGCATAGAGGTCTTTCAGTATGTATTCTATAAACAGTTTAGTGCTGCCGTACGGATTTGATGTCGAAAGAGGAAAATCTTCTTTAATCGGCACGCGTTCGGGAACTCCGTATACGGTAGCGGAAGAAGAAAATACGAAATTCTTAACGCCGTGATCGCGCATCGCCATGACGAGCGCCAGCATGCCTCCGATATTATTTTCATAATATTCGAGAGGTTTGGCGCAGGATTCACCCACCGCTTTATAGCCGGCAAAATTGATAACCGCGTCAATCTTATTTTCAGTGAAAATTCTGTCGAGAATCTGCCTGTCGCGTATATCTCCTTCATAAAACCTGATTTTCTTGCCCGTAATTTTTTCAACGCGCCTGACCGCTTCGTACTTGCTGTTGGAAAGATTGTCGACGCAAATTACATCGTGGCCCGCGGCAATCAGCTCCACCGATGTGTGCGAACCGATATACCCCGCGCCGCCCGTTACCAAAACATTCATATAATATCTCCTTAAAAGAATAAATTTTTTATTTCAGACCGCATGCTCTCAAAAATTTCGCAAAACCGGCTTGACCCGCCCGGTCGTCTTTGAACACTGCGGTATTCAGCAATATATTCCTGCAAACGTCGTTCACCTTGTCTTTAACCCGCCCGTAAGCGCTTTCAAAATCGGGCGAAAGTCCGTTCTTTAAAAGTTCGTCTATCATGAAACGATGCACGTAAAGCGGATTCTCGGGGTTTTCTGCGGCTTTTCTGTCCCATACCGCCGTACCCGCAAGAATTTCAGCCACCGCGTTCAGCTGTTTTTTAAGCCGTCCCGGCAGAATAAACAGCCCCATCGCTTCTATAAGTCCTATGCCTTCTTTTTTTATATTATGATACTCCGGATGGGCGTGAAACACGCCGTCGGGATACTTTTCGCTGGTGATATTGTTTCTTAAAATCATATCGAGAATATATCTGCCGTCCGCCTTTCTCGCGATGGGCGAAAGCGAGTTGTGCCGCACCCCGCCGCTTTCGGCGAATATACCTGAAGCTTCATCGGAAAAAGTTTCCCATTCGTCTATAATGATCTTTGCGAGAGCCGATAATTCAGAACGATCCTCGCTCTCTATCCTTACGACGTTGTTATACCAATCGACAACCCCTGCTCGCACGGATGTGAATTTATCAGATGTTAATCGTATTCTCACGGGAGCTTTCTGCATCGGCATCAAATGCCTGCCGCCCTGAAAATGCTCGTGATTCAATATCGACCCGCCTATTATAGGCAGCGCGGCATTAGAGCCGACTATATAATTCGGAAAATAATCAATAAAATCAAAAAGTTTTTCTACGGTATCCCCGCCGATATGCATGGGAACGTGCTTGTCCGAAACTGCTATTATGTGTTCATCGAAATAGCCGTAAGGCGAATATTGAACAAACCAGCTTTCCCCGCCGAGCGTCAGCGGCACCGTGCGAAGGTTGCCGCGGGCAGGATGAGAGGAATGTCCTTCAAAACCCACATTCTCTTTACAGAGCTGGCAGGCGGGATATTTATCCCCCGCGGGAGCTTTTACGAGTTTAGCGATCTGCCTGTTGTCTTTTTCGGGTTTACTTAAATTGACGGTTATTTCAAGGCTCCTTTCACCGTCGGCATAATCCCATTTGAGATTTTTGCCGATGGCTGTTTTCTGCACGTAGTTGTTCATGACCGAGAGATTATAGAAATATTCGCAGGCTTTTTCGATGCCCTCATTCTCTTTGATGCTGTAAAACTTATCTGCGACGACAGACGGCAAAGGGCTTAAACATCCGAAAATATAAGTTGCGTAAAGTTCTTCCGCCCCTTCTTCGGCCTTTCCGGTCTCTTTTGCCGCCGCGGCTACCTTGGAAAACAACTCGTCGGGCACCGAAAGACCGTCTATATACGAAAAATCCGGCTTTACCGCAAGCGGCTTTTTCAGGCAGAACTCCCTTAAAAGAAAGTTTCTGACGTATATTTCGTCCCGAGCGTCAAGCCCCAAAAAATTTTCCGCATACCGCAAAAGTTCTTCGATAAGAAGTTCTTTATCCGTAGTCATGTCCGCAGTCATTCTTTAATCTCCCTGTCAGCGTAATAATAATACAACCTGCATTCCTTTTCGGAATTGTAAATTTTTCTGTTTCTGTCTGCCTTTTTGCCGAAATATTTTTCAAAAAACGGCGCCCCGGTGATTGCAAAAAGCGACCATCCGTTCAGTTTTCCGAAAACTTTGCCGAGCGATTTATAACAATTCTCGGCATCTTCCCTGCCGTAAACCCTTTCTCCGTAAGGCGGATTGGTAACGATGGTGCCGCCGGTAAGCCCGGATGCAAAATCGGCAACGTCTTTTACGGCAAAATCTATATATTCCGATACGCCTGCGTTTTTTGCATGCCTGACGGCAAGTTTTATTGCCTTGGAATCTATATCCGACGCAAATATGCGCAGATCTCTGTCTCTTTTAATTTTATCAGCCGCCGCCTGTCTCGCTGTTTTAAGATGCCGTTTCCCGAAGTTTTTCCAGTCGCAAAACGCAAACGAACGGCTCATCCCGGGCGCAATGTCTGCTGCAATCAAAGCGGCTTCCACGGCGATGGTTCCCGACCCGCAAAAGGGATCGGCAAAAGGTTTTTTCCAATAATAATCGGAAAGAAGAACGAGCGCGGCGGCAAGCGTTTCCCTGATCGGGGCGATTCCCACTCTGTCGCGGTAACCGCGTTTGTGCAATGAAACGCCGCTTGTGTCGAGAAGTATTGTCGCTTCGTCGCCGATAATTCTGAATTCTATGTGATACTCCGCCCCGTTTTCAGGCATGCATGAAATATTATAAAAAGCACACATGCTGTCGGCAACAGCTTTTTTTACGACGCCCTGACAAGCTGAAACCGCAAACAGTTTGCTTTTACGGCATCTGCCGTTGACTGTAACGCGTGCGTCCGCAGTAAAAACATCCTGCCACCGAACTGCGCGGACGCCGTCGTAAAGCTCGTCGAAATTTTCCGCGCGAAACCGCGCGATCCGTATATATACTCTGTCGGCGGTGCGCAGATTTACGTTGCACGCCGCAACGTCGGCCGCACTGCCCGAAAAACTTATCGCCCCGGAAACGGCGGGAGCTTCTATGCCAAGCAGCCGCTTGATCTCGCTTTTGGCAACTTTTTCCACCCCCGAAGCGCAGCAGACGGTAATATTCAAGTTTTCACTGTCAAAAACGCTCATTTCTTTTCATCCGGCGAAAACAAAATCACTTCTAATAATTCCGCCGGCATAGACCGGTTATTATTATAGTGCAAAAACACCTTTTTTGCAAGCGATTTTTCCGCTGTTGTCCGATACTGCAAACTTTGGCGAAATTTTTATATATCCGAATATTTCGGTCCCGTCTTAAACACGGCAAATCAAACGCAGATACTTAAACATCTTTAAAACCGCTGTTCCGATTATGTTTTACAAAACCCGTTTCCGAAATTTATCAAAAAAAGAAATTATCCGAAAAACGCTTGAAAAAGCAATTCTTTCAGTATATAATGTAAATATTAAAAACTCTTTTTTTTCGCACCGTATTCGTAAAAACGGATAATTATAAGGAGCCTACTATGAACAACAATCAAGAGAGTATTAAAAAACCCGGTTATTTTTCGTCGTTTTTCAAAAACGGCTGTGCCTTGGCAGGGTTGTTTTTCGCGGCGCTGGCGTTTACCGTGTGCATAGCCGCATATCAGTACAATCTGTTAACGGAACTTCGTGCAACCGAAGGCATGTTTCCCTTCGTTCTTGCCACGGCAGGAATTTTCGCGCTTGCCGCGGCAATTTTCTGTATAGCCAACATTAAGTCGGGCAAAATCAATATTGCCGACGCATTCGCTTGGGCGCTGATAATCGATTCTCTTGCATACCTTGTATTTTTATTCTGCAAATTCGGCACGGACAGTCTCACCGAGAACCGCATCATAGTACTTTCTATAATGTTTCTCTTAGGACTTATATACGTTACGGCAAGAAGTATAGTTTTCGACCCTGAAAAGAACATTGAAAAAAGACTTTCGGATAAACATTTTATTGCATATCTGCAAAAATTGATCGACAAAACAGGCTTTCTCGGAATACTTGCCATAGCGGCCGTCGTCTGCTGTGCGGCGTTTCTTGCGACCGATGCAACTTTCCGTCCCTTTCTGACGAGCGCCGTCAAAGAAAAAACGTTCATTGTCTACGTAGCCGTGTTTGCCGCCGTCATATGCCTAATATACGCCGCGGTTTCCGTAGCGGACAGAAATATAAACCTGCTTGACGGGGTTCTCGTAGCGGGCGTAATTGCAATACCCGTAGTTCTTCTGAATATACTTCTCGTAAACAACTCTTCCGAAAATCAGCTTTTTGTGTGGGCTATAGCAGTCGGAATATATCTTATCGCGGTTATTTTGCGCGTGGTGTTTTTGGGAGTTCTCAATAAGAAAACAATAGTAATCGGCAAAGGCAAAGGATATTTCGGCAAACTTTTCGAAAAAAACAGCCCCCTGCTGACGATTGCGGCGGCGGCTGTTTTCGCGGCGGCGGCAGACTTGTTTTTTGCAACCGACGCGCTCGCAAATCTTCTTCCGAAAGAAAACTCGGCAATCGTGCCGGAAATTGCAAGTTTCCCTGCGTTATTCCTTGCCGCGCTTCTGGCGCTTTCATTTGTCTGCGGAGCTGTGCTCCCCGTTGCCGGAATAAAGGGTAAAACCATAAATTTAGGCGATTTTGCTTTATTTACAGGGCTTTTGGCGACGATTATGTCCTACACTCTCTTAGCGTTTACCGAAGAACTTTATATAATCGTAATGCTTGTTGCGTTCACTGTTTATTACATAATAATACTTTCCGTAAGAACAAAACAGTTTGCCGCGAGATAACTTTTCTTTGCCAAAAGCAACGGAACATACTTTTATAGAATTCTAAACTTTGCCCCCGAATATTCGGGGGTTTACTCTTACAAATAATTCGTTCGCCGTTTTGGTGAAAATATACATTTTGTATATTATTTGTATCCTATTAAATAAAACTAACCGTTGACATTTGCTTAAAAGCATAGTAAAATGTTATTGGGTGGAGATTGGGTTTGAAAAATTTAGCAGAAAAAATAAAAAACTCGAAGCCGTTTTCCAAATGGGACGCCATAGTTTTTATCGCTGCGGCTTTTGCCGTTGCCGTGCTTTTTATCGCTGTAATTCCCGCCCGGGCCGCCGAGAGCCCCGGATTCAAAGTTCTTCTGGGACAAACGGAAATTTATTCTTACCGATACGGCGGGCAGCATATAATTAACGAACGCTATGCGGACCGCATACAGATAAGCGACGAAAACGACGGAACGTTCACCGTCAAAATATTTACCGACACGGATAAAACCGGATTCAACCTTCTTGCCGTAAACGACGGTGAAAGATGGGTCAAGGTTAAAGACAGCAATTGTTCCGCACGCAGAGACTGCGTTTATTTTCCCCCGCTCGACAGCGAAGCCGGGTCGATAATCTGCGTTCCGCACGACCTGAAAATTCTGCCGCTCGGAAACGCTTATGTTCCGCCGGTAACGGGGTAAAACAATGCGCAGAAAAGTTTACGGCATAACGCTTGCGGGTATATTGTCCGCTTTGGCAGCCATAGCATTTTTCATAGAAAATCTTTTTCCGCCGCTTTTCGTGCCCGGCGCAAAAATGGGGCTTTCGAATATATTCGTACTTTTTGCGCTTATATCGGTAGGAAAATGCGGAGCTTTCGCCGTGCTGTCGGTAAAAATAGTTTTGGGAAGTTTGCTTTCCGGCAATATTTCCGCCGTCATGTACGGTCTGCCCGCAGGCCTTGTTTCGCTCACGACGGAAATTCTGCTGTTCGAATTTGCTTCCAAACTGAGCGTTACCGCGATAAGCGTATGCGGAGCAATGGTCAACTCGACGGTGCAGAACGCCGTGTTCTGCATTGTAACGTCTGACGCGGGTTACTTTGTCTATCTGCCCTATCTCGCACTGATCAGTGCGATTTCCGGACTGATAGTAGGGCTTGCTGTTTATTTATTGGTAAAATTTATTCCGCTGAGATATCTTTCGCAGGAGCGCGA
Organism: uncultured Clostridia bacterium; assembly: GCA_959605945.1. GTDB lineage: Bacteria > Bacillota > Clostridia > Christensenellales > Borkfalkiaceae > UBA1259. Next base: position 17,030 of record CAUHGY010000025.1, on the reverse strand, counting down.
AACAAAAGATATAAGCTCTGCAGACAGGTCATAAAATATACGGAGGATTTACTTTGAGCATCAGAAAAGCAAAAAATTACCCTTACGGCATACATGTGCCGGACATGAAAAGTTTAACGGCGGATAAACCGATTGAAAACATGCCCGCACCCGACAAGGTTTTCATAAGTTTATCGCAGCATATCGGAGCTCCGGCACTCCCTGCCGTCGCCGTCGGCGACAGCGTTAAAAAAGGGCAGCTCGTCGGCGAAGCCTGCGGCGCGATTTCCGCAAACGTTTATTCTTCGGTCTGCGGAAAAGTTACGGATATTGCCGATATTGTCAACGCTATGGGCAGAAAAGATAAATACATAATAATCGAAAACGACAGGACCGACGGCGAAATGTTTTTTGACGACATAAAAGATTTCAGTCCGCCTTCGCTTGTCGAAAGAATCCGTCTTGCGGGAATAGTGGGACTCGGCGGCGCAGGGTTCCCCACCGCGGTTAAATTGTCGCCGAAAAATAAACTCGATACGCTGGTCATCAACGGCGCCGAGTGCGAGCCTTATCTCAATTGCGACTACCGCCTGATGCTTGAAAGAACGGACGATATATATAAAGGTATAAAGTATACGGCGATGGCGCTCGGCATCGAAAATATCGTCGTCGGCATCGAAGCCAACAAGCCGCTTGCCATAAAAGCATTTGAGCGCTTTGAAGATCTGGACGTTGCCGTACTCAAAAAACAATACCCTGTCGGCAGCGAAAAACACCTTATATACTGCACCACAGGCAGAAAAGTGCCCGTCGGGAAAATGCCTTTCGACGTCGGCTGCTGCGTACAGAACATTAAAACCGTGATAGCGTGCTATGAAGCTATCGAACTCAATAAACCGCTCACGGAAATCGTAATGACTGTAAGCGGCAGCGGCATTAAGGACCCCAAAAACTTAAAGGTTGCCATCGGCACGCCCTTTGCCGACATAATCGAATATTGCGGCGGCATGCGCGACGACGTCGTCAAACTCGTAGGCGGCGGGCCCATGATGGGAAAAGCGCTGATAAATCTCAACAAATACGCCGCTAAAACCGATTCGGGGTTGCTGGCTTTGGTAAAAGGCGAAGCCGCGGAAAGTTCCCCTACCAACTGCATCAACTGCGCGAGATGCGCAAATAACTGCCCCATGCGTCTGATGCCGATGTATATAGAAGCGTGTGCGCTTGCAGGCGACTTCAAAGGTGCGGAAAAATACGGGGCCATGAACTGCATCGAATGCGGTTCGTGCGCGTTCAACTGTCCTGCCAAACGCGCGCTGGTACAGAGCATAACTTTCGCAAAAGCAAAAATAAAGGAGACAAAACAAAATGGCAAATAAAGAAGGACTCTTTGAATATTCTTCTTCGCCGCACATAAAATCGCCGCGCACCACGCGGTGGATAATGATCAACGTCTGCATAGCGCTGCTTCCCGCTTGCGTCATGGGCGTTGTATTTTTCGGATTGAGAGCATTCGCCATTCTGGCGCTGTCTCTCGCAAGCGCAGTCGCAAGCGAAATCGTCTTTCTCCTGATAGTCAAAAAACCATTTAAAGAAATTTTAAAACAGTTCGATTTCACATCGTGCGTCACGGGACTGCTGGTGGGAATGACCATCGGCGTCAACTATCCCCTTTACGCGCCCGTGCTCGGCAGCATGTTCGCAATTATAGTCGTAAAAATGCTGTTCGGCGGAACCGGAAAAAATCTGGTCAACCCCGCAATTGTCGGAAGAATTTTCATATTCATATCTTTTCAGGCGGTGGTCACCGATTGGGTATTGCCTTCCGGAGCACCCGTCACCGGTGCGACAACGCTTACCGACATGCTTTCCAAGGGAGAACTTCCCGCGATTTCCAATCTCGATCTTTTTCTGGGAATAAATCTCGCGGGGTGCATCGGCGAAACGTGTAAAGCGGCTCTTCTTGCGGGAGCGCTGTACCTGTGCATAATCGGCGTCATCGACATATTTTTCCCGCTTATATACATAGCCGTCACGGGACTGTTCACAGTGGTGCTGAACGGGTTTGACTTCGCTTTTTTTCTGCCGTCAATACTTTCCGGGGGGCTTATTCTGGGCGCTTTCTTTATGGCGACAGACTATGTGACCACGCCGAACACAAAACCGGGCAATCTGATATATTTTATTGCGCTGGGGCTTCTCACCGCAGGTCTCAGGCAGGCTACGCAGATGGAAGCCGTATCCTTCGCAATACTGCTGATGAACATAGTTCTTCCGCTTATCGATAAATTCGTTATCCGTCATCCGTTCGGATTTGTGAAAGCAAAAAAAGAAAAGGAGATAAATCAATGAATATGAGCGGATTTTTCAAGAGCACATGGTTTAAGTGCGTTGCCGTTCTTCTCGCCATATCGGCAGTTTCCGGCGGCATTCTGACGCTCTTTAACGACATATTCTATGTTTCCGCGGAAGAGCGTACCGACCGAGCCGTTAAAAAAATATACGGCGAAGTCAGGGAATATTCGGTCGTTCTCGACGTAGACGCGGGCGACGAGCCGTTTACCGACGAAATGGGTTTCGGGCGGATCGATAAAATTTATACCGTCGGCGACGAAGCTTCGGGCACCTACGACCTGCTTTTTAATTCAACCGGTTTCGGCGGCTATAAAAACGGAACCGTCACGTTGTGGATACAGGTCGGAGTGACCGCCGCAAACGACGGAAATTTGAAAAAAATAAATAAAGTAATACTCGAAAGTTACGAAAAACAGACGCTTATGAGTAAACTCGGCGGAGATTTTTATGCGTTTTTCACCCTTGCCGACGTAACCGATGAAATTCTCGACGGCAAATACTTTACTTCCGATGAAGACGACAACACCGACATCAAAAATCCCGTTTCCAACGCCACCAAATCCGCCGCGGCGGTGTGCAATGCCGTCAACTGCGTGATAGAATACGTATGGGGGCAGAATATATGAAAACAAATTTCAAAAAAATAGCCAAAGACGGAATATTGTCGTCAAACCCCACTTTAAAGCTTGTGCTCGGCACCTGCCCCACCCTCGCACTGACGACTATGGCGATGAACGGACTGGGCATGGGTGCGGCAGTGACGTTTGTTCTGATTTGCAGCAATGTGCTGATATCGCTTTTGCGCAAAGTGATACCTAATCAGGTGCGCATACCGGCATTCGTGCTTATCATAGCAACCTTCGTCACAATGATACGGCTGTTGCTCGATAAACTGCTTCCCGATCTGTATGAATCGCTGGGGCTGTATCTGCCGCTTATAGTCGTAAACTGCATAATACTTGCCAGGGCCGAAAGTTTCGCCAGCAAAAACGGCGTGCTTGCGTCGGCGGCGGACGGGCTATTCATGGGTATAGGCTTCACTCTCGCTCTTACGTTGATGGGGGCGGTTCGCGAAATTCTCGGCAGCGGCGCGATTTTCGGCGTAAAATTATGGGATTTTAAAATCGAGTTTTTCGGCTCGAGCGCAGGCGCGTTTTTCACTTACGGTATTTTCATTGCCGTGTTCGCCCTTATTGAAAGCGCCGTTTCCAAAAAACACAAAATAACCGCTTACGAACAGCTCGTCAAGGCAAGCGGAGATTTTTCGGATACAACCGCGGAGGATAAATAGTATGGCTGAATTCATAATGATAATAATTTCGGCGGTTTTCATAAATAACTTCGTTGTGGTGCAGTTTTTGGGAATCTGCCCCTTCCTGGGCGTCAGCAAAGATACCAAAAGCGCTTTCGGCATGGGAATTGCCGTCACGTTTGTAATGACAATCACCTGCCTTATCACCTACCCTATTTACGTTTATGTGCTGGTTCCGCTGGGTATAGAATTCATGGAAATCATAGTTTTCATTTTTGTTATCGCGGCGCTGGTGCAGATGATAGAAATGGCGCTGAAAAAATTTTCCCCCGCTCTTTACAATGCCATGGGAATTTATCTGCCTCTCATAACAACCAACTGCGCCGTTCTGGGCGTTGCGGAGCTGGTTATAGATTCCGGTCAGATGGCGTCTTTGATAGGCATAGAGGCAGGTGCAATGAATATGGGCTTTGCAGTGCTTTACGGTCTGTTTGCCGGGCTGGGATTTACGCTCGCAATAGTTCTTATGAGCGGCATGCGCGAAAAGATAGCCCGCCTGCCGATAAACAAGCATCTGAAAGGCTTCCCCATCGCCATGATAACCGCCTGCTTTATAGCAATGGCGTTTTATGTGTTTGCGCTTATATAGGAGACTGATATGTATTTTTTACTTCTGAGAGATATAAACTGGCAGACTTTCGGCACGGTAATCGGCATAGTCGCGGCGCTCGCCGTTGTATTCGCACTGCTTATCGTGCTCGTATCAAAACTGTGTGCCGTTAAAGAAGACGAAAAAGCCGCAGCCGTAAGCGAAAAACTCGCCGGCGCAAACTGCGGCGGCTGCGGATTTGCAGGCTGCGCCGACTTTGCCAAAGCTCTTGCCGAAGGCAAAGCCGATATCTCCATGTGCGGCCCCACCCCCAACGAAAATAAAGCGGAAATCGCCCGAATTCTGGGTATCCCTTTTACTGCCGAAGAACAGGCTTACGCCGTGGTCAAATGCGCCGGAGGAAACAACAGCCTCGATAAATACGACTATGTAGGCAACAGCGGATGCATCGCCCAGGCTGCTTATATGGGCGGAAAAAAACAATGCCCTTCCGGTTGCATGGGCGCGGGAACGTGCGAAAGCACCTGCCCTTATCATGCTGTAAAAGTCATTGACGGCGTGGCTTACGTAAATAAAGCGCTGTGCGAAGCGTGCGGCGTATGCGTCAGAAACTGTCCCAAGCATATCATAGAACTCATCCCGAAAAAGTCAAAAGTTTATGTCGCCTGTTCTTCTTTATGCAAAGGTAAAGAAGTTACGGGCGTCTGTAAAGTCGGCTGTATAGGCTGCGGTATATGTGCCAAAAACTGCCCCGAACACGCCATTGAAATGATAAATAACCTGCCTGTGATAAACTATTCCAAATGTACAGGCTGCAAAACCTGCGTCGCAAAATGCCCGAGAAAAATCATCAAAGAAATTTAGCGCGGTGCCGGCAGCGCAGCGAAAATCAGACGGACTGAAAATATACCGACTGCTCACGAGCCTGCGCTTAAACTTAAATCATTCCTTGTTCTTTGCAGATTAAGTTGAAATATTAAACAAAAAGCGGCTGACCGATCTTTAAAAACTATGTTTCTCGGCATACGGGCTAAAATAAACGCTTTATAAAGTCGCTCAACAGCTGTCTCTAAAATACCGCTGTTAAAATCGGCAGTAATAATCCTTTATAAACCATAACGTCCGCCCCGAATATATTCGGGGCGGACGTTAATTTAAACTGCTGCCGACTGCACATTCGACAGTCGGGCACTTATTTAATAAAGCCGCAAACGCCTGAAACGCACAGGCCGTATGTACGCTTAACCTATCTTTTGTTCCTTTATGATAAGGCCGTCCAGCGTTTTGAGTTGCAAAACGGCATCCTTCAGCACGAGATAACTCTGCGGCGTGCCGCCCTTCGGCAAGGAAACCGAGCCGGCGTTTGCATAGATTACGTTGCTTCCCGCCGTTTTCTCTTCACCGCGGCCGTCGGCAGCGCTCTCCGCCGCGCATTCTATAAAACCTGTATGAAAATGCCCGTAAATTACCGCATCGAAATGTGTTTTCGGCGGATTATCCTTATTGAATATATGACCGTGCGTAAGAAAAACCGAACGCTCGCCGCTGACCAGACATAATCCGTCCAGAAAATCAAACTCGGAGATCATTTTGTCAACTTCACTGTCACAGTTGCCTTTGATAACGATAAGCCTGTCTTTTATGCTGTTTAATATCTCGGCAACTTTCATGGGCGCATAATCTTTCGGAAGCGGATTTCTCGGGCCGTGATTGTAAACATCGCCTAAAACGATCAGTTTATCAGCCGCTTCTTTGTTAAATATTTCAACGACTTTATCCGCAAAAAACGCCGATCCGTGCAGGTCGGAAGCTATCATAAATTTCATTCTTCAATCTCCAATAACATCTTTTACAATTTCCGCCGCAATCAAAAGCCCTGCCGCCGCAGGCACAAAGATCATGGAAGGCGGGGCGGCTTTTCCGTCGGCTTTGGCATCGGAATGATTTTTTCCGTCATTTTCCGTATCGCGCCGTCTCCGCATCGGCTCCGGCGACCATACGACTTTAAGTTTTTCTATGCCGCGCTTTCTCAGCTCCCTTCGCATTACACGCGCAAGCGGACAATTTTCCGTCTCATAAATATCCGAAACTTTAAGCAATGACGGATTCAATTTTCCTCCGGTACCCATGCAGGAAATAACGGGTATTCCGAGCTCTTTAGCTTTCACTGCAATGCTCACTTTCGCCGTAACGGTATCCACTGCGTCAACAATATAGTCTAATCCCGAAAAATCAAAACCGTCGATATTATCGGCGGTTATGAAAACGTTGCGGCACGTTATGCCGGCATCGGGGTTAATAGTCAGCATTCTTTCTCTGACCGCTTCCGTTTTAAACTGTCCTATCGTTCCGACGGTGGCAATTATCTGTCGGTTTAAATTGCTTGACTCTACAGTATCGCCGTCAACGACAACAATGTTTTTAACGCCGCTTCTGCAAAGCGCTTCCGCAACGTATCCCCCGACGCCGCCAAGTCCGAACACGGCAACGGACAGTCCGGAAAGTTTTTCTGCCGCAGCTTCCCCGAGCATGAGCTTAACTCTGCAAAATGCGTCCGTCACAGAAGATATATTCCCTTTTCGGCATTTTCCCTGATGCTTTCATCCGACCATACCGACGCCTGCACTTCGCCTATATGGGCTTTCTTCAGAAGATACATGCACAGTCTCGATTGCCCTATGCCGCCGCCGATAGTAAGCGGAAGTGTTTTTTCCATTATGCCGCGGCAATACGGGTTGCCGAGTTTATCGAGCTCTTTTTTGAATTTCAGCTGCTTTACGAGACTATTTTCATCCACTCGGATACCCATCGAAGAAATTTCCAGCGCACAGCCGAGCGGTTTATGCCATAAAATCACATCGCCGTTCAGTTTCCAGTCATCGTAATCCGCCGCCCTGCCGTCGTGCGGCATTCCGTCCGACAGCTTCCAGCCTATGCGGTAAAGGAAAACTGCCCCGTATTTCTCGGCAACTGCATTTTCACGTTCTTTGCGCGAGAGATTTTTATATTGCTTTTCCAGCTCGCTCGTGGAGATAAACGTTATATCGTCGGGAAGTTCGTTTTTCAGCGCCGGATATTTCTTTTCAACCGCGGCCGACAGTTTTCTGACCGCCCGATAAATGCTTCTGACCGTTTTTTTCAGATAAGACAATTTGCGATCGGAAGGCTCGATTATCTTTTCCCAGTCCCATTGATCGACATAAACCGAATGGAGCGCATCGGGCTGTTCGTCGCGGCGGATGGCGTTCATGTCGGTATAGAGCCCCGTTCCGGAAGCAAAACCGTATTTTGAAAGAGCCATTCTCTTCCATTTGGCAAGCGATTGAACTATCTCCACTTCCTTATTCAAGGCAAGAATATCGAACCTGACCGCGCGTTCATATCCGTTGAGATTGTCGTTAAGCCCTGTTTCCGGCAAAACAAAGAGCGGCGCGGATACGCGCGTGAGCCTGAGCGCCTTCGCCAGCTCTTTTTCAAAAGTGTCTTTAATGAACTTTATCGCTATTTCCGTCTCGACGAGATCGAGTACAGATTTATATTTCATTTAATAACTCCTTCATACAGCGGATACTTCTTGACCAGTTTTTCGACTTCGGCGTTTACATATTCATACGCATCCTGTTTTTTGTTTATGATTTCTGTAATAAGTTCCGCCACCTTCTCGCAGTCTTTCTCTTTAAATCCGCGCGATGTGACACTGGGCGTTCCAATGCGCACTCCGCTCGAAATAAACGGACTCAATTTATCGAAAGGTATGGCATTTTTATTGACCGTGATATGAACCTCGTCGAGCATTCTTTCGAGATCTTTCCCCGTGACGTCTTTGTCCGAAAGATCCAAAAGCATCAGATGGTTATCCGTACCGCCCGAAACAAGTTTGACGCCGAGCGACAGAAATTTTTCGCTCATCGCTTTGGCGTTCTTTAAAATCTGTTCCTGATAAGTCTTGAATTCGGGTTTAAGCGCTTCGCCGAAAGCCGCCGCCTTTGCTGCGATTATGTGCATAAGCGGTCCGCCCTGTGTTCCGGGGAATACGGCTTTGTCTATAAGTTTAGCATACTTTTCCTTGCAGAGAATCATTCCTCCGCGCGGACCTCTCAGCGTTTTGTGCGTTGTTGTTGTTACAAAATCCGCATACGGTACGGGACTGGGATGCAGCCCTGTGGCAACAAGCCCCGCTATATGAGCGATATCGACCATCATATAAGCCCCGACCTTATCGCATATTTCTCTTATTCTCTTGAAGTCGAAAATCCTGGGATATGCGCTGGCGCCGCATACGAAAATTTTGGGTTTGACTTCCAGAACCTGTTTTTCGAGATCGTCGTAATCGATAGTTCCCGTCTTTTCGGCAACGCCGTAGCCCACGGCTTTGAAATATTTGCCCGAAACGGTAACGGGGCTGCCGTGCGTGAGATGTCCGCCGTGAGCAAGACTCATTCCCATTATCGTGTCGCCGGGATTTAACACCGCAAAATAAACCGCAAAGTTGGCATTTGCACCGCTGTGCGGCTGAACGTTGGCATGTTCGGCGCCGAAAAGCTTTTTGGCGCGCTCCACGGCAAGATTTTCGGCTATGTCTACAAATTGACAGCCGCCGTAATACCTGTGCGCGGGGTAGCCTTCTGCATATTTGTTGGTCAGATGACTGCCCGCGGCAAGCATAACGTTTTCTGAAACGAAGTTTTCGCTTGCAATGAGCTCTATATTGTTATTCTGTCTGTTAAGCTCTTTTTCGAGCGCTTGGTAAAGTTCCGGATCGGCGTTCTTAATGGGGGTAAAATCAATCACTTTTGTATCTCCTGTTAATTTATTTTCTTTTTTGTTTATTGTCAAAGATATTTTATGACGAGATCGGAAAGTCCCGCTTTCGGAGTAAGTCCGACGGTCTTTTCTTTCAGTTCTCCGCCTTTGAAAACGGCCAGAGTGGGAATGCTGCCGACGGCGTATTTATTTGCAAGTTCTTCGTTCTGGTCGACGTCGACTTTGACGACTCTTACTTTATCGCCCATATCTTCGGCAAATTCATACAGTATCGGCGCCTGCATCTTGCAGGGTCCGCACCAGCTTGCCCAAAAATCTACGAGAACGGGTATTTCCGCCGAGATTGCGTTTTCAAACTCTTCGGTACTCATTATTTCGGCTATGTTACTCATTTTCTTCTTGTGTTTCCTCCTTTATTATCTCCGCGACAACCGGACAAAACCCTCTCTTCTTGCGAAGCTTTTTATCGATTGCCGCCAATATAGTATACCACAAAACCACCAAAATTACGCCGATAACGGGTATCCATATTTCGGAATTTTTCAAAAAAAGTCCCACTCCTACGGCGATCCCTATAAGCATAAGCGGAACGAGGAACGCCAGAGCAACGCCGATTAAAGGTGCATTTTTGGAAGTTTCTATAATAACGTCGTCGCCTTCAGCGGCGTTCAACGGATTTTCCGCGCTGATCTCCGTGCAGGATGCGCCTTTAGGGAATAAACACAACCCGCATTTATCGCATTCGCTTTTTTTGTCAATTCTGACGACGGCATAAGCGCCGTCCGTCCTTACGACTTTGCCTTTTTCTTTCATTTGGTTTTTGTTAAAAAGTCCGCTATGTCTTCAAAATCAACCTTTGTTTCCGCGCCGCTTTCCATATGTTTAAACTTTGCATATCCGCCGCAAAGCTCGTCGGATCCTATTACCGCAACAAACTCCGCGCCTATTTTATCGGCATATTTAAACTGAGCCTTAATGCCTCTTCCCATGTGGTCAAGCTCTGCGCGCACCCCGTTTTTTCTGAGTGCGTTGACGATTTCAAACGCTTTTTCGGCTTCCCTTTCTCCCATGGAAGCAAAATACACCTTTGTTTTTCCGCCGTCGGGGATTTCTTCGCCCAGACTTGACAAAAGCAGCAATAACCTCTCTATTCCCATGGCAAAACCTATGCCCGGAACGTCTGCCCCGCCGAGCTCCGAAATAAGCCCGTCGTACCTGCCGCCGCCGCACACGGTGCCCTGAGCGCCGATATTGTCCGAAACAAATTCAAAGACAGTCTTTGTGTAATAATCGAGGCCTCTGACTATTCCCGGATCTACGTTGTATTCTATGCCGGAAATATCCAGAAGTCTTTTTACTTTCTCAAAATGCGCGCTGCATTCTTCGCAGATATAATCGAGAATTACGGGCGCTCCCGCGGTAATTTTTCTGCATTCGTCGTTCTTGCAGTCGAGAACGCGCAGCGGATTTTTCTCATATCTTTCCCGACAGAGCGGGCAAAGCCCGCCGAGATTGGATTTGAGATAATTTTTGAGAGCTTCTTCGTATTTTCCCCTGCACTGTCTGCATCCTATGCTGTTTATGCGGAGAGAAAGCCCCTTTACATTGAGCTTATCGAAAAAGGTCTTGGCAAAAATTATCGCCTCGGCGTCTATATCGGGCGTTTTCGAGCCCAAAAACTCAATTCCGAACTGGTGAAATTCGCGAAGCCTGCCTGCCTGAGGACGCTCGTAACGGAAGCACTGGGTCAAATAGTAAAGTTTTGCGGGCAGCGCCGAATTTGCAAGTCCGTTTTCTATGAAAGCGCGGGCGACCCCGGCAGTCCCTTCGGGCTTCAATGTGATGCTTCTGCCGCCTTTGTCGCAAAACGTATACATCTCCTTATTGACGATGTCGGTTCCCTCACCCACTCCTCTTTCGAAAACTTCCGTATGTTCGAATGTAGGCGTTCTTATTTCGCTTATGCCGAAAAGCGCCGCGGTTTCTCTCGCGGTCTTTTCGATATACTGCCACTTGAAACTCTCCGATGGCAGAACGTCTTTTGTTCCTTTTGGCGCAATAATCATCTTTATCCTTTAAATTTAGCGTTTTATTTTTGAATTGTTATTTTTGCACATTGCCGCGCGCAGCGTGAATTTTAACGGTTCGGTTCAGCTTTACGCGCCTTCCCGAATATACCGTTCTTCGGTTATCTTCAAAGCAGTCATAAACAAATATAAAAGCAAAACGCTTTGAAAAACAACCGTCGCTTTCGGCAGAATCAAACGAAACTTGGGCCGACAGCCGCTCATAAACGGCGGCGTGACGACACCGGCGCTTTATTGTTATAAGATTATTGTTATAAGATATATTTTTTAAGATCCTTGGTCTTTCTTTCTCCGCCAAGTTTTTCCACGGCGTAAGCTCTGTCAATAACCACTTGCTTTGCAGGCTCGTCTCCGCCGGCGTTGAAAGAAACATCCTCAAGCAGGTTCTCCATAACGGTATGCAGACGCCTTGCTCCGATGTCCTCGCTGGTAGCGTTCATGTCCTCGGCTATTTCGGCAATAGCTTCGATGGCGTCGTCGGTAAATTTAAGTTCGACGCCGTCAACTTTTAATAACGTGGAATACTGCAAAGTAATTGCGTTTCTCGGTGTGGTCAGAATCTCCACGAAATCCTTTTTAGTCAGACTTGAAAGCTCCACCAAAATAGGGAACCGCCCCTGCAGTTCGGGTATTAAATCAGATACTTTGGAAACATGAAAAGCTCCCGCGGCAATGAACAGAATGTAATCGGTTTTGACAGCGCCGTACTTGGTCATGACGGTAGAACCTTCGACGATAGGCAGAATGTCGCGCTGGACGCCTTCTCTCGAAACATCCTGACCGCCGCCCTTGTTTCCCTTTGCTGCTATTTTGTCTATTTCGTCAATAAATATGATGCCTTCCTGCTCGGCTCGGCGCACGGCCTCGTCGTTGACGGAATCGTTATCGATTAATTTATCCGCTTCTTCGGAAATGAGCAATTTTCTCGCTTCTTTGACGGAGACCTTGCGTTTCTTGCGTTTCTTGGGTAAAAGATCGCCGAAAATATTGCCGATGGCGATCTCCCCCGCCCCCGGCATCAATTCCATGGGTTTGGGGGCGTCTACGACGTCGATCTCGATGATCTCATTGTCGTAGTAACCCTTCTTATATCCTTCGGCGATATTCTTTTCAAAAATATCCGCAGGCGTTTCTCCCCTGTCAAGTTTTCTGACTTCGACAATTATTTTTATAAGCTTTTCGTCAACGGCATTTCCTGCCTTTTCCATTACTTTTTTGAAACGCTCTTCCTTGACCAGCCGCACCGAACACTCGACAAGATCCCGTATCATGGATTCGACGTCTCTCCCCACATAACCGACCTCGGTATATTTAGTGGCCTCTACCTTTACGAAAGGCGCCCCCACAAGTTTGGCAAGCCTTCTTGCGATTTCGGTTTTGCCTACTCCCGTTGGTCCTTTCATAATGATGTTTTTCGGCGTTATTTCGTCTCTCTCGGCATCGGAAAGCATATTTCTTCTGTAACGGTTGCGCAGCGCTATCGCCACTGCCTTTTTGGCCGAAGCCTGGCCGATTATATATTTATCGAGTTCTTCTACAATCTGTTTGGGACTTAAATTCATAATCCGAAAATCCTCCTTAAATCAAAGCGTTTCGCATGTAATGCTGTCATTTGTGAAAACGCATATCTCGCTGGCTATTTTGAGCGCTTTTACGGCAATCTCTTCGGCCGAATATCCTGTCTCCTGAGCCAGCGCGCGCGCTGCGGCAAGAGCATAATTTCCGCCGCTCCCTATGGCGCATACGCCGCCGTCCGGCTCCATCACTTCTCCCGAGCCGGATACGATCAAAAGATTATCTTTGTCGGCGGTAATCATCATCGCTTCCAGTTTTCTGCCCACCTTATCGTTGCGCCAAAGTTCTGCGAGTTCAACCGCGCTGCGCATGAGGTTGCCCGAGAACTTGTTCAACATTTCTTCAAACCGCTCGGAAAGCGTGAACGCATCCGCAACGGATCCCGCAAAACCGAAAATAACCGTACCGTTGTAAATACGGCGCACCTTGACGGCGTTGTTTTTAAAAATTACGGATTGCGACATGGTCACCTGTCCGTCACCGGCGATAGCCGTTTTGCCGTCCTTCCTGACGGCGCAGATCGTAGTCCCCATAAATTCGTTCATGATTCTGTCTCCTTTTTAAATAGTGTGATGTCTTTTAAACTTCTTTCTGCAAGCGCCCTTTTGCGCATGGCCTTGTCTTTTATTGCCGCTATCGGCGGGAGTATGCCGAAATTAGCGTTCATCGGCTGGAAATTTCTGTTTTCCGCAGTTATATATCCGGTAAGCGAACCGATAACGGTATTTTCGGAAACGCGCACGCTCTTTAAACCTTTCAGTTTTCTTTCACAGTAAATCGCTGCAAGAAGTCCGCTGGCAGCGCTTTCCACATAACCTTCTACACCCGTTATCTGCCCCGCAAAAAAGGTTTTACCGTCGCTTTTCAGCGAATAATCGTCACTGAGCGCAACGGGGGAATTTATAAACGAGTTTCTGTGCATCACGCCGTAACGCATATACTCGGCGTCTTTAAGCGCGGGTATGATGCCGAATACTCTTTTCTGCTCTTTGAACAGCAGGTTTGTCTGAAATCCTACGAGATTATACATTTTTCCCGCGGCATCTTCCATACGCAGCTGCAAACAGGCATAGGGCCATTTCCCCGTCCGCGGATCGGTCAGCCCCGCGGGCTTTAACGGACCGAAACGCAAAGTATCCTTTCCGCGCGCGGCCATCACTTCTACGGGCATGCAGCCTTCAAATATCTCCGATTTTTCGAAATCGTGAAGCTCTGCGCGTTCAGCAGAAATAAGAGAAGCGATAAATTCTTCGTACTGCTCTTTATTCATCGGACAGTTTATATGATCGCCGCTACCTTTGCCGTATCTGTCGCCGACGAAAGAATATTCTCTGTCTATGCTGTCTGCAAGCACTACGGGCGCAGACGCATCGTAAAAATGCAATTCTCCGGCAAGGCGCTCTATTTCCGCCGCAAGTCCGCCCGAAGTGAGCGGCCCCGTAGCAATTATATTGTATACGCCTTTTTCTATGCCGTCAACTTTTTTGCATACGCATTGTATATTCTCGTTATTTTTAACCGCTTGGGTGAGAAGCAGCGAAAAGCGTTCCCTGTCCACGGCAAGGGCGTTGCCGGCGGGCACTTTCGATCTGTCCGCCGCGTCAATTACTTTTGAACCGAGAATTCTCAGTTCCTCTTTCAGCAGTCCTGCCGCATTGCCGAAAATATCGTTGCTTTTAAGCGAATTAGAACACACCAGTTCCGCATATCCCGGACTTTTATGCGCGGGAGTAAATTCTTTCGGCTTCATGTCGAAGAGAGTTACTTTTATTCCCCTTCCTGCGAGATAAAGCGCAGCTTCGGTTCCCGCAAGTCCGCCGCCGATAACATTGACTTTAAGATTTTTTCGCATTGCTTACGCACTTTTTATTGGAGCAGACTATTTTACCGTCTGTTTCCACCATATAAGCGCCGCACTCGGCGCATTTTTCCCCGGTGGGGATATCCCAGCTCATAAACTTACAATCAGGGTAATTTGAACAGCCGTAAAACACTTTTCCCGATTTACTGACCATTTTTTTAGTAGGCTTTCCGCACTCCGGGCACACCCCGACGTTTTCGCTCAAAGACACGGTATTTTTGCATTTCGGATAATTTGAACATGCAAGAAATTTGCCGAACTTTCCTTCTCTTTCCACCATTATGCCGCCGCACTTATCGCACACGCGGTCGGTGGGAATCACCACTTTCTCGTTCACGGGTTTTATATTCTGACAGGCAGGATAGTTGGAACAGGCGTAATAGTTCCCGTACCTGCCGCTGTTGATGTACATTTTCGCCCCGCACTTATCGCAGACGACGTCTGTGAGTTTTGAATTTTTAAGCTGTTTTTCGAAAGGACCGTAAAAGTCGGCTATAAGTTTGTGCCAGTCCTTTCCGCCCTCGCCTATGTCGTCGAGATCGTCTTCCATCTTCGCGGTGAATGATATGTCCATTATCTCGGGGAAATATTTAACGAGAAAATCTATCAGTTGGTAACTTATGGGGTTAGGAACGAGATATTTTTTCTCTTTGCGCACATATTCGCGCTTTTTATCCGACAATTTCGCCATGATGGTGGCATAAGTGGAAGGTCTTCCGATGCCCTTATCTTCCATATTCTTGATAAGCGTGGCCTCGGTGTAACGCACTGGGGGTTTTGTGAATTTCTGTTCTTTTGTCAGTTCAAGAAGCTGCAACTTTTCGCCCGTCGTCAGCGAGGGAAGCAGCGAATTTCCGCTCTCGTCGTCATCGTCCTTGCGGGTATCGTCGTAAACTGCGGTATATCCTTTGAAAGTCAGGGTTTTGCCGCTGGTTTTCAATACATATTCGTCGGCGCCCACTTCGACGGCGACGCTGTCGTATTTTGCTTCGCTCATCTGCGAAGCGATAAAGCGTTCGTAAATGAGTTTATACAGTCTGTACTGATTTTTATCGAGTATGTCTTTGACGCTTTCGGGAGTTTTGCTTATATCTATGGGACGTATCGCTTCGTGCGCGTCCTGCGCATCCTTTTTGGATTTGTAAAAATTGGGTTTTTCGGGCACATATTCCTTTCCGTAATTTACCGCAATGTAATCGAGCGCAGCTCTTTGAGCCTCGGCGGAAATTCTTACCGAATCCGTTCTCATATAAGTTATGAGGGCCACGTTGCCTTTGGGCGTCTCTACGCCTTCGTATAGACGCTGCGCTATCTGCATTACCTGCGGCGCCGTGACGTTCAGTTTTATCGAGCCGTCCTGCTGCAGAGTGCTGGTAATAAAGGGCGCCGGAGCGTGCGATTTAATCACGCTTTTTTTGACGTTCTTGACATAAAATTCGGCGTTTTTGAGCTTTTTTTCCGTCTCGTCCGCTTCTTCCGCATTTGACGGCTTATATTTCTTTCCGTCCTTTTCGACGAGCAATACTTTAAAATCGCTTTTTCCTTCCGGCTTGACGTCGGCCTTTAAATTCCAGTATTCCTGCGGAACAAAAGCGGCAATTTCCCGCTCTCTGTCCACAACCATCTTCAACGCCACCGACTGCACTCTGCCCGCCGAAAGCGTTTCATTCAGCCGCGAACTTGCCGCGGGAGACACGCTGTAACCGACTATTCTGTCAAGCACCCTTCTCGCCTGCTGCGCGTCGACGAGATTTTTATCGATCTTTCTGGGGTTTTCCAGCGCCTTTTTGACGGCCTTTTCCGAAATTTCGTTGAATTCTATTCTGTTCTCGGCATTTTCGTCCAGCTCCAAAACTTCGGCAAGATGCCACGATATGGCTTCCCCCTCTCTGTCGGGGTCGGTGGCAAGATAGACTTTGTCGGCTTTTTTGGCTTCTCCCATCAGTCTTTTTATGTCGTTTTTCTTTTCAGGCGCAATTACATAGTGCGGTTCGAAATTTTTACTTATATTGACGCCCATATAATTCACGGGGAGATCCCTGATGTGTCCTTTGGATGCGTCAACCTTGTAGTCGCCTTTCAGAAATTTTTCTATAGTCTTTGCCTTATGCGGAGATTCCACTATAATTAACTGCATTTATTCCTCCAATATTTTAGCACAATACACATTCACGCCGTTTTTAAACACGTATCCTTTTATTTCCAGCATGGCCAAAAACGGCGCTATCTCCTGCACACGCATGCCCAACGCGCTGCATATTCCGTCTATGTGTTTTCCGCCTTCCGAAAGAAGGCTTAGTATTTTTGTTTCCGTTTCGTTCAACGCGGATCTTTCCGTTTTTTCGGGCGTTATTCCGTAAAAATCGAGTATATCCTTTGGGCTGTCGGTAAGCATTATATGCGGATTTCTCTTCAACAGTTCGTTGCATCCGGCGCCCGACGCCACTCCCGGGCTGTAAGGCACTGCAAACACGTCTCTGCCGAACTCTTCGGCGTATTCGGCAGTATAAAGCGTTCCGCTTTTCAAGCCGCCGCTCGCTATCAGCA
>CAUHGY010000024.1 GCA_959605945.1 uncultured Clostridia bacterium | reverse complement strand
GGGGTCCAGCGTTCCCATATGTCCGCAAGGCATATTAAATTTCTTTTTGACCGCACCCGCAGCATAAGCCGAACTCATACCCTGCGGTTTTATCAGATTTATAAAGCCGTTCATAATCAGTCGGGTAAATAACGCGCCACAGCGCAGCGTATTCTGTCCACGGCTTCCTCGTATTCGCCGTAAATCATGCAGCCGCTCGCAAGCACGTGTCCGCCGCCGCCGAAAACGCCTGCCACGGCGTTTACGTCCGCTCCTTTGGAGCGAAAGCTGACTTTAAATTTATTTTTACCGCTTTCAAGAATACACACGCCTACGTCGACGCCTTCGATACCCATTACAAAATCGATGAAACCTTCGGTTTCCCAGCTTTCCGCACCGCTCGCGGCAAGGTCTTCGGCACGGACGGACACCACGGCTATTCTGTCCGAACAAAAATAACGTATTTTACTCATCGCTCTCCCGAAAAGCGCGGCGCGTGCCCTGGTCTGTTTTGAAAACATCAGATAATTCAGTTTATTGAAATCGGCGCCGAGTAAAAGCAACTCTCCTGCGGTTGCAAAAGTGCCGGCCGTCACGTTTTTATGCTTAAAATTGCCCGTATCGGTCAGTATTCCCATTGCAAGAAGTTCCGCCGTCGAAGAATCTGCTTTAACGCCCATGGCTTTAATAAGCGAAAATACATTTTCGGAATTGCTTGCACTGTCTTTTACGAAGTTTATTTTCGCATAACGCGTATTGGACACGTGATGATCTATATTGTAAGTGTTCGGATGCGACACAAAGCTTTCGGCAAATCTTCCGAGCCTGGAAATATCCGCCGAATCCACGGCGATAAGAGCGCCGTATTCTCCATTGAAATCAGACCTGACGCAGCGGATCTTTTCTGAAAAAGCGAATTTTTCGGGAACGGCATCGTCGCAGAACACATTGCACCGCACGCCGACGCTTTCAAGCGCTGCGGCAAGCGCGCAAGCGCTTCCGAGAGCATCTCCGTCGGGCCGAACATGACAAAAAAGCGCCGCGCTTTTTTCGGCTTTCAGCTTTTCTGCAAGTCTGCTTTCTTCAATCACCGCCGTTCTCTCCTTTATTTTTCTCTATGGATTTGAAAAGCTTATCCATTTTGTCGCCGTATTCCATGGTCGTATCCGCAATAAAATGCAGTTCGGGGACCGTGCGCGCGCGGCTGATTCTGGCAAGTTCATAACGTATGCGACCGGCATCCGCCGCAATCGCTTTAAACGTTCTTTCTTTTTTTTCCGCATCTGCGGAAAATACGCTTACATACACTTTGGCGTGCGAAAGATCTTTGGATGTTTCAACTTCCAATATGCTGAACATCTCGGTAATAAGCGGATTTTTGAGTTTTCGCGTGATAATCTCGTAAATATCTTTTCTGAACTCACCGTTCAGTTTATCCGTTCTCGATACCTTTCTGTTCATAACACACCCCTTTAATCAGTCCTTGGATTCTTCAACCTGATAACATTCTATGAAATCGCCGACTTTAATGTCGTTGAACTTTTCGATCGATATACCGCACTCAAATCCCTGCGCGACTTCTTTAACGTCGTCTTTGAAGCGTTTAAGCTGCAAAACATTGCCTTCGCAAATCATAACATCGTTGCGATAAATGCGCAGTTTACCGTTTCTCAGAATTTTGCCTTCCGTGACGTAACATCCGGCAACCTGACCCACGCCGGTGATTTTAAACACTTCGCGTACTTCGGCTTTGCCGAGATAAACTTCCGTAAACTTGGGTGCAAGCATGCCTTTAAGCGCTTTTTCGACGTCTTCTATGGCTTCATAAATAACTCTGTAAAGTTTTATATCCACACCGCTTCTTTCGGCAACCTGCTTTGCATTGGAATCGGGGCGAACGTTGAAGCCTATTATAATGGCGTGCGACGATTCGGCAAGCATAATATCCGACTCGTTTATGGCTCCCGCAGCCGCGTGTATAACGTTAACCTTTACTTCGTCGTTGGACAGTTTTTCCATCGACTGTCTGACAGCTTCGACAGAGCCCTGAACGTCGGCTTTAACGATGATGTTAAGACCTTTCATATCTCCTTCGGAGATTCTGCTGAACACATCGTCGAGCGTCACTTTCTGCGCAGATTTAATCATGCTTTCGCGCTCTCTGTTGCGGCGCTCTTCTGCGACGAGCTTGCTGAGCTTTTCCTGATCCACGGCGTAGAGAACGTCTCCGGCGTTAGGAACATCGTCAAGACCCATGATAGAAACGGGCATGGACGGCCCCGCACAGGATACTCTTCTGCCTTTGTCGTCGGTCATCGCCCTTATTTTGCCGGTAACGGTTCCGACAACAACGCTGTCCGCAACTTTGAGCGTGCCGTTCTGTATGAGAATAGTGGCTATGGGGCCTTTGCTCTGATCCAGTTTGGCTTCTATCACGACGCCTTTGGCCTTCCTGTCGGGATTGGCTTTCAGTTCCTTGATCTCCGCCACAAGATTGATGTTTTCCAAAAGGTTTTCCATACCCTCGCCCGTTTTGGCCGATATCGGACAAATTATGATATCTCCGCCCCATTCTTCGGGCAACAGTCCGTGATCGGTCAGCTGAGTTTTGATTCTCTCTATATTAGCTTCGGGTTTATCTATTTTATTGATGGCTACGATAATGGGAACGTCTGCAGCCTTCGCATGATTTATGGCCTCAATTGTCTGCGGCATAATTCCGTCGTCCGCAGCGACTACGAGAACGGCAATATCCGTCGCCTGAGCGCCGCGGGCGCGCATGGCCGTAAACGCCGCGT
The DNA here is from genome assembly GCA_959605945.1 of uncultured Clostridia bacterium. Classification (GTDB taxonomy): domain Bacteria; phylum Bacillota; class Clostridia; order Christensenellales; family Borkfalkiaceae; genus UBA1259. The sequence goes on along the minus strand of CAUHGY010000024.1, from coordinate 21,533 downwards.
GGCCGGGAGTATCCAGAAAAGTTATGGTCTTTCCGCCGACAGACACCTGATATGCGCCGATATGCTGAGTTATTCCTCCGGCCTCGCCTGCCGTGACGTTGGTCTTTCTGATCCTGTCAAGCAGCGACGTTTTGCCGTGGTCGACGTGCCCCATGACCGTTACGACGGGAGGACGGCTTTTGAGAGACGCCGCGTCGTCGTTTTCGGTCTCGAAACCTTCGCTGAGAACATCTTCTGCGGTTTTGTCGAGTTTGAGTTCAAGCTCGATGCCGAGATCGTCGGCTATAAATGCAGCCGTATCGAAATCGATTGAATCGTTAATGGTTTTCATTATGCCTTCTTTGAAAAGGCGCTTGGTAATCTCTGCGGCGGTGATGCCTATCTTCTCGCTGAGAACTTTCAGCGGAATTATCTCGGTGTTTATGACCGCTTTTTCTATCTTGATAACCGAACTTTCCTGCCGCTCTTTGTTTTTCTTTGCGGGACGGAACTTTCTGTACCCGGTCTTGTTCTCGTCGAAATCGTCTATGCTGACCTGATTTTTGATAAGCGCGCGCTTATTTACCGCACGTTTATCTTCATATTGCTTTTCCCCGCCCTGTTTCTTCTTGGCGAACGAACGCTTATCCGCGACGGGCACAACGGGCGGCGCGATGTATGTTTCGCGCTTTTTAAATACCGTTCCCTGACCGTCTTTTTTAAATCCGGACTGGCGCGCTCCGCCCTGGTCGCCCGCTTTCGGACCTTGCTGGCGTTCCTTTGTTCTGTCCGAGGGACGGTATTCGTTAAGCGGCTTCGTGCGTTTTTCCTGCTGGGTGCGCAGCGGTTCTCCCCTGCGGACGATAAACGACGGGCGCGGCGGCACAATGTATTCGGCTTTCTTTTCCGTTGTCTTTTCAGGTTCCGCCGCTTTTTCCGATACCTTTTCCGCTCCTGCTCCCTGCACCTTTTCCGGTGCTTTCTCCTGCACTTTTTCAGAAACGTCGGCCGAAACCTTTTCCTGCTCTTTTCCTGCCTTTTCTTCGGCATTCGATTCGGCAACCGTCTCCGCGGCCGTTTCGGCGGTTTTCTCTTTTTCCGCTGCGGGAGCGTTTTCGGAAACTTTCTCTCCGTATTCCGGACTGTCGGATTTTTCTGCGGCGGGCTCTTCCCTGACGCTTACCTGCTCCGCGGGAACATCCGATATTACGGCTGCATCATCCGCTTTTTCCTTTTCGGTCGCCGCAAAATCTTTCTCGGGCAGATTCTCCTCGGTCTCTTTTACATCCTTTACCGCCTTGGATTGATTAAACGATTTTATTTTGTCTTCGAGCGCGTTCTTTATGGTTTTCAACGCGTTTTCGGAATCTGAGAGAGCGCGCGAAAGAGAACCGAGCGCGTCGCCCGACAAAAGCTCGTTCGCTTTTCTGATATTCTCGTTATGTCTTTCTTTCTTTTCAGCCATTTGAAATCTCCTGTCCTATCTCGTTAAAATCGTTTTCGGAATTGTCTTTTAAGGCTTTTGCCAGAGCTCTGTCCGCAATAGCAAGCACTTTGGAATTTTCTTTGAAAGTATAGTCCTGCAAATCCGCAGTAACCGTCTGCAACAACGCACATCCGAAACGCCTGGCGAGTTTTTTCGCTTCTTTAACGGTGTTGCCGCTCGCCGTGCGGCACACGACGACCAGATATGCCTTTTTAAGCGTCGCCGCGGCGTTCACGCCGATTTTATATTTGCCCGTCCTGACGGCAAAACCTATAAAAGTATGCGCCTTACTTTTGTTTTGCAAGAAACTCCTCCTCTATGCGGCGATAAGTTTCGTCGTCTACCGCGCATGAGAATACCCTGCCGAGAAGCCTGCCTTTTTTGAGTTTTGCAATGCACGCGGCGTCGTTACAGACATAAGCGCCGCGGCCGTTCATCTTTCCCGAAAGGTCCAGACTGACTTCTTCTCCGTTTTTAACCACCCTTATCAGCTCGCGCTTGGGTTTACACGCGCGGCACGCGATACAGGTGCGCATAGGAACTTTCTTTTCCATAAAATCTTTTTCCGTTAATGTCGAATTGTGTTTTAATCGTTCTTTTCTTCAACGGGAACGTCTTCGGCAACTATCCCGTCGCCTTCCATTTCTTCGATCGCGCTCGATTCGCTCTTAACGTCGATCTTCCACCCCGTAAGACGCACCGCAAGACGGGCATTCTGACCGTTTCTGCCTATCGCGAGCGACAGTTTGTCGTCAGGAACTATGACGCGGGCGCTGTTGTCTCCGTCAAGCTGAATGACTTTTATGACTTTTGCGGGCGAAAGCGCTTTCGCTATAAATTCAAGCGGATTTTCGCTCCACGGAATTATGTCTATTTTTTCACCGCCCAACTCGGCGACTATGGCGTTGACTCTGGCGCCCTTATTGCCGACGCATGCGCCGACGGCGTCCACTGCGGGATCGCCGCTGTAAATGGCGATCTTGGTTCTCTGCCCCGGCTCTCTCGCAATGCCCTTGATCTCTACGACGCCCTGTTTGATTTCGGGCACCTCGTTTTCAAACAAACGCTTAACAAGACCGCCGGCCGTTCTCGAAACGACGATCTGTGCCGCCTTGCCGTTGTTCTTAACTTTTTTGACATATACGTTGAGCCGCTGATTAAGCTCGTATTTTTCGCCCGGGACCTGATCTTTGGGCATAAGCACGCCCTCTATCTGGTTGCCGCCGATTTCCACATAAACATTGCCGTCTTCTATCCTTCTGACAGTGCAGACCATAAGTTCGCCTTCCCTGTCCTCGAACTCGCTGACGGTGTTTGCACGCTCTATCTCGCGCAGTTTCTGCATAACTACCTGTTTTGCCGTCTGCGCGGCTATTCTGCCGAAATTCTTGGGGAAAATTTCCTCCGTTACGACATCGCCCGCTTTGTAGGATTTTTTGATGGCGACGGCATCTTCGACGCTTATTTCCTTTTCGGGGTCGGTCACTTCATCCACCACGTTCTTGACGCTGTAAATTTTAATCGTCTTTTTTTCGGGGTTGAGTTTGACCGATATCCCGCTCATGTCGCCGGTGGATTTTTTATAGGCAAAAACCAAAGCGTTTTCCAATGCCGAAATAAATTCATCCTGCGAAATGCCCTTTTCTCTCTCGAGATCTTCGAGAGCGGCGAAAAAGTCCTGATTGATCATTTTTTTCTCCTCGTTGATTTTTAAACGGTAAAATATCTGCGTTTACCGATCCGAATACGCATTTGCGGTCAAAAAACCAAGCTCGCAGCTATTATTCGAAATCGATATATTCGTTCATCTTGGCTATATTTTTCATATCGAAGGTAAAGGTGTTCTTATCGTCGACGCGAAGCCTGACGGCCGTGCCGTCGTAAGAAAGCAGTTCGCCGTCATAAAATTTTTTACCCCTGACCGAAGAATTGAGTTTTACTTCCACGCGTTTTCCTATGTGCGAAATAAAATCTTTATCCGTCCTGAACGGTCTGTCTGCCCCGAGACTGGAAACGTTAAGCGTATAAGGCATGCCGAAAGTGGGATCGAGTTCGTCAAGCGGTGCGTCTATCGCCCTGTGAAACATTTCGCAGCAATCGAGATCGACGCCTCCTTCTCTGTCGATGAACACAGTGAGAGAGGGGTTCTTTCCCTGCTTGAACTCGATTTCGACGACGCTTACGCCCGTCTTTTCGCCTATATCGCGAAGCAGAGAAAGTATTTCGCTTTCGGGTTTTATTTTCATTTTACACCTCTACAAAAAGATATGAGAACGGATTTTCCGTTCTCATAAGTCAAGTATCGCCATCAATCGTTTAGATAATAACATATTTGCCGCCGAAAAGCAAGCGTTTTAAGGCGTTTTTCGCTATTTTCACGACTTTTCCCGTATTTTCATAAGCTCGATGAAAACTTCGGCAGTGGCGTAAGCGTCCGAAAGCGCGCGGTGGTGACGGAATACTATCCCGAAACGGTCGGCGACGGTGTGCAGATCGTACCTGCTGAGAGACGGAATCAAGGCACGGCTCATTTCAAGCGTGTCGAGCACGTCGTTTTTTATCTCGTAGTCTTCCGCACCCGCAAAACGCTTCATGAATTTCAGGTCGAATTCGGCATTGTGCGCAACCAGCACGCACCCGTCGACAAACTTCATGAAATCGGGTATTACCGAGGAGATCTTGGGTGCGGAAGCGACCATGGCGTCGCTTATGCCGGTAAGTTTTACTATCTCGTCCGAAATATGATAGTCGGGTTTGACAAGAGTTGTGAACTGTTCGGAAATTTTACCGTCTTTTATCTTGACCGCGCCTATTTCCGTTATCCCGTTGCTCATAAGATCAAGCCCCGTAGTTTCTATGTCGAACACAACGTATTCTTTTGAAACAAGTTCCGCCGGAAGTTCTTCTGCCACATCGAAAACGCTTTTGATTTTAACGGTGGTCGCCGGCGACGGAAAAACAGTTCTGTAATTTTTGGGAGCCGACTTTTTAAACCTGTCTTTTTTGACGAAATTTTCGGGAAAAACACAGCGGTTGATTTTATTGAAAGTGACGGATTTCCTGCCGTTGTATTCGCCCGTCGTGACGCGCGCGATAACGGCGTCGCCCACGGTTATTTCCTTGATTTTGCCGTAAGTGCTTTTTTTTGAAAAGTAAACGCCGCTCATGCTGCCCGTAGTGTCGTCTATATGCAATATCAGAAACGGCTTGCCGTTTTTAGTCTCGCGTTCGGCAATTTCGGTCACTCTGCCGCAGACGACAGCGTCGCCCGAAACGGCGTCTTCTATATAAAGCGCGGTGTCTCCCATATCGCGGTCGTCGATCACAACAACGTCTTTTACCTTTATAGTTCGGTGTTCGATCTTTTGCAGTTCGCTTTCATATACCTCTTCCGACAGCAGATTGACGGTCTCCTCCGGTTCTTTGACGGCGCAGCTGCCCGCAAAATCCGAACAAAAGCGCGTGGCGAGATAGTCGTTTATCTTGCTCAGCGTGCCGTTTTTAGAAACGTATTCCGCCCCGTCTTCCGTAAGCCGCAAAACATATTTGACAACGTTTCCGAAAACCGTGGACACTATGTCGGTAGGCTTTAAAAAAATCGAAATGGAAGGATAATTCTCATTTAAATATTTGTAAATCTCGTTACTTACAAGTTGATCGTTGCTGACAATTTTTTTTACGCTTATCATCACCGAACGGAAAACAGGTGCGGTGATTTTTTCAGCTTCCGCCAGAATTTTCTGCTGCAGTTCCTCATCGACGGCGGCATCGCATATAAAACAATATCTGACCGATCTCTCGGACCTGTTTATTTCCACCTGCGAAATGCGTATGTTTTTCAGTTTTTCATCGAGCGCCCGAATATCTGCTAAAAACTCTGCGCCCGTCTTCACCGTATACATTTATCCAATTCCTTGAAAAATTCCTCTTTTACGTTATCCTTTCCCGTTCTTTTGACGATTTTACCCTTGACGAAGATGACGCAACCGTCCTTTCCCCCGGCAATTCCTATATCGGCGTCTTTGGCTTCCCCCGGTCCGTTGACGGCGCAGCCCATCACCGCCACTTTAAGCGGTTTCTTGATCCCCGCCGCATATTCTTCCACCTGCGCGGCAAAAGACATACAGTCCCATTCGCACCTTCCGCATGTCGGACAGGCAATAAGCTGCACTCCTTCGCGCAAAAGCCCCAGCCCCGAAAGAATAGCTTTTGCCGCTTTTATCTCTTTCTCGGGAGGAGCCGAAAGGCTTACGCGTATCGTATCTCCGATGCCTTTGAGCAAAAGAGCTCCTATGCCGATGCTGTTTTTTATGATACCGTTATACTCTGTCCCCGCCTCGGTAACGCCGAGATGCAGAGGATAATCCGTTCTTGCGGCTATATATTCATACGCCCTGACGCACAGCCGAACGTCTGATGCTTTAACCGACACCACGATGTTTTCCACGCCGTGTTTTTCAAGTATCGCCACACTCTTTAAAGCGCTTTCGCCGAGAGAGATCTCGCTTCTGCCGTACTTTGAAAGAAATTCCTTTTCAATGCTGCCCGTATTCGCCCCAACTCGCACCGGAATACCGCTGCTTTTAAGCGCGGCCGCCACCTCTTTAACGCGCTGTTCGCCGCCTATGTTGCCGGGATTGATGCGTATTTTATCCGCCCCGCCGTCAATGGCGGCAATCGCCAGTCTGTAATCGAAATGAATATCCGCAACGAGCGGCAGGCCCTCCCCTGTTTTTATCGTCTTTATAGCGCGGGCGTCTTCTTCGTCAAGCACCGAATACCGCAATATGTCGCATCCCGCATCTTTGAGCCGCGCCGCTTCTTCGATACAGCGTTCGGTATCTTTCAGCCTGTTCGTTGACATGGTCTGCACGGCAATTTTTTCGCCGCCGCCGATATAAATATTGCCTATACGGACTTTTCTGCTCATTTTTACACCTTTCCCGCGATGTGCCCGCCTTGATTTTTTACTATATTATATTATCACATAATTTTATTTTAGTAAAGTTTTTTACAATTTCGGACAGTAAAAAAACTTACCGGCCGCACGGCGCCGGTATAAAAATCGAACTCAAAGCCTCAAGCGGCATCGCTTGATTTTGCAACAAACAGTCTGCTGTTTCCTGCGGCACGTCAGACCGTAAATTTATAACTCCGCGGCGGGCAATATACCGCACCGCCGCGGAAATTGAAAAAAACAATAAAATATATTTACTCTGTCCGCAAAATTTTTATGCGGGCGGCGCATCTTCTCGCCGCCCGTTTATGCCTGAATATTATTTTAAGCGCCTGCAAATCCCAAACGGAGCATTAAAATCGCTCCCCGAAGAAAAGCGACTTATGACAATCAGACTTTGTTTTTATACATATAGATTATATTTTCGTAATAATCTTCGAGATAAACGGCAAGCATTGCTTCGTCTTTTATATCGTTATAGGCCTCCTGCGCAGTAAGCGTATCGTAATATGCGCACACGCATTTAATAACATCGCCGTAATAACCCAGATCGACGAGCTGAGACTTGGTGTATTCTTTGGAACTCAGATCGAGATAACGCAGCTCGAGAGTGATTTTCGACTGGGTCAGGGTGTTTGCATAACGCTGTTCCTTTTCGTCCAGGCCGTTGTTATATTTAAAGCATTCCGCCTGCAGCGCATCTCTTTCCTTTTTAAGTTCGTCAACCTTTGCCGCTATTTCTTTTTCATGCACGTCCGCATAAAAATCGTCAAGCCCGTCCAGTCTTTCCTGCAATTCGCTCATTTCGGCGGAGAGAGCCGTTTTTTCTTCGGATAAATCGGCATTTATTTTTTCTGTCTCTTCTGCAAGATCTGTTTCGGCGTCTCTGAGGCCGTCCGCTATAACGGTGGAAAATGCAAGTCCCTTTTCGGCGGCTTCGGCAGTCAACTGTTGTTTGACTTTTTCGCACTTTTCTTCGGCGGCGGCTATTTTTGCCTGTGCGGCGGCATCGGCTTCGGCAAGCTTTTTCCGGACCTTTCTCAAAGCGGTGCCGAGCGTTTGCTTTTCTTTTCTGACCTCACGCCGTTGCTGAGCATAGAGTGCGGTTTCTGCCGTCTCCTCAAGCTCCGCATCGGTCGGAGCGGTATAATCAAGCCGTTCAAGCTGCAGCGGCTGCAGTGTTATTTCATCGTGTTCGGGGCGGCGCAGACGGTAATAAGCAAAAATTTCTTTGAGTATCTCATACATTTCATTCTTTGTCGTCGGTGTGTCGAAATTCATAAATTTTCCCCTTTCCTGAAATAAAATCTTATTTTATCCACTTTAAAATCCGCGTTTTCTTCGGCGCATATTTCCGCGGTGAACGTGTCGGAACGCAAATTCAGTCTGCGCTTTATGCGCGGTCTTTCTTCTTTCAAAGAGATACTTCCGAAATCGCCGCCGAGAGTTATGCAGAGGGCACGGTCTGCCGAAATGCTTATACCCGTCAGCCTTTTGGTTCCGCACACTCCGAGATCGAGAGTCCGCGTCTTATACGTATTTTTTCCGCCGTATACCATGTGATAGAAATCTCCGGCCGTCGCAGTTGCGGTATTGACGGCAAATCCCCCGTCCGCAAAAATCATATTGTCCGCATCTATATAGTAAACTTTTTTCTCTTCCGGGTCATAACAGAATAACTTTTTACGGCTGTTTTCCGTTACCGGCAAATAATATTTTTCTCCCGCGGTGAATGCGCATCCCGAGCGTTCAGCCGCCTGTTCTCCCGCCACGCGGGAAACGGCGCCGTCCGAATAAACGTAAAAAGCTCCTTCCGCCGTAAAATATATTTCTTTTCCCACGCGTCCGAATGAATCTTTATCCGCATCGAAAGAAATTTTTACTTTCTCAGACAGCGTAAAATCTGCCGGGTCTCCTTTTGCGCGCAGTTCGAAAACCGCCCTTCGGCATACGGCGGTAATGCAATTTTCTTTCACCGATAAAAACAGTATTTTGCCCGCATTTAAATTTATTCTTCCGAATTCCGCCTTAACCGCGTCTTTTTTCTCGCCGATGATATCGGTAAAAATCAAAGCGCCGTCTCTTGCCGCGAAAAGCCTGCCCGCCGCAAAAGCATAAGCGCTTCCTGCCGGTATATCCGCTACCGCGTAAGTCAACCCCGCAAGATAAACGTTTGTGCCGTCCGATGCGGCAAAATAGCGGCTGCCTTTGTAAAAAACCGAAAAAACGCACGGCGGCGCGTCGAAAACCTTATCGATGACGGCTTTTGCGCTTTTGCCGTCAATCTCGTAAAGCATGCCGTCTTTGCAATAAACGTAATTTTTTCCGCATACCGAATACGCCCTGAGTGCGGAAGCGGCTTGCGGAAAAGTTATATTCCCGCCGGCATTTTCGGTTCTATAAGCATAATATCCGCAGTCTCTGTCGGCTATATCGGCGGCAGAATATTCAACAACGCTTTCGCTGACCGGCTTGCATTCGAAAGGGTAAAATCTCGTCATAAAAATCTCCTTTCGGCAATTCGCGCGTTTTTGGGAGGGCACAGTTCCGACAGTGCGTCGGTAAATCTCTTGCGGAAAGTAACCGCATCATCGAAAGCGCGCTCCGTCAGACAGTATTCCGAAACGGCTCCCAACGCCAGCACCCGTGCGGAAACATCGTTTTCATCGTAATCTATGCGGTCGGAAAAACCGTAATTTGCCGGCAGAAAAGAATATTCCACCACGGCTGCGGCACAAGGCACTTCTATATACTCCGAGTGCAGCGAAAAATAAATCTTTTCGCCGTAATCGTCGGTTACTCCGAAAATTTTCAGAGGAGTGCGGCCGAGCGAAGAAAAATAAATTCTGCCGCCGTCGCTTACCGCCCTTTCTTCGGTCACCATGGGTATATAGTTTGACGCAAGTTCGTTTACGATAAAATTTACGCATCTGGTCAGCACGTCGATCTGCGACAGCGTGACGCCGTCGGCGCTTATCGTCTCGCCGTTTGCATATTTAACGGCTTTTTCCATGCCCAGATAAGTCGCTGCAATCAGCACAACATCTTTAACCGTCATAATTCTCCTTAATTTTATTTTAAGCCGAGCCTGTCGGCTCGGCTTAAAAAATGTTTTTTTAAGATTCGGTAATGCCGCTTATCATTCCCTGACCTATGGGTCTTGCGCAGATAAGATCGGCGTATTTTACGAGAGTAGCCGTATAAACCGGTTTCCCCGCAACCTGTTTCAACACTCTGCCGTCGTCGCCCGCAAGCCACTGCCAGTCACACAGCTGATGCAACGTGAAATCTTCCGTGTTCAGAAGATACATGGTGCCGTTCGGACAGAATCTGTCCGCAACAATGGGTATCCCGTTGTAACTCATCGCCCTGTAACCGCCGGCAAGTTCGACGGTGTCTACAAAGCGCTTGTTTGTCGAAAAAAGATTTTGCAGCGCGCGTCTGACTCCCCATGAGCACACGATGAAGTTGACCGTGCCGCCGCTGTTTTCTTCGATTGTATCGAGAGCAGTCTGTATCATGGCTTCGGTGATAGTTCCCGCGGAAGTTTTCTTATACGGCGTCAGCCAGCTGTGAGAAGCTCTCGAAAGACCGTATATGGTAGCGCTGTCTCCGAAAATAGCGCCGAGACCGGTTATTTCGTTATTATACGAGCCCTGTACGGTCATAATGCAGTTCTTGTGCGTTTCTTCGGTGAGAGCCGTACCGGTGACAGTGACAGTCTTTGCATTCCTGTCCACTGTCAGTATTTTTCTTCCTTCATAGCCGCTTACCGCCTCGCCTTCCGCCGTTCTGAAATCCACGACCATGCCTTCGGCAATGTTTTTGACGGTATCGAGAGTTATGGTCCCCGTTTTGACCGCCGTCACCGTGGCAAGTTTGCCGCTTCCGTCCCCGAAAAGCATTCTGCCGAAATTGAATCCGCCCGCTTTCAGAAGTCCTTCCATTTCTGCATTCAGCAGACTTACGAACGCGCCGGAATTATTTTCGGACGCCCTTATTGCTTTGTCCGAGATCTCTATCGTGCCGTAAAGGTTTTTCAAAGAGACTACGAACTGTTCGTAATTATTCCCCGCGGCGTCCGGAAGAGCTCCGTCCTCCGTTCCCGCGCCTATACCGCCGTTCACGCCGTAAACGGCAAGTTTTCTTATTTCTTTGCCCCACACATCGTCGGTGCTTTGCTTAATTGCCGCAAGAAGCGGATTCGATTTTAAATTCAACTGTTCAGATACAACGTCCAGATAAAACGATTTAAGCGCTTTATCCGCGTTTGCCAATGTTACTGCCATATTTTCTCCTTTAATAAACAATTAGCGCGTAAAGATCAAAACAGCGATTTGGCGAGACTTCCCGCTTCCGCTATCGATCGTGGTTTATCGGCGGGCGTCCTTACGCCTGCGCCCGCGTTATCCATTACGATGGCCGTCTGCTTTGCGCCGAGAACGCTTTTCAAGTAGTCTTTGAGAATATTTTCTTTGTCCTCATCGCTTATACTTTTTGTCTCTTCCTTTCCTTCCGGGGTTTTTGCCTTGTCGTCGGAAAGAGCGCTTTCCAACTCTTTTAAACGCTGACAGCGTTTGGTAAATTCAGCTTCCAAAGAGTTGTACGCGTCAAGCAGCGCGTTTGCGTCTTTAAATTTTCCGAATGAGACGGCAGGTGCCGAAGCGTTATTTTCATCGGTTTTCGGTTCTTCGGCTGCAACCGCCGTTTGTTCATCGAATGCGTTATTCATTTATAATTCTCCTTTTCTTTTCTGCCGCCTGAATACAAGCGGCGCACGCCGGCATACTCTGATTTTATACCGGCGCGTTTTTACCGGGAACAATTTCTTCCGCTTTGTCGGATTTTCCCGCCGAAAGCCTTTCAAGCGACTTTTTATGTTCGTCGATATGGTTAATCAACCGTGCCTTTTCGTCATCGGAAAAATCTTCGTACTCGCTTAGAAAATACCTGGTATGCTCGTCTATATGCACCTCGTGGTCATCTATGACGTCCACGTGCAGACCTTCTTTTTTAATGCGCTCGTTTTCTCCCTGCGCTTTTTCTTCATGCAGCCTCGCCAATCCCTTGTGATAATCCAAATCTTTATATCCGAGCAGGGAAAGCACTTTTTCTTTGGTGGCGGGGCGCAGTTTTCCGTCGTCATCGGAAAGCAATCCGCTTTCGTACAGCTTGAATATCATATTCTTTTTCTGACTCGGCGTATAAAGCAATTCGTTTTCCGTCTCGGCATACACATCGTCCGACGCCGCGGCACTGCCGTCCGCATAAATAACGCGCGTCCTGTCGAATTCGTCGAGATATTTTATCGCCCTGCACCCCGCGGTAAACTGTGCGTACAGTCTCAGACACAGCCTTGCTATTTCAAGATATGAATTTCTGATGATCTCCGCGTTGGAAGTCAGCCTTTCGTTATCCTGTTCGACAAGCAGTTCGAGCGCACTCCCGCTTGACAGATTGGCGTTTTCGGAACTTGTGGAAACCTCGCTGACGCCGCTTATCGCCACAAATTCGTTAAGCAGTTTTTGCTCTTCTTCATTGAAATCGGGAGGCATGGCGCCCTCTTTCATCATTTCGGGCGTTTTTGCCCCCTGCCTGTAGACGAGCACTTTTCCGGGAGGAAGTCCTTCTTCCAGATCTTCCACATCTACCGACCCGTCTTCAACCGTCATAACTCCCATCGTCAGCCTGTTTAAAAACTCGTGTTTTCTGTTTTTGACCGCATTATATGCGCGCTGGACGGGAATCAGCCGTTCTATGACGCTTGTTCCGAAAAAATGCCCGGCAGACACTATGCTTTCCTGTTTTACGAAAGGAAACAGACGTTTTTTGTTTTCGTCGTTTTCATACGGCAATTCCCCGTAAAACAGCAATTTATCGCCCGCCACGGTAATCAGCCGCCCGTTGGGAAATTTACCGTCGGGGCGTTCGTACCGCTCTATTACTACCGCCGCGTCGTTCATGACGCTTTCGCCCGAATCTTTGTTTCCCGATGCACTGAGATTGTAAATGCTTATGTCTTCCCCTGCGACAGCCACGCCGTATTTTTCGCGTATCACGGAAACAGGCACGGCTTTGGCATGGATAATGCTGCGGCAGTCCTTTAATTTTTCGGTATGCAGATCGTCCGGAAATATTTCAAAAGGCGAAACCGCTATGATTTCCGCTTCGCCTTCGTAAACGTCTTTGCCGTCGACCGACCCGAGAAAGCCGCCCCCGCAGTTATCCCACACAACTTTATAAAAAGCCGTACCGCAAGCTTCGCTCCAAGCCGTGGCCCGTCTCGCCGCGTCCACCGCGTCAGCACGCCTGAAAACCCATTCGATCAGTTTTTCAGACATTGCCGCGGCGGAAACGTCTGCCTCGTCGTCAGACTTGGGCCGCACCGAAATTATCGGCGTCACTCTCGCAAGCTTAGCTATGCGCGACTCGATTATCGGCGCAATGTGGTTAAACACCTCTCTGTTTTGCCAGAAATATCCGTCGTCAGTCTCTTCTATTTCTCCGCGCGGAGAAATTTCGCAATACTGTCTCCCTGCAAGAAAATTCATATTCAGCTCCCATTGGCGCTCATATAAAAGCCGCTCTTTCCTTCTTTTTTCAAAGTCGGAACGGACCTCTTCCACGATCTCTTCGGCAAATTTGTCGCGCTCTTTTTCCGCTGCGACGGTGTCGTTTTCTTTAAACAAATGATCACTCCTTTTGATTTTTTCAGGAACGCTCCTTCAACATTTTAAGCAGCCGCTCTTTTTCTTCTTCGAGTTCCCCGTCGGACAGCTCCGAAAGGGGCTTGACCTCGCTCTCTATGAGCATCTTTAAAGCGGTAATATCGGGAGGAACGTTCTTTTTGGTTATTTTTTTCTTTGCAAGCTTTATCTCGCCCTCTTCGCTCAGATACTCTTCAACCACTTCCGTAGCATCGTAGCCGAGCGCTTTCTTTACGAGCGCGGCTTTGAGTTCGCTCTCGTCGACTTTACCTTTTTTTCTTCCTTTCATTTGAAATTTTCCTGATCAGTCTCTCCTTATCCTTCTGAACTTCCGTTTTAGATGGTTTAGGCGGGGAGTTTACGGGCTTTGTCATTATGTAATATCTCAATTCGTCAAGACAATGGTCGTCGATTTTTTTAGGGCTGTCCCCGTTGTCCCACCAATAACTTTTAAGCTCCCGTATGAGATTTACGCAGTTTTTGAATATAAACAGCTTTGCCCGTCCCTTATCTTTATTCAGATAACTTTTAACGCGCTGTATCCCGGCAAAAAGATCTTTGTTGACTTTGGGCGACGCTATTATTCCGCAATCGAGAAAAAGTTCGGTCACGCTTTTACTGGCGGCAAGAGTTCTTTGATTGGCGGCCGAATCTATAAGCGCGTGCAATCTGCCGCCGCCGTCTCTTTTCCAGCCTATGGCGTCCGAAATGCTCTTTATTCTTTCCGAATGATAAAAAACGTCCTTACCCGCCTCGAAATGTTCCGCAACCGCATAAACGTTGCCGTCGTAATCAACCGCGTACCAATGGGCGGACAACGGATTATTGAGCCCGGGGTCTATAGAAATCACGTCCTGCCAGTCTCCCGGAACGGGAAAAGGATCTATCACGTGAAAATTTTCGTCGAATTCCGGATAAACCAGCCCCGATGAACTTTTGAACCTGCCGTAACGCCGGCTTTCAAGCTGATCTTCGGACAGGCTTCGGGACAGTTCTTCCGTCTCTTTTGCGGAAAGATAAGGATTGTCCGCCCACTCCATAAATTCGCACCAGACTTCATCGGACCCGCCGCGGTTTAAAAAAATCTCGTCGTAAATAAAAGTCAGTCCCTTAAGCGGCGTCATCGTTCCGAATATATCGCCGCACCTGTCCAGCACGCGCATACGGCATTCGTCGTAAATATCCCGCGGCGGCTCTTCGTCAAACCACACATAATCAAGAGAGCTTCCCTGAAATTTTTCCCTGCCCTGATCGCAGGATTTAAATCCGATCACCGAAATACCGCCGAAAACGTTTCTGACCCGAATCTGATCTATAACGCCGTACTCTAAACTGTCTTTTTTCCCGGAAAGCATGGTTACGCCGTCTATCCAGTCGGGATTGAGATAGCGAAGAATTTTTTCCTGAGCCACATCGCGCTGTACCTGCCGCGTAAGCGACACTACCCAGCCGAAAGTATTTTTTCTGTTTTCTCTGTAAGGATGAATACCGCGTGCAATATATACGGCTTCCACGGCGCCGCATTCGGTTTTTCCGCTTCTGTTGCCGCCAAACACCCATCTGTTTTTCTTTAAGCACCTGTGAAAGGCCAATTGTTTTTCATGTATCGGCGGCGAAGCGTTGTAACGGAAAATCCGATTATTGTCACGCCGCCTTTTCTGTTCGCGTTCTATTTCACGGATTCTTCTGACGATTTCCAACATATTAGACAAATTTTCCTTTTTTGCGATAATTTTTTTGCATAAATATCGTTTTCCCCGCTATATAATTGTTGTTGCAACTTTTAACGGAGGTGCTTTTAATGAAACGCTTTTTTATATTTGCGGTATTGCTATGCGTTATTTCGGCTGTCCCCGACGCATACGCCGTCAAAGCAGAGGCATATAAGTATCTCAGGGTGATAGATTCCACCACCCCGCTTTTCAGCGACGCAGCCGGCACCGATCTCCTGTGCTTTCTGCCTTATACCTATTATGTAAAGCAGCTTGACGATACGGGAGACATGATCCGTGTCGAATGTTACGGCGATGACGGCGGAGCGGCCCTGGAAGGTTATGTTCCCAAAGACAAACTGTTCGACGACGGTCTTGACGTCGCCGATCCGTACGCCGACCTGACTCTTACCGCGGCGCAAAGCACGGTGTTATATTACGACAAAGAACTTACCAAGCCGCAGCTTTACGTTTTTCCCGAAAGGCAGATGCGTTATTTCGGACAGATGACCGAGAGCGGAAAATATATTTATTTCGTAGGATTCGGCGACCGCGTGGGATATATCGAAGAAAGCGGGCTTTATCCGTTCACCTTGCCTGATCACCCCAACGAACTGACCTTTCTTGCTCCCGAGCCCGAGGAAAAACCCGTTCCCGAATCTCCCGCCCGATCCGATCTTTTGAGCATGCGCATAGTCATTGTTGTATGTCTTGTATTTGCCGGACTTATAGGCCTTTTCATAGCCTTCCGCCCAAAAAACAAGAAGCAGCCTGCGATAACTTATTACGATGAAAACGACTACGAGTAACATTCGTACGGTATAAACGTATCCGCTTATACACAAAACCGAAACCGTCGGTTATCGTTTTGACCGCGGTGATGCGGCAAGAATTTTATAAACAGCAGGAGTTAAACCGCAATTATTTTTCCTGCGCCAAAACCGCATCAAAACGAAAACGCAGGAATCATGCGGTATATGCTTATAAAATAGCGTTTTTTAAAACTGCCGGCATCGACGGATTAAAAAATCAGGCACACGTCAACGCATCGAGCTGTATTCCGACACGGAACGTCTCGCCGAAGGACTGTCGCCGAAATATCTTCTGCCGACAGTTTTTTTGCACATATTCGCACATTCCGGTGCTTTTTTCTTTGCACACTTTTTTTCGCGTTCCTTTACAAGTTTCAGAAGTTCTCTGAAAAAATCGATTTTCAGACACTTGTTTTCAAACCACAAGTCGTCAATGCCCGCGTATTCCATACGCCTGGCAAATTTTTCGGCAATCTTTATCTGAGCACGGAAGTATGCGCGGCTTACCGCATCGAAATTGTTATAATATTCTCTGTCAACACGCTTAAAATATTTATAGTCCATACACTCGAGCTCATAAGAAGAAAACTTTTCAAGCACGCCGTCCGCAACAATTTTCAGCTCTATAAGCACGTCTTTTTGTTCGGTGAAAGCGAGAATTTTCTGATATTGTTCCATAGCCGGGCGAAAATCGCACATTGACGAAAGCGCGCTTTTTTCTACCAGCTCGTCTATCTGTTCAATGACGCTTTCGATATTCGCGTAAGCGTATAAAATTGTTTTGGCATAATTAATTTTCATAACGTTTCTCCTATTGCTCGAAATTTCCGTAAGCACCCTTATTATATGGTCGCTAATGGCGCATGTCAATAATTTATGTCGATTTTTGTTCAATAATAAAATATTTTGTACATAAATTTGTTTTTTCTGTCATAAAGCCGTTGACTGTCGCCATATTCAGGTGTAAAATGCCGTATTCCGAACATTTGTTTGTTTTATATTAACACAACGATTTGTCAACGCCCTGTCATATATGGAAAATTTTTCCTGCCAAAAATTTTTCCCCTGCCCTGGCTCTTTTCTAAACTTTCAGAATAATACGTTTTTCAGTTTTGTCGGAATATAAACAGCCGCTTTTCCGGCCGCAGGGAGAGTTTGTAAAAATATGCCTGAAAAAATTTTTCGGATTTATTTAATTTTATAATGTACAAATCGCGATTAATATGTTAATATAGTAATTATGAATATACAAAGAACACAAAAGTTAAAAATATTGATAACAGTATTTGCTCTTATCTCGGCGCTTTGTTTTATTTCGTCTGCCGTTTTCAAGGTCTCGGCACAGGGAGAAAGCGTTTTTCTCACGCTTTATAATCCTGCAAGCAGCATAGAATATTTTAATCTGAATTCACCCAAGAACGCCTGCTATTACGACGGAAATTATGCGGTGATAGAAGAAAACACCATTCGGATTTTCCCTGAAAACGGCGAAACTTTCGTCATCGGCGAATACACAGGCGCAAACGACGACAGCTCCACCCCTTTTTCCTCTTTGAAACAGATCAAATATCTCGATGAAAACACGCTCTTAGTGCTTGAAGAAAGCAATGTCTGGACTCTCGATAATGTAAACGACAGTTCGTCCGAACATACTATGCAAAGCATCGGCGGCGGTACTTTTTTTGATTTTAACGGCAACTATCTTATACGCGTTTCTGCGGGAACAATCTATATCAACGAGTATTCCGCGGAGAACGGCGAATTTGCCAAACCCATTACAAAAGAAGCCGTTGCTCACGACAAATACCCCGTCGCCATTAACGATAACGACGAAATATTTTTCTTTACGGGCACGGACACAAACGGCTTGCTTTTCAAAAACAACGTGTCATTCAGCGACGAACAGCTGCTTCTTAACGGAGTGCAGGCAGACAGCATAACGGCAAACAATGATTTCGTCTATTACAGAAACGGCACCAGAATATTCAGTCTTGCCGTCTCCGGCGGCGATCCCGTCGAACTTACAAGCGACACCGTCGGTTTCGAACTCGGCACTTTCCGCTCTCCCGAAATGCTGTCATTCAAAGGAGATAATCTGCTCATAGCTGATTCCGAAATGGACGCCGTGCAGGAATTTTCAGTCAAAAACGACAAACTTGTTTTTACGGGCTTTGCAATAGCGAAGGGCAAAACCGCTTATAACCGCATAGGAGGCAATAACGTCAATATGGAAAGATACGGCGATATTGTCGCCGTGCTTGACGATTATAAGCTGACTCTGATAGACACCGCAGACGGGCAGAAAACATTCTCCAATTACCTTGCAAACGATTTAAGCGACTCCGAACAGGGTTTGACGGGACTTCCCGTCGACTTTGCCCTCGGCAACGGCACCGCTCTTTTGAAATATGCCGACGGCAGCACGGCGATTAAGGATTTTGCAGGCGAAAAAACACTGACAGCAATCGAATTTGAAGAAAACAACGCAAACTATTCTATTTCCGACATAACATACCAGAGCGGTTATTATTATATTGTAACTTCGCAGCTTATAGACAATAATTTCAATACGCTTTTCTACCGCATAGAAGAACTCGGCCATACGGCAACGAAACTTATTTCGGAACCCGTCGTCAACGATATCGAACGCAATCCTCTTATCGCAACGGATGTCGACGGAAACATATATGCCGCAGACATAAACGGAAACCTTATTTTCTTTGATGCTCAAAATAATTTCGCAAAAACGCCACTCGATGCCCCGCAGAACCAACAGATAGTAAAACTCGCCACGGATCTCTGCGGCGACCTGTTCGCTCTGACGGAGACATCGGTCTGGCATTATAACGGCGGACGCGTCTCCGCCGAAGAATATATATTATCTCACGATCTTGAAGGCTTAAACGCTGATTTTTCTTCGTTCGCCATGAATTTCGATAAAAAGGAAGTTTACTTCTCGATAGACGGCGAAGAAACTATATTCGTGACTTCGGCTCTTCCCAACGCGGCAATCGACGCCATGGCGGTCCCTGACGATTTTGCCATAACGGGAGAAAGCGCCGATCCGGACGCCCTGAAAGTATTTACTCCCGCCGACGGCAAAAATATTTACTCCGTAACCGCCGATGAAACTTATTTTTCGTTCGGCGGACTTAAAAAAGAGCCTGATGAACTTGTTCTGATTTCAGAAGCTCTCGGCGATTTCTATGTTCTCGGCGGTCAAACAGACGGCAATGCAGAAATAGTGATCGTAAACAAAAAAGACCTTGAAGAAAAAAATGTAAAATCAGACTCCCCTGCGGATGTTGCTTTCGTTGCTACGGACGTCAGCATGTATTACCTGCCTATACTTACCAAAAACGACGCTTTCTGTCTGCGCGAAGGAGAAAACGTGTTGCGGCTCGATAAAAAAACACGGTTAAACGTACGGCATATAGCGGAGTTTCTCGGCAAAGAATTTTATTTCGCGGAGATAGACGTCAACGGCAAAACGGTCGGCGGATATGTGCCCGTAAATTTCACCGCGCTGCGTCTTTCCGAAGATTTCATACGCGAAGATTTTTCTTTCGTGACAGTCGACGCGGTCCCCGTAACAGATGAAAACGGCAACACCGTTTACAATCTGAAAGACGGCGAGACGGTAAAATTTTATTCCGAGAAAGACGGAATCGCATACGTATCTTATCTTGCAGACGGCAGTTGGGAAAACGGTTTTATCCCCGGTTCCGCTATACGGCATGTGCCCGATACCACGATACGAAACGTCATTATAATTCTTCTTGTAACGCTTTCGGTTTGCGTCACGGGAATATATTTTATAATGAAAAAGAAAAACGGCGAATTATAAAAAATCTCCGTCTTACCGTTAAAAAAGCAAATTAAAGAAATACATAAAAGCTAAAAACAATTCATAAACTATGTGCCCGCGGCTTTACTAAAAGCCGCGGGCACAATTAAATTTTTCCGCCCGCACGGTTTGCGTGCGGGCGGTTTTCCCCTTTATTTATATTAAAATCAATTGCTCGGATAAGCAGCGTCGGTTACCTGTTTATTCAGTCCGTAGCCTGTAAGGCTGAACTCTTCGTCAAGATCGAAACTTTCCGCATTTTCATAAGCCGCAAGCTTGCTTATAGACACTTCGTAAGCGGTCATGATCTTTATATCGTCGTCGGACAGTCTTTTCTGATATTCTCTGCTCTGTATTCTGCCGGCAAGCGCGATCTTCTCGCCGACGGCAAGGTTCTTTGCAAATCTCGCATTGCGTCCCCAGGCGATGCAGGGTATATAGTCCGATTTATTATACGAACGGTTTACGGCGACAAGCAAATCCGCTATTTCCCTGTTGAAAGGAGTGGTCCTGTAAACCGGCGGTTTGCATATATAGCCGGAAAGTACTATGCTGTTGGGATTTTTAATCGGCGCCGAATCAAGAAGTTCACGCACAAAAACCGTAAGCATCAGCTTGCTTTTCCCGTCTGAAAGTTTGTTATAACTGCGGAATTGCCCGAGAGCATTCACGGTTACGCCGACTTTAAGATTTTTATCGGCAATAAGTCTTTCGGAAACTGTGACGGGAAGAATATCTCCTTGCCCGGAAAGTCTTTTGACAAGCACGTTCATCTCGTAAAATCCTTCCCCGTACACTTCGTGCGAAAATTCCGCTTCGGTCAGAATTTCGCCGCTGATAAATACTTTGTTGTTCTTTTCCTGTAAATAGTTCATATAAACTTCCTCCAATGAATTTCAACTGTTTTTAATCTGGGTGCCGTCTACCGCCATGCGGTAATTATCCCTGTATATCAGATCGCCTATTCTCACAAATTCATAGCCGTCTTGCTTTAACGACCTTATTATTCCGGGCAAAGCTTCCGCAGTGTGCAGCCCGTTGTTGTGAAAAAGCACTATCGAACCGTTTTTAACGCGCGATAAAACGCGTTTCTGTATTTCAGACGCAGACAAATCTTTCCAATCCAGACTGTCAACGTCCCATTGAATGGTATAAAGCCCCAATTCCGCAGCGGTATCTATGAGAAGATCGTCATAATCGCCGAACGGCGGACGAAACACCTCCACTTTTTTGCCGGTTATCGCCGTTATTGCCTGTGACGACGTTGTAAGTTCCTTTTCTATAGCCGCTTTACCCAATTTGCTCATTTCCGGATGCGTTGCGGAATGAGTGCCTATTTCATGACCGTTCTCGTCAATTTTTCTGACATATTCGGGATATTTTTCCGTCCAGAATTCAACCATAAAAAAAGTGCAGGGAACGTTCTCTTCTTTCATTATATCCAATAATTTGTCGGTATAATCCACTCCCCAAGCACAATCAAAAGAAATTGCCACTTTTTTCTCGTCCGTCTGAACCGAATAGATAGGAAGTTTTTTTAAATTGCCGTTATAAAAAACAGCATAGGCGCCTGTCTTTCCGAGAGTAATACCGCAAATCAAACCGCAAAGTATAACAGCTATCGTCGCAAGTAATTTTTTCCCGTGGATGACAAACCCCATTATATCCTATCCCCTTGAAATTATTTTAATACAATATAGCGAATTATGTTGATTTTTGTCTTATACGGGTTATCCCGCATCAATAAAAGATATGTTCATCGATCGGTTCTTATTCCATATCGCATAGATATTCAGAAAAATTTTTTAAAAAACTTTTTTTAAAATTTTCCAACGCACATATATATTCAAAAATAAGCCTTGCTTTTTCATGAACATTAACCTGCCGGCAAAGAAAGTTGCCCGTAAAATCTACTATTTTGCAACAGTTTGTGATATAATACAAGCGAGAAAACTTGCTTGCAAGGGTTTTCGAGCGCAGTGTTTCAACTAAACCCGTATTTTGCCGTAAGGCAAAAAGCAAGGCGACAGCCT
>CAUHGY010000023.1 GCA_959605945.1 uncultured Clostridia bacterium | reverse complement strand
AACACCGAGGACCATATCGGCGTTCCGTTCGTCCAATCTCCGGTTATAAGGCTGGGATTGAGCGTAAGAATGTACGCCATGGTGAGAAAGGTGACGATACCGGCAAGTATTTCGGTAGCGATTTTGCTTCCGCTTTTCGTGATGCCGAAATATCTGTCGAACTTTCCGACGTTCGCGGGTTCACTTGCCGCAGCGGGAGTTGCAGTTTCTTCCGCTGCGGAAACGGTTTCGGTTTCCTGCACGGGAGTTGTCTGAACTTCGCTGTTTTCAGTGTTGTTAGAGTTACTCATTACAAAAATTCTCCTTATAAGATTTCTTATTTACACGGGCGGAGACCCGATGCAACCTTTTTCCTTTGAAAAAACAAAATTGACGGGGAAAATTCGTTCGTTTTATTCTCAAACAAATTCCGCGTCAACCGTTGTTTAATAACAGAACCTCATTACAGGTGAACGTAGAAATGCGCATGCGCGCATATATTGCCGAAGCAATTTTTTCGATTTTTAAATATTTCCCCGTTAGCGGGAAAATTTATCCGCCAAACGGCGTCGCGTGTTTTAGCATAAAACACGCGGAAAGCCCGGGCTTTCCGAAAAAATCTATTTATTTGTTTTGATGTTTAGAGTATAGCATTTTTAAATTTTATTTGTCAATTATTTTGCTTTGTTTTCGACATTTTTTTAAAGGTTTTTTCAAGGTTTGCAAAATTTTTGTGTTCTTCATGTGGGTCGGCGCTTAATATAATAGACGCGGACATCGGCGGATATATTATGAAAAGCGAAGATAATAAAAGTTTTTTAAATATCAAACAAATTAAAAGTATAACGGAATAACACAATATACTTTTAATATCGAAAACTGAAATAATCAGCGGGTTACGGCAATTTACCGCCCCGTCGCTGTTTAAAATAAAAACGGCACGGGGCTACTTTGTGAGTCCCGCGCCGATATTGCCGGCAGCCGTGAAGAAGATTTTTTTTTGCGGTTATATTCATCAACTGTTTAAGGAGAAACCGGTTTGCCGGCAAAGACAGGCTTATTTGCAGCCGCAGCCGAAGTTGCCGAGGAAACCGCCGTTACCTTTGCAGAAGCAGCAAACGAGCATGAGCGCCACAGGCAGACAATAGCAACTGTTGAAGAAACCGTTCAAGCAACCGCTCTTGCAAAGACAGATAATAAGAAGTATTATCAAAATCCACAGGCAACAGTTGTTGCCGAAAAAGTCGAAACCGTTCATATAAGTACCTCCAAAGTATTTCGTAATCTCCGCCTATGTAGTAAAAATTTTTTGTTTGGCGAAGTTCTTCTACTTTCATAATAGTGTTCAGAGAGCAAAAATGTTACAATGCGGCGTTATTTAATTGCTATCTTGTATTTTTTGTGGTAAAATATTAACTACCGTAGCGGAAAACCCTTTTCAGGGTGTCCGACTTCGGGATAAAAGTATTTTTCTTTTCGCAACAGATATTCCCATAAACTATACTCGGGAAATTTGATTGGAGGTCAATATGAATAACGAAAAAGCATCGGGGACAGTGTCTCTCACCCGCAAACTCACGGTTTTTGCCATACTGACGGCGCTCGTAGTGGTGTTGCAGATCTGGGGCGGATTTATTAAAATCGGCGGAACGTCGTTGACGTTCGTGCTTGTTCCGATAGTGATAGGCGGCTATTTTTTAGGCGTTTGGGGCGGTGCGGCTCTGGGTCTTATATTCGGACTTGTGACTATCGTGCAGGGAATCATAGTTGATCCGTTCACGACGTTCCTTTTCGGGGAAGCGCCCGTAATGACGGTAGCTATCTGCATTGTCAAAGGCACTGCTGCAGGGTTGGTGCCGGCATTGGTATTCAAAGCGCTCGGCAAAAAAAATATGCTTCTGGCGTCTTTTGTCGCTGCGGCTTGTGCGCCGATTATGAATACGGGGCTTTTTATCGCGGGGTGCTTTATAATAAGCGACGTGATTGCTAAAATTGCAGCCGAGAGCGGCGTTTCCGTGACATATTTTTTGATTATCGTCTGTGCGGGAATAAACTTTTTGATAGAGTTTGCGATAAACATTATTCTCGCCCCTGCCGTAAACAGAGTGATAACCGTCGTTTCAAAGAACAGGAGATGAACTTTTATGCTGCTTGCGATAGATATAGGCAACACAAATATAAAATACGGTATATTCGACGGGGATAAGCTGACTGCTAGTTTCAGGGTTTCTTCAAGGCTTTCGCGCACGGCGGACGAATACGGTTCGGTGCTTGTCAATCTGCTTTCCGACAGCGGGGTCAGAAAATCGGACATAGACGGAATAATAATATCGTCGGTAATTCCGCCGCTCAATTACACCATCTGCCATATGTGCGAATATTTTTTCGGCATATCTCCCCTGATGGTCGGGCCGGGCATCAAAACAGGGCTGAATATCAAAGTCGAAAACGCCAAAGAAGTGGGAGCGGACAGAATAGTTAACAGCGTTTCGGCGTATAATAAATACGGCGGAGAAGGTTCCGTGGTCGTGATAGATTTCGGAACGGCGACTACTTTCAATGTAATCGATAAAGACGGGGTGCTGATCGGCGGCGTCATAGCGCCGGGCATAAAAACATCGCTTGAAAGCCTGGTTAATTCAACTGCCCAGCTTCCCATGATAGAGCTTGTTTCACCCAAAAAGGTCATAGCCAAAAATACCGAAACAAATATGCAGGCAGGCATAATATTCGGGTTTGCTGGGCTGGTGGACAACATACTTAATAAAATTAAAAAAGAACTCGGTGAAGAAAAAATTACTGTTGTGGCGACGGGCGGTCTCGGCGAAATTATCGCCAAGGAAGTCAGGTCTATCGCCGTTGTGGACAGGCGTTTGACTTTAGACGGGCTGAAAATTATTTACCAACTTAACAAATAAACGGATACAAAAAGCGGAGGCGATTATGAAAAAGGTCGGGGTTGCAATACTGGGACTCGGCGTGGTCGGCGGCGGGACGTATAAAATTCTCACCGATAAAAAGGAATACTTTAAAAGCACGCAGAAACTTGACGTTACGGTCGAAAACGTTCTTGAAAAGAATGTGGAACGCGCAAAGGCGCTCGGCATTGACGAGAGTATAATAGCGACTAACATCGAAGAAGTGGTTTCCAATCCCAACGTAGATATAGTTGTGGAAGTTATCGGCGGCGTTGAACCTGCCAAGACCTTTGTTTTGAAAGCGCTTATGAGCGGCAAAACGGTGGTCACTTCCAATAAAGAACTTTTTGCCAAACATTGGCCGGAACTCGAAGCCGAAGCCAAAAAGATGAATGCCGGATTGTTTTTCGAAGCGAGCTGTGTCGGCGGCGTGCCTATAATCCGCACTTTGCAGGACAGCATGCAGGCAAATAAAATTTTATCGATCAAGGGCATTATAAACGGAACAACCAATTATATACTTACTAAAATGAGTCTGGAAGGTTCTTCGTATGAGGAAGCTCTCAGAGAAGCGCAGCGGCTTGGCTATGCGGAGTTTAATCCTACCGCCGATGTGGAAGGTTTCGACGCAACATATAAACTTTCTATTCTTTCGTCGCTGGCATTCAATGCTAAAGTAGAAATAGAGAACGTTTACAGGGAAGGCATAACAGGCGTCAGTCAGGAGGACATCGCCTGCGGCAAAGAGCTGGGCTATACGCTTAAACTGCTCGGTATAGGCAAGAATACAGAAAACGGCATCGAAGTCAGGGTTCATCCGACTTTCATTTCCAATAACAACCCGCTTGCTTCCGTGAACGATTCGTTCAACGCGGTGCATCTTGTGGGCGATTCGGTCGGCGAAATTATGCTTTACGGCAGAGGCGCGGGCGCGCTTCCCACCGGCAGCGCGATCGTTTCGGATGTGATATTCGCGGCGAAGCACCATGAATATTATTATGCGTCGTTCGACAACAGCGCCAAAGGCAACGCGACGGCGAAATTCGTTACCGATTTCACTTCGCAGTACTTTGTCAGAATGACCGTTAAAGACGAATCCGGCGTTCTGAGCAAATATTCTGGATTATTTGCCAAGTATAACGTCAGCATAAAAGAAGCAAAGCAGATCGCAGGGGTTGAAGGCAAGGTTAGCACCATAATTATCACTCATTCCTGCAAAGAGAGCGCTATAAGAAAAGCCATCGAAAAAATAGAAGGGCTTGACGTGGTCTATTCGGTCGACAGCGTGATAAGGCTTGAAGACTGATTAAAGATTGTTTCTGCCTAAGCAAAAAGTAAAGATATAAAATTTTATAAATTAATGTACAGATATTAAGCAAATTGTTTATAGCTCACAGCCCGCCCGCGTAATTTTAACGCGGGCGGGCTGTGAGTTTATCAGTTTAAATATATTGTTTTTGGATATATGCACACTATTGCATATATCGCGGCGTTCGATTTTGATTTATGCAACAGATTGCTTTTTACAAAAATAAACCGCGCAGTGCCACGCCGGCACGGCATTTTTGCAAAGTCATAAAATTTCTTCACGGCGCGAGAGATCGTCGCAGTGCAGATTACATGCGCAAAAATGCGGTACAGCCGAATTTCGGGAAAGACAGCACGGTGCATGTGTAAGGAAGAAAATGTCAAATTGGTCAAACATTTTTTACGGTTAAATTAAATACTCAGGTTTCAGGATAATTTTATGTCGGTTGCATATATGGAAAGTTCCCATAAATTTTTAACGTCGTATTCGTTTTGATTTTTGATGAGGAAACACGCCTTAAATTTTCCGTTTTCATAAAACAACTCGGCAGCTACCGTCAAACTGAAACAGCTGTTGGGAATTTCATTGTTCCATTTAAAGATTTGTTCGTTTTCGCCTTCTGTAATTTCGCCGTCTATAAATATGAGCCGATAATTTCGGTAAAATTCCAATGTAACTGTATTGTTTTCTTTTTTTATACCCATCAGAAATTCTTCGGTAAAATGCTCCATTACTATGTTGTTGTTTAAAAGTCTTTCTGCGGCTGCGGTTTCTGTTCGTGCAGTCCATTTTAATTTTTCACTCGTTTGTCTTTTCAGAGCGCAGTAGTTCTTGAGCAATTTTTTCACTTCCGCAGATGCGTATCCCAGCGCAAAAACCCTTATATCGGCAATTTTATCGAGAATGTTTTGCGGCAGATTGGCGTACAGCGCTGTCATCTGTTTTAAATTCTCTTCAAATTGCCGTTCCGCGGTTTTTTTGTCAAACGGAAAAAAGAAATTTCTTTCAATTTTGTCGCGGTTTATTGCAATGTAATCGTTCAGATATTCCCTGCGTCGGATGCGATCTTGTTCAGAAATGCCCTTTGCTTCGGTATAAGATATGATTTTTTCCAATTCTTTTACGGGGGAAATGTAAATATCGTCCATTTTGCATTTATGAACAAAATTTTTAAGTTTTACGGAATAAGCATTGTTAAAAAATTCTTCGCTTTTTATTTCGGCGTGTTTGTTTGTTCTTATAAGAGAGTATGTAAAAGACAATGCCTCGGTTTTGTACCATTCTTTTGTTAAGTATTTCATAATTTTTTCCAAAATGTTAATAAAACAATTATAAAGCAAGCAATGCTTGCAAGTCAAGAAAAAAGCTATTGCTGATTGCATAATTATAAAAAAGCTAAGGAAAGATTTTTATGATTACATTAGATCAAATAAGGCTACGTTTGTTAGATGCAATAAAATGTAGCAAAATGACAAATAGTGAATTAGCAAGAAAACTCGGAATTAGTCATCAAGCAGTAGCGCAATATTTTAATCAAAATAAAATGCCAGCACTTGATACTTTTGCAAATATATGCGCAATCCTTGATTTAGATGCAAACGAAATATTGTGTTTGGACAATAATATTTTATAAAATTCCCCACGCTATCATTGATAGAATGATATTTTTTAGCCGGCAATACCGGCATAATTAACTGATATATGATAACAATAGAGCAAATAAGAAAAAAAGTGATAGAAGCTATAAAATGTAGCGGAATAACGCAAAAACAAATAGCAAAGAAAATAGGCGTTAGTCATCAAGCAATAGGGCAATATTTGCACCAAAATAAAATGCCTGCACTTGATACGTTTGCTAATTTATGTGCAGTATTGGATCTGGATGCTAACGATATTTTATGTGTAGATACTTATGAAGAAACATAACTAATTTGCGGGCATATATTTAAGCCATACAATTAAAATAAAGTGATTTGCAATATGACTATAAACGAAGCGATTTCCGTTAGAACTAAAAAAATTTTGAAAGAGAAAAACAT
The DNA here is from genome assembly GCA_959605945.1 of uncultured Clostridia bacterium. GTDB lineage: Bacteria > Bacillota > Clostridia > Christensenellales > Borkfalkiaceae > UBA1259. Next base: position 18,691 of record CAUHGY010000023.1, on the reverse strand, counting down.
TTCTCAATACAGGCTGGAAAAAGAAACCGGTTTATATCACAGCACCGTTGTTACTTTGCTGAGACATAAAACAAAATCTTGCAACATCAAAACTCTGGCGTTGATAGTGCATGCATTGGGGATAACTTTGCAAGAGTTTTTCGATGACCCTGTTTTCGACTTTGATAATCTGGAAATAGATTAATTTTATTTCAAAAAACTTATGACTTATACGTCCCTGTAGAGAACGGCGCGAATAAATGCCGTCCGGGCAGGGACGCTTTAATTTAAAAGATTTTGTTTTAGATCAAGCAGCTATGAAATTGCATTTTTTATCAATGAAACATGATATGGTTTTTAACAAGAACCGGCGGAAGTTATTTTGCCGCAAGAATGGGGGTATAAAAGAATATACGTATATTATTTTTACGGCATGTTATAATATTCCCGATAAAAATTCAATGCGCAGGCGGTGAAATTATGACGCTGAACGAAGCGGTTTCCGTTAGATTGAAAAATATTTTGCAGGAAAAAAATATGTCTCAATACAGGTTGGAACAAAAATCAGGTATATGTCACAGTACCATGATTTCTATTATAAGACATAAAACGAAGTCTTGCACGTTGAGCATTCTTGCTTCTATTGTGCGGGCGTTGGATATGACTTTGGCAGAATTTTTCGACGATCCCGTGATCGATTTAGATATTTTGGACTGCTGAAGTTTCCGAGGTTTTTTAACAGGATAGCTCCGCAATCAGTGCAACTCGGTTGCGCAGGGGACCTGCAGAAAAGCAACTGTGTCTGAGAAGATTTTGGCGGCGTTCGCCGCAACGCCTGAAGAATGCGTTGCAATGTAAAGGAGTTTTTTCGGATATCGCGCGCAGTCAATCGCAGGCGTTTCGACTGCGGCGCTGCCGTTTATGGCAACGTATCCGAAGGTAAATAATAATTTTTCTTGACAGACGGACTGTCCGCTCTGTTAAAAATCGATGCAATGCGTATTAGCGGACTAAAGGAAACCGGCTACGCAAAAACAGTATTTCCTACGGAATTGTTTTTATGAAAGAAAATCAGGAAAATGAAATTGAAAATTTCAGCTAATAAAAACGCGTTCGTCAAGTTTTACGGCGTAAGATCTCTTTTATTGCGGCTAAAACTTTTTCGAGGTCGCCGTCGCAGAGCAGGGGAATATACTGCGCAAGTTTTTGGGGAGGCAGGTCCCACCATCTGAATTGCAAAAGGGCGTCTATAAGTTCGTCGCCGAAACGTTTTTTAATAAAAACCGCAGGGTTGCCGCCGTACACACAGTATGGCGGTATGTTTTTTGTCACTACCGAATATGCGGCTACGATTGCGCCGTCGCCGATAGTTATTCCAGGCATAATCACGCTGCATCTTCCTATCCAAACATCGTTGCCGACGGCGGTATCGCCTTTACGCGGCAGCTGGGAAAGGTGGGGCGGCGCGGCTTTTTCCCATTCTCCGCCGAATACGCCGAAAGGGTAGGTCGTGACGCTGCAAAGCCTGTGATTTGCCGCGCCCATAATGAATTTTACGCCCGACGCTATCTGGCAGAATTTGCCTATTGAAAGTTTATCGCCAAATTCGGGATAATTGAAAAGTACGCAGTTTTTTCAAAATCCTGCGGATTTACCGTATCGTCGTAATACGTGTAATCGCCGACCGTTATGTTCGGTGCGGTGATGACGTTTTTTATATAACAAGAGGTTTTATATCGATTCGGAAACACGGCGTTCGGATCGGGAAAGTTTTTCATATTTTCTTTGATCATCGTAAATATTATAGGAAAGAAAGGCAGTTAAACAGTTTATCGCAAAGTGCCGCCGCGGCGGACCTTTTGCGGATTTATGACGGTTATACGGTTTTTTTATTGAAACAGTCGCAGCGGTGAGTGCCCACGTAACCTGTATCGCGGCATTTTTCGCAGGCATACTTAGGCGAAAGGTCGTCAAGCGTCAGTCCGATTGCCGAAAGAAGGCGGGCGGCTTTCCCGTTGAGCTCCGCTTTTTCTTTTTCAAGGGCGGAAAGTTCTTCTTTATTATTAGCCATTTCGGCAAAAGCGAGATCTTTTTCGATTCCGTTCAGCCTGCCGTAAACATCGTTAAATCCGTCGAGTTCCATCGCTTTAGCAGTGTTTCTCTGGGCGCGGGAAATGGCGATGCTTCTTCTTCTTTCGTACTCGCGGTTATATTCTTCCTGCGAATTTTCGCTCTGAGCTTCGGCAGAGGTCGACGCAAGCGCCGACGGCGTAAAAATGCCGTTGTTTTTCCAGTTGCTTAAAATTCCGTTTACGTAAGCGACGGGGGATGACTTTCCCGCGGCAAGCTTTGCGGCTTCGAGAATCATCTCTTCGGAAAAATTCCAGCTTTTCCATGTGGAAAGGTTTTCTCTGTCCCACGCGTTGGGGCGTCTGTTGACGCCTGCCGTAAGCAGGAAAGACGATATGAATTTATCGGTATTTTTGATATTTTCAAAATAGTCTCCCACGCTCGAAAGGTCAACGAAACCGCGGCGGTAAAGATTTTCTATAAGCTCGTCCATATATTGCAGCGTGTTTTTACCCGTCCGGAAGCATTGCGACGCGACAAGCAGCAGCGTTTCGTCGGTGAAGCCCATGGAAAGCCATTTTTTTGTATAAGTGTCCACAACTGTGTCGATAACATCCATATAGACGGAAAGCGCACGGTTGATTTTGACGGCAAGTTCGTAAACACGGTGCTTTTCTTCCACGAAAAAAGCGATTTCTTCTTTGGAAAAGCTTTTTATGGAATAAAGTTCTTTCAGAAATTCGTCAAGTTTTTCCATGCTGCCTTTCTTTATTTTCGACGCGGCGAAAGTTATGCTTTCCGGCTCGAAACCGAGTTCCTGCGTCCATTTTTTAAGATAGGCAAGGTCTTCTATTTCAGGCGCGCGGCGCAGTGAAAGCGCTTTTAATATCTTTTCTATATCGCCGGAGCGGAGAACATAAGCCGAAAGCTCTTTTTCTACCTTTTCCACGGTTACTATTCCGCGTGCGCCGAAATCTTTAGCCACTTTGGATATGTATCTGTATCCGATGTCGCCGCCTTTTCTGTCGATGCAGTATTTTACTATCATAAGCATGGCTTCGGGCTTAATGCGGTAGGTTTCCATTATCGCAAAATATTCGCTGTATTCGCCTGTGGAGATCATCCGCGAAGGCAACATTGCCTGCAGGCCTTTAGTGAAGTCTGAATACTTTTCGGCTTTGAATTTTCTCGGTTTCGTGCCGTATGACGTTCTCAGAGGAAGATATTGAACGGCAAACGGGTCTTTTGCGACGACCGTTACCAGCCCGAATTCTTCCCAATAATAAAAACAGTCGCGAACTTCTTCCGCAGTCATTTTCAATGTTTCGGCTATTTCTTCGAGAGTCTGGTCAAGCTGTTGATTGCGGCACAGAAAAAGCCCGTAAAGGTATACTTTAACGGCTTCGCCCGAAGAAATCGGAAGATATTCGCTGATAAAAGCGTTGTCGACGTCGGTCAGTCCCGCCGACGAATATTCTTTTGAATACGAACAAGTCATACAGCACCCTAAGTAAAAATCGTTTCCGTTAAAAAACGCTTGCAATGATGTGAGTTATGTTATATAATATAAGGGTTATATTTAAAACCATTATATAGCAAAAGCGCAGGTCGCATGCGCCGCCTGCAGGGCGGGCGGAAGTATCTCGCCGCCGCAAGCGCGCATGAACGGTAAAAACATTATACAGGCGCGCAAGCAAAAAAGCAAGTAAAAATAAATCCGTTAATTTTTTTAATTCTTTCCCGCCTTTATATGGGGTGATTTTAAGCGTACTGCGGTGCGGACGGTTTTGTACTTTAGCGGTAAAATGCTCGGAAAACCTGTTGTTTTTAACGGCGGGTATCGGATATTTTCCGTTGTGCGGTCTGAAAAGTTTGCTGCGTTTATAACGTGCGGCACAAAGTGCATTGCGGCGGTATCTTCGGATAACCTGTTTGCGGCGCGAAGTACCGCGAAACGGCTTTATGCGTTTCAGGTTTATTTAACAGGCGGTAAACTTAAAATACCGCAAGTTAAAATACGTATCATAGTCATGCGGGAGTATAACGGGACTAAAGAAACGGCTGTCGTCTGCTGTTTTTACGGGATTCATTATCGGACGCATGGCACGGCGTTGCAGAGCCGAATAATGGCAAAGAGGTAATTATGGCTGGAAGTATTCTGACACCTATGGCGATATGGGGGAATTTTAAAGTCCCTTTTATTCCCAAAGCCGAAATAATAGACGAAAGGCAGGAAGGCGATATTATCGTCAGCCGTATTCTGATAGAAGGGCGTGTTACTCCGAAAGGACAGGTGAAAATCTGCGCCACCGTTTCGCGCGGCGTGCAGCTGGGTTTTATGCCTGCCGTAATTATCTTTAAAGATTTCGGCGATACAGACTGCTCGATGGACATAAGCATCGCAAAACTCGGGTATATGACATTTTCGATAGATATCGAAGGCAAGCGGGAGGGCAAGGAATTTTATACGGAATATCCCGAAGATCTGCCGTACGCGGTATATGAAAACGTCAAAGACGATTTAAAACGTGTGGATAAAGACATTATAACCACATGTTGGTACGAGTGGGCTATGGTTGCGAGATACGCGCTAAAATACATAAAAAGTCTGCCGTACGTCACAAAAGTTGGCGGTATAGGCGTTTCGTCGGCGGCAACCGTGCTCTGGCAGCTTGCTCTCGATAAGAACCTGTCCGCGGCGGCGTTCGTCATGAATGCCGGATGGACGGCATACAACGGCCTGTATAAATTCGCAGGCAAGGCCGATCCGCAGCTTTCCGACGATATGCTTATGTTTATTGCCGGCGTAGAGCCGCAGTCATACGCTGCGCACATCAATTGTCCCGCCCTTGTGGTTGCGGCAACCAATTCGCCGCGTTTCGATGCGGACAGAGTGACTGATACGCTTGCAAGAATAAAGAAAGATTTCTTTGTCGCACTGGACTATTCGGTGGGCCGCACCGACGGCATAGACAGCGCCGGATATAAGAATATTCTTGCATTTCTGAACGAATTTCTGATGCGCGAAAACGGCGGGTGCGATTATCCGTTCAATCCGGAAATAAAATGCGAATTTTCCTGCGGAAAGGTGACTGCCGAAGTTACCGCCGACGGGCATGACCTGAAAGAAATCGCGCTGTATTCTGCGGAAGAGATATTGAATCCGGCGCTTCGCAGCTGGTATAAAAACGACGTCTATACCGAAAAATCGGGCAATAAATATAAATTCGAATATATGCCTTATGCAGATTCGGGGGCGGCTTTCTTTTTCGCCAGGGCGGTTTATAAAAGCGGATTCGCGCTCAGCACAAACATCTGCGCCGTAAAATTCGGCGAGGGCGAAGGCGGCGTAAGATTTAAATCCAATGTGGTGTATTCGGGCAGAATACAGAACGCACAGAGCGTTTTTTCGGCCTTGCCGAAGGCAGGCGATAAAATTCATGCCGATGTTGACGGACATGCCGAAGTTCTGGTAAAGACGGGACCGATGGACATTGCCGGAATTTTTGCCGAGAAAGGGCTTCGAACGTTCAAAATCAACGCCAAAAAGGATCGTCCGGCTGACGGCGCGATGCTGATGCTTGACTTTTACTCCGAAGGGGAAACCGAACTTTTCGTTAAACTGGTTGCCGATTACTTCGGAAAGAACAGAGCGGATTATTCTGTGCGCGTCAGGGTAAAAGGCGGCAATGTATGGAACAACGTAAAGCTGAATATGCAGTCTTTCAAGACGCCCGAAGGCATGACGCTTAAAAGTTATAAAAATATCAACGCGATAGAGTTTATTTGCGACGGGGCTTATTTGATAAACAACGTGCTTTGGGTGTAACGCAGGAGCGTAAACTATGAATTTTGTTGAAGGCGGAATAATAACCGCAGCCAAACCCCATGCGTGCGGAGGGTACGAGTGGGAAGTGGTAAGGACAGGCGCCGATATTAAGATAAAATGCATCAGATGCGGCCGCACCGTGTTTATGACGGCGGACAAAGTTTCTAAAATGACCAAAAAATACGTCGACGGCAAAGAGAGTAAATGATAACGTTTAAAATCAGAGATAACTTAAAAGAAGCGGAAGAAAGAAAAACGCGCTCGGACAGAAACCTGCTTTTATGGGCGGCGGTTTTCCTGGCGATCATGCTTTTGGTGACGATTCTGAATACTTTTGTTTATATAAATATACAGGTGCAGCAGGAATCGATGTATCCCACGCTTTATGACGGGGATATTCTGGTTGCAAACGTCAAAAAAGTTCCCGAGCGCGGCGATATAGTGATAATAAAAAGCACTGAAGAGCACCCGGTCGAAGATTATTGGATCATAAAACGGGTGATTGCAATGGAAGGCGATACGGTCGCTATTGCAGACGGCAAGGTTTATATAAACGGCGCCGTGCTCGATGAACCTTATCTTCCAGAGGGAACATATACGGACAGCAAAGGCTTTTCTTCGGTTACGCTTAAAGAAAACGAAATATTTTATCTCGGCGACAACAGAGCCGTCAGCAAGGACAGCCGCACGCTTAACGCGTGCACGACGGAGAACATTGTCGGCGTGGTCGAAAACTGGTCGATTGCGACTAAAGGTTTCAGAACTTTTATGCACAACATTATAGTGAATATAGGCGGATTTTTCGGTGCGGACTGTTCTGGAAACGGACAAGCGGGGTAAACTTTGGTTTATTTTAAAAGCCGCCTGATATTCGGCGCGATAAAACGTATTATAACGGTAATATTCAGAACAGCGTATAAGATACTCGGATTTTTCAATCTGCAATTTGCTTTGTTTGTGCTGGCGGCGGGGGCGCTTTTATATCTTACGGGGCTGTTCGAGCGTTCGCACGCCGCGTTGATGATATTTTATGCGGCGCTGATAATTTCTGTATTTGCGGGCGTTTTCGCAACACTGAAAAAATTGTTTTCCGCAGGGGCCGTCAAAAAAGGCAACGGCGTTCAGATTGTAAAGAAAGGCAATGCCGTAGCGGAGAACGGCGGCAATACGGTTGGCGCAGAGCTCGGCGCCGACCGTGGAACGGAAGATAACGCAGGACACCATGAACCGTACGGCGGAACGTGTGTGCGTGCCGCTGGCGGCGGAACGGACAGTTCCGAAAACTTATACGAAGGCGGTTACGGCGGGGAAACTCATGTTTCCGAAAAACCGGGAGTATATGCCGTAAAAGGACATCCGCGGTATTTCATGACCGAATACGCAGACAGGTACGAGCTGTTTTACCTGGGCGCCGAAGGACTGGAAAAAATACGAACCGACTATAAATAAAATAAAAAAATCATATAAAATAAAAAATCATTCTATATACGGAGAAAAAATGGACTATTTTACCGATACCGAATATTTTGCCACCAAAAAACAGCGGCGCAATCTGTTGATAATATATTTTGTTCTGCTCGGACTGTATCTGGCATTCAGCGTGGGGATGTTTTTATGGTACAGAACTTTGCCGTACGCATCGCCTACCATCAAAATCGTAAAGTGGATACATTATCCCGTCAGTTTTCTCATGGTGGCGTTTACCATGTTTTTTTTCGGTCTGCCTTTTAAGCGAGTAAACAGGTATTATAAAATGACAGGTTATCTTTTGACGGGAAAGAGAGAAACTTCTACCGGCAGTTTTTTTGAATATGACGAGACTTTGCAGGACAAAGACGGCGTGGACTTCAAATCGCTTGTGTTTCTCGAATGGAATAAATATAAAAACGATTTTTTCGAAAGAAAGGTGCTTGTTTTTTACGAAAAACCTTTTCCCGAAATACCGGAAAATGCAAACGTAAGGTACGTTACTCAGGGTAACGTTTTAATAAATTACGAAATACTCGATTTACCGCAAACGGAGGAAAATCAGCAGGATGAAAGCGATAGTAACGGTGATAGGTAAGGATAAGCCGGGCATTATTGCCGGCGTTTCCGCGGCGCTTGCCGAAAATGCAGTCAATATTGAAGATATCAGCCAGACCATAGTGCAGGGCAATTTTACAATGCTTATGCTCTGCGATTTTTCAAAGAGCCCTCTCTCGCTCGATAAACTTCGGGATCTTCTTGTGAAACTCGGCGAAAAGACGGGCGTGTCCATCCACGTGCAGCACGAGGATATTTTTAACGCCATGCACAAAATTTAAGGTGTAAAATGCTTAACAGAAAAGAAATTCTCGAAACCATAAACATGGTCGAAAAAGAACATTTCGATGTGCGCACCATAACTATGGGCATATCTCTTCTGCCGTGCATAAGGGAAAGCGCGGAAGAGACATCGCGGCTGGTTTATGACAGAATATGCAAAAAAGCGCAGAATATCGTCAAGGCAGCCGATGCTTTGGGACAGAAATACGGTATTCCCATCATTAACAAGCGCGTTTCAATAACTCCCGCCAGCATGCTGACCGCATCTTTTCCGGGAAGGGAAACCGTGCTTGCAAAAGCGCTCGATGACGCGGCAAAGGAAGTGGGTGTCGATTTTCTCGGGGGATATTCTGCTCTTGTTCATAAGGGTATGACGAGTTTTGAAAAATCTTTTATTGAAAGTATTCCCGAAGCGCTTGCGGCAACGGACAGACTTTGCTCTTCTGTAAACGTCGGCTCGTCAAAATCGGGAATAAATATGGACGCAGTGCGCGTTATGGGGGAAGTAGTCAGAAAAACCGCGCAGGCGACCGAAAATAAAGGCGGGCTCGGGTGCGCCAAACTTGTGGCGTTCTGCAATGCGGTTGAAGACAATCCTTTTATGGCGGGCGCTTTCCACGGCGTGGGAGAAGGAGAAACCGTCATCAATGTGGGCGTTTCGGGCCCGGGAGTGGTGCATCACGCCATTAAGAGTGCGGACGGCGCCAATATAAGCGAACTTGCGGAAATTGTCAAAAAGACGGCATTCAAGATCACCCGCGCAGGGCAGCTGATCGCTAAAGAAGCCGCCGATATGCTCGGCGCCGAATTCGGCATTGTGGATCTGTCTCTGGCGCCTACCCCGGTTATGGGAGACAGCGTGGCGCATATACTCGAAGAAATGGGTCTTGAGAGCGTGGGCGCGCACGGCACTACGGCGGCGCTTGCGATGCTCAACGACGCTGTCAAAAAGGGCGGAGTGATGGCCAGCGGCAGCGTGGGCGGACTTTCGGGAGCGTTTATTCCCGTCAGCGAGGATATCGGCATGATAAACGCGGCGGAAAAAGGCGCGATTTCTCTCGATAAACTCGAAGCTATGACTTCGGTGTGCAGCGTCGGTATAGATATGGTTGCCATTCCCGGAGATACGCCCGCAAGCACAATAAGCGGCATTATAGCCGATGAAGCGGCGATCGGCATGATAAACAACAAAACTACCGCCGTCAGGGTTATACCCGTTCCGGGTAAAAAAGTGGGAGACAGCGTGGAGTTCGGCGGACTTCTCGGTACGGCGCCCGTCATGAAAGTCAGCCCGTATTCTTGTGAAATTTTTATCGGGCGCGGCGGAAGAATGCCGGCGCCTATACATAGCAATAAGAATTAAAGGGGTTTATATGGATAAAAAATATATCTGGGCTATAGAAGACATTTACGCAAGCGAAGAAGAGTGGAATAAAGATTATGCACGCGTTGAAAGTCTTATAAAGTTCGAAGAATTCAAGGGGAAACTCAGCGACCGCAAGCAGTTTAAAAAATGTATGGACATGCAGGAAGAAGCAGGGCGTTTGCTCGAAAAACTGTCCGTTTACGCCATGATGCAGCATGATTCCGACACCCGTAACAGCGCTTTCGACGCGCTTGTGTCGCGCGCGACAGCGCTGTCTGTTAAGTTTTCTTCCGCTTCGGCGTTTATTGTTCCCGAACTTATCGCGGCAGACGACGCGGTGCTTGAAAGCTATATCGAAGATCCCGAACTTGCGGATTACGACTATATGTTAAAGTGTATCGTCAAAGAAAAACCCCATGTTTTAAGCGAGAACGAAGAAAAACTTCTTGCCGAAAGCGGAGACGCGTTTTCGTCTTTCCGTGATATTTTCACAAAGACAGACAACGCGGATCTGCCGCTTAAACCCATAAAATACAAGGGTGAAAGCATACCGCTGACTCACGGAACGTATTCTGCCATGATGCATTCGGGAGACAGAGCGCTGCGTAAAAAGTGTTTTGAAAGTTATTACGATGCGTATATTTCGCTTATAAACGTTATTTCCGCGACGTATGCGGGCAGCGTCAAAAAAGACTGCTTTTACGCAAAAGCGAAAAAATATTCTTCGGCGCTCGAAAGCGCGCTTGCAAGCGAGGACGTTGATGCCGGAGTTTACAACAATCTTATAAAATGGGTGAACAGAGCGCTGCCTTCGCTTCACAGATATATGTCCGCAAAAAAGCGCGATCTGGGGCTTAAAAGCATGCATATGTACGATATTTACGTGCCTGCCGTCGAGAACGCCGAACTCAAACTCGAATATGAAGAAGCCTTCGATACGGTTATCGAAGGGCTGGCCTGTCTGGGCGAAGAATATTGCGGCCTGCTGAAAAAAGCAAGGGACGAACGCTGGCTTTCGGTTTACGAGAGCGAAGGAAAAAGAAGCGGAGCTTACAGCGTGGCGGTATACGATACGCATCCTTATGTGCTGCTGAACTATCAGAAAACCACGCACGACGTGTTTACCATAGCTCACGAAATGGGGCACAGCATTCATTCTTATTTTTCCAACCGTGCCCAGCCGTATTTTAAAGCCGACTATAAAATTTTCGTTGCGGAAGTCGCAAGTACCGTCAACGAAGTGCTTTTGGTGAAACATCTGCTTGCAAAGGCCGCGGATACAAAATTGAAGAAATACTTGCTTTCGTATCTGTTGGAAATGGTAAGAACCACGCTTTTCCGACAGACGCAGTTTGCGGAGTTCGAAGAATTTTCGCATTCTTCGGTGGAAAACGGAGTGCCGCTTACGAAAGATATGCTTTCCGAAAAATATCTTGAACTCAACAAAAAATATTACGGCAGAAGCGTTGTCGCGGACGATAAAATCAAGTATGAATGGGCGCGCATTCCGCATTTTTACCGTGCGTTTTATGTTTATAAATATGCAACCGGCATAATAAGTGCGCTTGCAATAAGCGAAAGAATTTTGAAAGAAGGCGAACCCGCCGTCAAAGATTATTTTAAATTTTTGTCGTCAGGCGGCAGCGATTCGCCCGTAGAACTTTTGAAAATCGCGGGGGTCGATCTCACGGGAGATAAGCCTTTCCGCGCGGCGTTCGGCGCCTTCGACGACGCCTTGAAAGAGTATATGTCGTTATAAAACAGCGGGTGAAAATTATGGACGTTAGAAAGGCCGTCGGAGACATGCCTCACAGTCTGGAAGCCGAACAGGCGCTCCTCGGATGTTTGCTGCTGGACACCAAAGTTCAACTTGAAATCGCTTCCGAAATAAAAGAAGAAGATTTTTACGCCGAGTCGCATAAATATATTTTTGCGGCTATGGATGCGCTTATAAAGAACAATCAGCCTGTAGATTTAGTCACTCTTACCGACGCGCTCGAAAAACAGGGAGCACTCGAACAGGCGGGAGGGATAACTTACCTTACGGGACTTACCGACGTCATTCCGTCGTCGGCAAATTATAACAGATATCTTGAAATAGTCACGCGGGACAGCATGCTGAGAAAACTTATTCTCGGCGCATCGGACATCATATCCGAATGCCAGACCAGCACGGACAAGAATGCCGCGCTCGCCTTTGCCGAAAAAACGGTGTTCGATATTTCAAATACCGCCGATACGAGCTCGGTCGTGCAGATTAACAAGGTCATTCCCGACGTCATGATAAAACTTGACGAGCTTGCCAAGAATAAAGGCGGCGCCCGCGGAATAAAGACCAATTTCATGGGACTTGACAACATATTAAACGGTCTGCACGGCAGCGACCTGATGATTCTTGCCGCACGACCGGGCGTCGGCAAGACGTCGCTGTCCATGAACATTGTCGAAAACGTTGCCATTCAAGGGTATTCGTGCGCGGTGTTCTCTCTCGAAATGGGAAAAGATCAACTGGTACAGAGAATGATGTGCTCTGTTGCCGGGGTGAGCATGGAAAACGCGCTCAAAGGGAAAATGTCCAAGACCGAATGGCTGAAAATAGCAAAGGCGAGAGAGATCTTGAATAAAGCCAAAATTTTTATCGACGATTCAGCCGTGATTACTCCGCAGCAAGTGCTTTCCAAGTGCAGAAGATTAAAAAGAAAGCACGGGCTCGATTTGGTCATGATAGATTACATACAGCTTATGACGTCGGGCAGCAATAAAAAAGACGAAAACCGCCAGCAGGAAATAACGGGGATATCGAGAAACCTGAAAATTCTCGCTAAAGAGCTTAACGTTCCCGTTCTCGCCCTGTCGCAGCTGTCGCGTGCGGTTGAAACCAGAAAAGGCAGACCTCAGCTTGCCGACCTGAGAGAGTCGGGCGCCATCGAACAGGACGCGGACATAGTCATGTTCATCCACCGCCCGGACAAGTCGGCAACGGAGAAGGAGATTGCCGAAGGCAAAGTGCAGAAAAACGTGGCCGAAATTCTTATTGAAAAGCACAGAAACGGCCCGCAGGGCATGTTCAAACTGTTTTTTAAAGGCGAATGTACCAAATTTTTAAATCTGACCGAAGACGGCGAGCCCGAAGATAGCGGCGAAAGGTCTGCCGTTAAAGACGCCGGCGGAGAATATGAAGATTTGCCTCCTTCCGAAGAAATTAACGAAGAGCCGCCGTTTGAGGGCGGACCTGCCGTATCGAACGTAGACGACGAAATTTTTTAAATTATGATTACCGAAATATTGCCTGTAAGCGAAGAAAACGTGGCAAAAGCCGCAAAGATACTTTTAGACGGAGGACTGGTCGGAATGCCTACGGAAACCGTTTACGGTCTTGCCGCAATAGGCACCGACGCGCAGGCGGTAAAAAAAATTTACCAAGTAAAGGGCAGGCCTTCCGATAATCCGCTTATAGCGCACGTCCACAAAGATTACGATATAAACAAGCTTGTCCGTATGACAAAATCTTATGCGGAAAAGCTTTTCGAAGCATTTGCTCCGGGGCCCATTACGCTGGTATTTGAAAGCAGGGGAGCGGTATGCCGCGAAGCCGTCTGCGGCGGAGATACTCTCGCCGTGAGAATACCTTCCCATCAAGGCTGCCAGCTGCTGCTTAAAAGAGTCGATCTGCCGGTAGTGGCTCCCAGCGCCAACCTCTCCAAACATACCAGTCCTGTAACGGCAGAGCACGTTTATAACGACCTTAACGGCAAAATACCGCTTATTCTCGACGGCGGCAGATGCTCGGGCGGTATAGAGAGCACTGTTGTAGACGTCACGGGGGAATATCCCAGAATTCTCCGCGCGGGACTTATCACCAAAGAGATGATAGAGAGCGTTGCGGGCAGGTGTGAAATAGCCTCTCATCGGGAGACCGACAGGGTACGTTCGCCGGGCGTCAAATACACGCATTACAAGCCGAGGTGCAAGACCATTCTGTTTAGCGAAAGCGATCTTCGCGGCGTGAAAGAAGCGTATGACAGGGCTGTTTCCGAGCAGGAAAAACCCTATGTCATGTGTGCGGACGGAGTGGCGGAGAAACTCGGTAAAATGAACTTTCTGCTTCTCGGCAAAACCCCCGAAGAAATAGCTTCGAATCTCTACGCAAAGCTTCTGGAAGGCGAAAAAAAAGCCGACCTGATCATTGCCGTGGCAATGCCCGATGAAAAGGGCGTGAATCTCGGCATCATGAACAGAATGAAAAAGTCCTGCGGGTGAATATGAAAAGAATATTGTTCGTGTGCACGGGCAATACTTGCAGAAGCCCCATGGCGGAACTTATACTCAAAAGCAAATTAAAGCTTGCGGGCGTAAAAAACGTCAGGGTTTCAAGCGCGGGTATCTGCGCCGTGGACGGTGATAAAATCAGTAAAAATTCCGCTCTTGCCCTTAAACAGCTGGGCATAAAGTCCGGCTCGTTCAAAGCTAAAAAACTTACTTTCGAAATGCTGAGAAAAAGCGATATTGTGCTGTGCATGACGAGAGAACATAAAGCCGCGCTCGACGGGCTCGGCAACGTTTACGCACTAGGCGAAATTACGGGATTGGGCGATATATCCGACCCTTACGGAATGGATTTAAGCTGTTATGTCAGGACCTCCCACCAGCTGGAGGACGCCTGCAACGTTATTCTTGAAAAAATACTGCAATAAAAGGAGAACAAGTTATGAAAATTGCTATAGGATGCGACCACGGCGGAATAAATTTAAAACCCGTGCTTACCGACTATCTTGAAAAAAACGGATATGAATATAAAGATTTCGGCTGTTTCGGTAAGCAGTCGGTAGATTATAACGATTATGCTCTTGCGGTGGCAAAAGCCGTCAGCGGCGGCGAGTGCGATCTCGGCATTCTTATATGCGGCACGGGCATCGGCATGAGCATTGTTGCCAACAAAGTGAAAGGTATACGCTGCGGGCACTGCCACGACGTTTTTTCCGCTAAAATGACGCGCGAACACAACGACGCTAATATTCTCGCTTTCGGCGAAAGGGTCATCGGACCGGGACTGATGTTGGAGATAGTCGACGCGTTTCTGAAAACGCCTTTCAGCAACGGCGAACGGCATGTGAGAAGGGTGGAAAAAATAAAAGCGCTCGAAGACGAAAATTTTAAGTAGAACGGAGTTGCCTGCCATGCGAAAAATTAAAAGAGCGGTGATTCCCGCCGCAGGGCTGGGAACAAGATTTCTGCCGATAACCAAGGCTGTTCCGAAGCCCATGCTGCCCGTTATCGACAAGCCTACGGTGCAGTATATTGCCGAAGAGCTTACGGGAGCGGGAATAGAAGAAATCATAATAGTGGTCAGTCCGGGGTCCGATGTAATCGAAAAGCATTTCGGCGCAGCGGATGCGCTGGAAGAACGCTTGCTGGCGGACGGTAAAACGGAGCTTTACAAACTTGCTCTTGCCACGCGGAGTTATAATGTGAAATTTGCCGTTCAGGAAGTGCCCAACGGACTTGCGGGCGCGGTGCTGTGTGCGGAGAAGTTTATCGGAAGCGAGCCCTTCGCACTGCTTCTCGGCGACGAGCTTATCGATGCCGACGGCAGAAAACCGTGCATAAAACAACTTATAGAAATTTACGAACGCACAGGAAAAAGCGTTGTCGCGACGATGGAAGTTTT
The DNA here is from genome assembly GCA_959605945.1 of uncultured Clostridia bacterium. Lineage (GTDB taxonomy): Bacteria > Bacillota > Clostridia > Christensenellales > Borkfalkiaceae > UBA1259. The sequence continues at coordinate 3,472 of CAUHGY010000023.1, read as the reverse complement.
CGGAGACGATGTGGAAAAATACGGAAATATAGGCATCTCCGGCGAAGACGGCGGCGTTATGCAGGTTTCTTCGGTTATCGAAAAGCCGAGCCTGAACGACGCTCTTTCCAATTACGCGGTAATAGGCAGATATGTTCTTGACGGCGGCGTGACGGAAAATATAAAGAAACTCAAACCGCACGGAAATGAAATATGCTTTACCGACGTGCTTGACCGGCTTGCCGGTGAAGGAAAACTTCTTGCAAGCTGTTTTGACGGCGAGAGATACGATGTGGGAGATAAATTCGGCTACGTCAGGGCCAACGTCGAGCTGGCGCTGAAAAGCAAAGAATTGGGCGAAAAGACCGCCGAACTTATAAAGGAGCTGTATTACAAACTGAAATAGTATGTACGACAAAGCGTGTAAAAGCTGTAAAACCAGGCTTTCGGAATTTTACCGTACCGGTATGCTGGGATGTCCCGACTGTTATGCGGCGTTTGAACCCGAAATTGCGGCTGCCCTGAAAAAAATTCAGGGGGGCAGCGTTCATGTCGGGAAAGTTCCGAAATTCGGAGGCGTCGATAAAGAGCTTCTGAACGAATACCGCAGGCTGCTTGAAGAAAAAGAGCGTGCGGGGCTTGAAAAACGGTTTTCCGACATGGCGGAACTTTCCGAAGAGATTGCCGAACTTGCCGAAGAATTGAAGAGAAGGGGGCTGATGTGATGGGACGTCAGGTTATGCCCGATCTTTCAAAGGGTACGATAATCACTACCCGGGTGCGTCTTGCAAGAAATTTAAAGGGGTATCCGTTCAATATTTCCGATGCCGCAGTTGCCCGCGATATAGTAAAAAAAGTTAATCGCGCTTTGGTAAAGTGCGATACGTTTAATCTGTATTTTATGGCGAATCTTTCGCCCGTGACGCTCGAGGCGATGAAAGAGAGGCATCTGATAAGTCAGTATCTTATCGACAATGCAGACTGCGGAGCGGCGCTCGTCAACCGAGACGAAAGCATTTCTATCATGGTCAACGAAGAAGACGTTATAAGGGAGCAGTGTTTTATGAAAGGACTGCGCCTGACAGATGCGTATAAGAGACTGGATAAGATCGACGACGAACTTGCCAAGAATCTCGATATCGCTTTCGACAAGCGCTGGGGGTATCTGACGGCGTGCCCTACGAATTTGGGAACGGGACTGCGGGCGTCTGTGATGATGTTTCTTCCCGCGTTGACCGAGAGCGATAAGATAGGGGCGCTTATAGAAGAAGTCGGACAGCTTGGTCTTACCGTGCGCGGCGTTTACGGCGAAGGCAGCCGTGCGGAAGGCTATATGTACCAGATAAGCAACGAAGTTACTCTCGGAGTGTCTGAATATGATATTTTAAGGGAAGTGGAAGAGACTGTTGTCCGAATATGCGACGCCGAGCTTTCCGAAATGGAAAGGCTTTACGGAAAGAGAGAACTGAAAACCATGGACAGAGCTCACAAGGCTTACGGGATATTGACGAACGCCGTGCTTTTGGATTACGGCGAATTTCTGGATAATATCGCTAAAGTCAAATTGGGAGCCATGCTCGGAATGATCAACATTAACGATATCGAACAGATAGACGATCTTATAGTTTCGGTGCGGCCCGCAAATTTATGCGAACAATACGGCAAAAAACTTTCCGCAGTGGACAGAGACCTGTTCCGAGCGGAAGTTGTGGCTAAAAAACTTACTAAATTAAAGGAGTGAAAAATGTATGTTATACGATGCGTTTTCTAATAATGTAAACCAGGTTGTAGACGTGGCGACCGCGCTCGCACGGCGCAGCGGATGCAGATATATCGGAAGCGAACACATTTTGTTCGGGTTAATGAATGTTCCCGACGGCAGGGCGGCGGCGATACTCCGCGAGGCCGGCGTCGATAACGAAAGATATCTTTACTATTTCAACAAGACTGTAGAAAAGGATCTTATTATTCCCGGCAATATGTTCACGCCGAGAACAAAGCATCTTTTTGAAAAAGCTATCGATATATCTCTCAAAGCGCATTCGGGATTTGTGGGGACGGAGCATCTTCTTCTTGCCGTGCTTCTCGATTATGACAGCGTTGCCGTGGCGATATTAAACCACATGAAAATCGACGTCGACGGAATGGCTGAAGAACTTGCAAAGGCTCTCATGGGCAGAAATTTCGACGGTTACGACGAAAATGCCGACGACGAAGAGGAGGAAAGCGTGTTCAGCAAAACTTTCGGCGGCGCGGCGCAAAAACCCAGAAACGACAGACCCGGATACGGCAACGAAGATTTGGGCGAACTTGGAAAGTTCGGCGTTAATCTTAACAAACAGGCAATAGACGGCAGACTGGATCCCGTCATCGGAAGAAAAAAAGAGATCGACAGAGTAATTCAGATATTGTCGAGAAGAACGAAAAACAATCCTGTGCTTATAGGCGAACCGGGCGTCGGAAAAAGCGCTGTTGTCGAAGGGCTTGCGCAGGCGATAGTCAAGGGCAACGTGCCTGAACTTCTGAGCGACAAAATAGTTTTTTCGCTTGATATTGCCGGCATGCTCGCGGGGGCGAGATACAGGGGCGATTTCGAAGAGCGCCTCAAAAAAGCTATCGAGACCGTCAAACAGAACGGAAACATAATTCTATTTATAGACGAAATACACAACATAGTCGGCGCGGGAAGCACGGGAGAAGGCAACATGGACGCCGCCAACATTTTAAAACCCATGCTTTCGCGCGGCGAGTTGCAGACTATAGGCGCAACGACCATAGACGAATACAGAAAATATATAGAAAAGGACGCGGCGCTCGAAAGGCGTTTTCAGCCCATTATGGTGGAAGCTCCGAGCACCGAAGAGACTGTGGAAATTCTGAAAGGGCTTCGCGATAAATATGAATCTCACCACGGCGTATCTATTCCCGACGATGCCATAATGGCAGCGGTTTCGCTGTCCGACAGGTATATAACGGACAGATTTTTACCCGATAAAGCTATTGACCTTATCGACGAAGCTGCTTCGAGAGTGAGACTTGACAGTTATAATTCTCCCGTGGAGGCCAAAACCAAAGAAGCGGAACTGGCGAGACTTACCGCCCAGAAGAACGAGGCAAAACGCCGCGACGATTTAGAACGCGCCATCAAGATAAATAAAGAAATAGAGCGCGTCAACAAAGAACTCGACGATATAAGGAGCCGTGCCAGCAAGATAAGCGGCAACCGTGAAAAACTTAAACTTACTCCCGACGACATTGCCAAAGTCGTCAGCAACTGGACGGGTGTTCCCGTAGTCAAACTTACGGAAACCGAAGCTCAGAGACTGTTAGATCTCGAAAACGTGCTTCATCAGCGCGTCATAGGGCAGGACGATGCGGTAAGGGCGGTCGCCGCTGCTATACGCCGTTCCCGCGCGGGGTTGCAGGATCCTAACAGACCGGTCGGCTCGTTTATATTCGTGGGCCCCACCGGCGTGGGTAAAACCGAGCTTTC
>CAUHGY010000022.1 GCA_959605945.1 uncultured Clostridia bacterium | reverse complement strand
CGATACTTTTCGGGAGGCTCTGAGAAAAAACGCCCAAGAATACTTGGGCGTTATTGATTATATAAAAAAAGGGACTCGAATGGGGAGACGCGGAGCGGTTTGCGTAAGCAAACTTGTCAGTCCTGCGGACTGACAATCGGAGAAGGGCGCACAGGCGCCGAGTCCCTTATGGTGTGCCACGTCGAAACACGACGGTTTTCGCAATATCCGACAGATACTGTCGGATATCGGCATTTTCGTCGGTTTCTCCTTTTCCCGAAAAGTTCTTCGATACTTTTCGGGAGGCTCTGAGAAAAAACGCCCAAGAATACTTGGGCGTTATTAATTAGATAAAAAAAGGGACTCGAATGGGGAGACGCGGAGCGGTTTGAACAGGATTCATATGAACTCGAGAAACCGCATCAACGCGTCGGCGAGAACGGAAAATTTGGCATATTATACGCAGATTTACGGTTTATTGTCATTATCGCCTGCAAAAAAAGTCGGGCGAGGCGATAATAAACATAGAACAACAGCCGAAACACTTTTGCAAATTACGCATAAATTTATGAACAGTACGGGATATTTAAATAGATTTCAAACTTTGTCGGTAATTTGTTGCCTCTGTTTAATACGGAGGGAACAGTCCGGATATATCGGTTTTTTCCAGCTTCAGCAGCGCAAGTTTTTTATCTGTGCCGCCCGCATATCCCGTAAGATTGCCGTTTGTTCCCACAACGCGGTGACAGGGGATAATCAGCGAGATGTTGTTGTGGCCTACTGCGCCGCCGACTGCCTGAGCAGAGACCTTTCTGCCCGTTTCTTTTTCTATTTGTTTTGCGATAATTCCGTATGTAGTGGTTTTGCCGAAGGGTATTTGCAGCATAATTTCCCATACGCGCTTTCTGAAAACAGATATGCCGGTCATGGAAAGCGGCGGGGTAAAATCAGGCGCAATTCCCGCGAAGTAAATATCCAGCCATTTGCGCGTCAATGCGAAAACCGGCAGATCTTTTTCCGCATGCTTTTCCGGCAGGTTTGCCGCAAAATATTTTTGCCCGTCAAACCATAGTCCCGTAAGATTTTCGCCGTCGCTTGCGAGTGTAATCATGCCGAGCGGCGATGTATATTTGCCCGTATAATGCATTATAAAAATCTCCTTAACTATTATGCCGTACTCGCATCGGAAGTGTGTTCAGCCGCTTATGGGGAAATATTTTTAGAAATTTCATCGGATTAACTTAATAAACGTGAAAGCGGGAAACCGTATGTATCAAACGGAGTACTGTCGATGATATTATATCATATTTTCGGGCAGTTCTGCGTAAATATTATAAAAAAATAAATAAAAACAAAAATTGCATTCATGCCCGGTAAGAAAAAGCAAATGAATAATGCCGTATATACGGTATTTTGCAGTTTAAAAAGCGGCGTTAATGTTATACTCGGCAGTTTAACTTTTCGGCAACATCAGTTATGTAAAAAAATTTGCAGAAAGTTTTTTCTGCAAAATTTTAATTACAAGGGAATCTGTTTAGTTTAAGATATAGCCACGGCTCGGTAATATGTTGAAAAAGAAGTTCCGTCAAATTTCATAAAGTCTTGGGTGTAACCGAAAGAGTCGGCATTGTAAAGTCCCGTTATGCGCCGCATGACCAGAAGATTATAGGTGTATTGCGAATTCATAAAGAACGGTAAAACATTGTTGACTGCCGAAACATAGGCCGTAACCGGCTTTTTCAGAGTACCGTCTTCGTTATACAGCCCCGAAAGATATTCTTTTCCGCGCGAGCTTATATCTATGATAAAGTCTCTTTTTTCGGGCGTGTATGTTACGGTTATTCTGTAGCAGTCGGAATATTTTGCTTCGTAATCGTCTTTGAGAGTTTCATAGTCGAATATGGTGTTAACGTTTCCGTCCGGCAGACTGTAAACATAATAATATCCGAAAGCGCCGCTTCCGCCGCTGTCGATGCCGAGATAAATGTCTTTAAGTCCGTCTCCCGTGAAGTCGGCAAGCGTGACGGCAGGACTGTATCCCGCGTTGGTTTTCGGAGAAATGCGCGTTATTTCCTTGTCGGTTTCGGGGTTTTTGATGACGATGGTTATGTCTCTTGCAAAGAGACTTTTGTTTTCGTATGTGCCGTAAAGTTCTATTTTCTGAATACCGCCGTCAATAATTTTGCCGTATTGAACGGATATCAGCGTGGGCGGGAACTCTTTTGCAAATGTTTTATGCGTATAAATTACAGATACGGATGCCGTATAAAGCAGCATTGCCAGTGCGGCGGCTAAAACCGCCCGTTTGATTTTTTTCATAAAAATAATTTGAGTAAAAATCACGTTTATATGCATAGGGCTGAACTTTGGATCCATAAAGAGCATGTCTCGTTATTTAGTTCAATAACTGCCGTTTCGGATGTTACATATTGCGAATATTTTCCGACCGCATTGTCGGCTTAATGGGAAATGAGAAAAATTTGCGTAAGTTATAGACAGGAATCGTGATATATGTTAAAATAAAAATATAAAAATAAAGCAAGCGCGGCAAATATAATTTTTTTCGTTTTGCTTTATCGGATAAGGGGGAGAAGTTATGAAAGAAACATTGCAGCATGAAAAATACGGACAGATCGAGTATGAAGAAAATTTTTGGACAGGGAAAAAGTCCCTTTCCATAAACGGGGAAGCTCTGGTAAAACTGACTAAAAACAGTTTTCAGACGGCGAGCGGCGGGCAGATAAACGTGAAAGGCAATTATTTGACGGGAGTAAGCCTTGTCATAGGGACTGATACTGTAAAATTGGGACAATCCTTAAAATGGTATGAAATTGTTTTGTCGGTTTTGCCTTTTATATTGATTATGGTTTGGGGCAGTTCCGGGAATTTGTGCGAGATCGTACCGGTTGTCGGAGGCGCGGTCGGCGGGGCTGTCAGCGGATTGTTCTCTGTATTTAATCTGATTATCATTAAAGGAATAAAAAGCATATGGCTGAAAATATTGATTTCCGTCGGAATTCTGGCAGTTACTTTTTTGATTTGTTATGCAATCGGCGCTGCCATAGTAGGCGCTTTGGCATGAATTGCGGCAGACTTGCTTTTTCAGCCGGAAGGATTCGGACGCTGTCTGCTGTTTTTTGAAAATTTTTTGACGAAGGGATTAAAAAGGTCTGATTTCATTTTGAAGTCAGACTGTTTTTTTAGTCGAAAGAGCATGCCCGCAAAGTTAATCGTCTGCGAAAATTTTTTTCGGATATTATACGTTTAACACGATCGGTTTGATTTTTGCGGATTTACGTTTGCGGTTTTTAAGTAAAAAATCAGACCGTCATAAACAAAAAACGTCCCGCGGGATTGCGCGCAAGACAGACTCTTCTATCTTAAACGCAACAACTGCGGAGACGTTTTATTTTTTTAATTTAAATTATTTTTTTACTATTCCGATAAGGTTTTCATAGGTCCCGGGGAAGAATAAAAACACTACTATCAGCGCTATGAGAGCCAAAAATATGATCTGGAAAATAATATTGCGTTTTGACATGGCTTCGAGGCCGACTACGCCGACAAGCAATAACGAACCGTAGGTGCGGGCAATTTCAAGTATGTTCATGAACGTTCCTTCGGGAATAAAATTGAAATTGGCATTTATGATAAGCAATGCATAAATAATAACAAGCAGCACTGCCAGAATTTCACCGATAATGTCCCATACTTTTTCTAAACTTTTAAACATAACAACCTCCTCTTTTGTGGATAGTGCTATTATATAATAAAAATACTCTCGTGTCAACAGCCGTTCTGAAATTTTCCCGCAGATTTTTTCGTTAAAAGAAAAATGTCCGATTTAAATAATAAAAATCTGTCATAAAACTATTGAATTTTTTAAATAAGGCGTTTTAATTGAAACAAAAAAAGGAGAAAAATTTCCGAGATGATTTTTTATTTCAATTCTGTGGGTGCACCCGTCTGGTTTACGCCCGAAAGAATTTTTCAGGGCTCAAATAAAGCAAACGATCTTTATTTTGTAAGTCCTTCTCCGCCGCAGAACGTTGTGACTGCGGAGTTTTTGCTTCCCGACGGCAAAACTTTCGGACCCGAACTGATGACGTTTTGCGAAGACGCGCCCCTATTAAAAGACAATAACGGCAATTCGCTTTATGTATGGCACAGAATACTGCCGCAGAGCGTGACCGCGCTGTCGGGCGGAGTGAGCGTGCAATTCAAGATCGCTTCTGCAGGAGGAGAAATCCTTGCCACGGCTGCAGGAGATTTTCTTGTTGAAAGAGGAGTATCTGCGCAGGAACCGGAACAGGGCGACAGTTACAGGACTGTGATAGACTTTGTCGCAAAACTGAGCGGCGATGTGGAAAATTTCAAAAGCGATATAAAAGACGTGACTTCGCTGCATTTAAAAGACGGCGAAGGGACAGGTTCCGTGGCGATAAAAAATGCCGATGACGGCGAAACTGTTTATGCCGGCGGGACTGCTTCCGGCATTATGTCCGCAGCGCTGGGCTGCGGCTGCGAAAGCAGCGGAGATTATTCTTTTGCCGTCGGAAACAATACGCGTGCCGTTGCCGACGGACAGACGGCAGCAGGCGAATACAATATCGATGACGAAAGCGCGCTTTTCGTGGTGGGTAACGGTACTCCGCTGCAACGTCAAAACGCCTTTACGGTAAAAAAGGACGGGAGAGCAACGGTTTCGGGACAGCCGTCGGAAGAGAATGACGTAGCAAACAAAAAATATGTCGATGCGGCAATAATTGCCTCTGTATCCGACAGTTTTTCCGACGCTTCTGCAACCAGAGCGCTTTCGGCCAAAAAAGGCAAAGAGCTTAAAGCGCTTATCGATACCAAAGAATATACCAAGTCTTTTCCCGATATAAGCCTGATGATTTCTCACTTGAACGCCTGTGACGGCAGCGACTATTGGGTCAATTTCAATTTCAATATCGTTGAAACGGGCGTTCCTGACTTTTGGGTGGTCAGCGTGGAGGATGCTTCCGTTCAATATAATTATACCGACGACGACGCGTTTGTCGAACAGATAAAAAACGCTCCCGTGCAAGTGGGATATTACAAGTTGAGTTACCTTGAAACGGCAAAAATGGATTTGTCGGATTACGTGAAGTTTACCGATACCGCAAAAGCGTCACAGAGCGGCGTTGTTAAAGTTTCCGGCAGGGGGCTGCTTGTCAGCGGAGACGGTCTTCTTGGAATACACGGGGCAGATAATGCGTCGATTGACAATAAAACCGATGAATTTCGTCCCTTAACGCCTAAGACGCTCGATTACGCGGTAAAAAAGGCCATGGACCCGACGTCGCCGTGGTCTGAGGCGGAAAAAACAGCCGCACGGCAGACTGTCGGGGCGTTGAGCGGCGGTGAAATTGCCAAAACGGGAAGCGATTCTCCGACGTCGGCCACCGCGGCGGATTTTGTCGGCCAAAGATTCGTTAAAAGCGACGGTGCACTGTTTACCTGTACGGCAATGGATAGTGATGCCGCTCAATTCACATGGCATGCGGAAGCCGTTGCATCGGCATCGCTTGCCGAAATAGACCTGCAGCAATCGTCCGCTTTCTGGATTTCGCCTCAAAATTTTGCATATGCCGTCAAAAAAGCGTTAACTCAGCCTGAAAAGAGTTCTTCGCCCGCCGCATGGACAGATGATGACAGAGCGGCGGCGAGAACCACAATCGGTGTTTATTCGGAACCGTCCGACATAGTAAATCTTATTTATCCGGTCGGATCGATTTATATGTCTGTCGGAACAACTGCGCCGTCAGTGCTTTTCGGAGGAGTTTGGGAAAAAATAGAAAACAGATTTTTGCTTGCGGCCGGATCGTCTTATGCGCAGGGAAGCACGGGCGGCGAGGCGACGCACACTTTGACGGTAGATGAAATGCCTTCGCACAATCACGCGGCCCGTTTTCATGCAGGTAAAGGCGGTAATTTAAATGGTTACGACGGTTATTTACAGCGAATATCCTATACTACGTATAACGAATCCGACCCGTCGGTAACTGTGCTGGAAAAGGGCGGAAGTCAGGCACATAACAATATGCCGCCGTATCTTGCGGTCAATATGTGGAAACGAATTTCTTGATTTAACTAACATGTTGATAAGCGGACTTAAAGCGAAAAAGTTCTGTTCTTTTAAATAATGCGGACAGTTAATGCAAAAATTTAAGACGGCGTTACTATAACAATTATCCCCGCAAAGCCGTGTCCGAAACGGTGCGGCTTGGCGGGGACGTTTAACAAATTATGAATATGAACGATATGTCACGTGCGGGATAAATCAGGCTTATATTGTTGCGTTTTCAAAAAACAGATATTAATGTTGTTTTTGTAATCGACGGTTATGCGAAAGCATTGCGGCAAGTCACTCGATATTGTCTGAGTCGTTTTCCGAGATTTTCGGAATGTTATCGGGAGAGCGGTTAACGGCATTTAGTTTTTTTCCGCCGTTATCCGCAGAAACCGTATATTCGTTTTCATAGGCAGAAATAAGCGGATAGAGCTCCGTTCCTTTTTTCCTTTGGAAATAATTTTTGGTTATCTTAATTAAAAGTCCGCTTAAAAGCGTCAGAGAGATGAGATTGGGGATAGCCATCAGCGCGTTGGTCATGTCCGAAATAAGCCAAACGAAGTCGGCGCCGAGGTTGTCTCCGTAAAAGAAAGTCAGAAGAGCCACGGCAACAATCATGACGAGATAAATTATACTGAATGCCAGTTTTGCACTCTTCTGGTGGTTTTTGAAAATATATTGCGACGCCTTCGAGCCGTAAAGCGCCCAGGCGAGAATGGTAGAAAATGCGAAAAGCGGAAGTATTATGCTGTAAGCGATTTTGCCGAAGGTGCCGAAAACTTCAACGAACGCCGCCATTGCCGTTTCCGCGCCGCTGCCGGAAACTGAGCTGTCCAGACCGGATGTAAGCACGAAAAGGGCAGTAAGAGTGCAGATGACGAAAGTGTCTATGAAAACTTCGAATATACCCCATAGTCCTTGTTCGACGGGCTCTTTTGTGTCCGACGCGCTGTGCGCGATAGATGCCGAACCGAGTCCTGCTTCGTTTGAAAAGACGCCGCGTGCGAATCCGTAACGCATAGCCTGCAATATGCCGTATCCCATAAAACCTCCGACAAACGAACGCGCCGAAAAAGCCGAAGTAAAAATAGATGCGAATGCCGCGGGGACTGCGGAGATATTTACAAGGACCAGAATCAAAGCCATTACTATAAACAGAACTATCATGAAAGGCACCAACAATGCGGTCACTTTGCCTATTCTTTTGATGCCGCCTATAATAACCGCGGCTACCGCGGCGGCTATGATCAGCGCGGTGACCCAGGACGGAATCGAGAAAGCCGACTGCCAGGTTGACTGAATGGTGTCTGCCTGAACGGAACCCATGCCTATTGCCGCAAGTACGGTGAATGCGGCAAAAGTAACGGCAAGCCATTTTTGACCCGTGCCTTTTTCAATGTATTGCATCGGTCCTCCCAGATACTCGCCGGAGGCGTCTTTTTTTCTGAAAAACATCCCCAGAGTTATTTCCGCATATTTTGTAACGCACCCGAAAAATGCAGAAATCCACATCCAGAAAACTGCGCCCGGACCGCCGTATAAAATGGCTGTGGTAACTCCGACTATATTGCCTGTGCCCACCGTTCCGGAAACTGCCGTGGAAAAAGCTTCGAAAGGAGAGATGGCGGAAGCGGAGGTGTTTTTTTCTTTATTTTTCATGCGCTTAGCCGTGCCGCCGATCGTGCTTTTCAGAGCGTGTCCGAATTTGCGAACTTGGAAAAATCTGCTTCTGACAGTCAAAAGCACGCCGCAGGCGAGAATAATCGCTATCATGGGAATTCCCCAGAGAATGTTGCCGTCTATCCAGTTAAGAACGTCGTAAATAACCTGCATACAGATCCTTTGTCGGGAGAAATAAAAAATAAAAGGGCGGAACAGAAATCAACCCTTGAAAATACGGCCGCAGAAAATTACGGAAGATATTCTGTCCTTTTACCTGAGAGATTTTTTCCCCTTCGGTACCCGTTTGTTTCGGGCTTCTCCAGAAGGCCGTCCGCAAACGGTCCTTATCCCTTTGAGGGACACCTGAGAGTGTTACTCCTTCGGTAGCTTGACGCTTTTTCCGTTCGCATCATCCGGCAATTTTATAATTTTTTTGTTATTTTATCAGATTATTGAAAAATTGGCAAGCGATTGCCGAGGAATATTATATAATACGGGTTTTTTGCCGATGGACTCGGAACGATTATGTTCGGCCGCCCGAATTATCTGTTGACAACACGGTAAATTAGTGATAAAATAAACAAAAACAGAGCTGCGTCATCGAGGGACTGTTTATATTCGTGAAAAACAGCGGTTGTTCCGCACCGATTAAAAATCATCACAGGAGATAAATTATGGAAAATCAGATAGTTTGCAACTGCAAAAAGGTTACCGTTGCCGATATAGAGGCGGCTTTGGCAACTCTCAGCAACATAAACGACGTGCAGAAAGAGTTTGAAGAAGTTCAGAAAATTACAAATTGTTCGACGGGTTGCGGCGGCTGTCACGATAAGATCATGGATATTATAGCAGATTTTATGAATAAATAATTTTTATTATATGTAATTTTTTAGACCGAGCGCCGCAAGGAAACCCTTTGCGGCGCTCAGACTATTTAAATATCAGTTTTACGGCTGAGATTTTCGCATGCGTGCGATTCGGCGTTTTTGCGCATATGCTGTCATTCGTCGCCAAACGCAGTTGTCAGATTACCCAGTCGCCTTCCGACATCAGTTTTATTTTTTCACCGTTCTTTTTAATGCCCGTAACGGTCAGATCGTTTGTTCCTATCATAAAATCAACGTGTTCGGCCGAATCGTTCGCGCCCGCCGCGAGAAGTTGTTTGGCGCTCATTTCACCGCCGTTCATCACGGTAGTGGGGTAGGCTTTGCCGAGCGCCAAATGGCAGCTTGCGTTTTCATCGAACAGAGTGTTGTAGTAAAGAATTTTACTTTCTGCGACGGGCGAGCTTTTGCCGATGAGAGCCACCTCGCCGAGCCGTGCGGTGCCTTTATCTGTCTGAATAATGTGTTTTAACGCTTCGTATCCGGTTTCTGCGGAAAAATCCGTAACTTTGCCGTTTTTAAAAGTAAGCGAAAATTTATCTATGACGTTTCCGTTATCTGCAAGCGGCAGAGAAGATTTTACCACGCCGTCCGTTCTCATGCGGTGAGGTGCGGTAAAAACTTCCTCGGTGGGCATGTTTGCTACAAAATATATTCCGTCCTTGGCGCGCTCTTTTGCGGAAAGCCACACGTGACCTTCCGCAAGCCCGACGTGAAGATCGGTGCCGGCGGTATTTTCGAAATGCAGGCTGTCGAAACATTCCCGATTCAGAAACGCCGCGCGCCGGTCAAGCGCGGCGATATGTTTGTGCCATTCTCCCACAGGGTCGGCTGTATCGAGACGCATGGTGTGCGCAATGGCATCAAGCAGTTTTTTTTCGGGGTCGGGTTGGTCCGGGAAAACCGTTTCAGCCCATTCGCGCGTGGGAACGGAGACGACGCACCAACGTATTGCGTTGGACATTACGGCGTCGGAATATCTTTTCAGCGCTTTGCTGCGCGCTTTGGCAACGGCGGCGAGTTTTGCAGGAGGCACGTCTTTAAATGCCATGGGATTTTCCGCGGCTATCGCAACATAGCAGAATCCCTCTTTTACCAATTGATTTTTGCTGTCCGTAAACCATTTGGGTATTTGGGTAAGCGCCGATTCATCGGCTCCGTTATAATTTATTTTGTCGAGAACTTCGTCGTTCCAGCGTACCCGAACGATTTTTGCGCCGAGTTCGTAAGCCTGTTCGGCAAGAGCGTGTGCGATTTCCTGACGCTCTATTGGACATGAAATTTCCAGTCCCTGTCCGATTTGAAGATTGACGCCGATTTCCAAAACCAGGCGGGCATAGTCTGACAGTTGTTTGCCTTGGAACATTTTTTCACCTTCCGATAATTTTTTGCATATATTTACATATTAAACCCAAATATATTTTTAGTCAAGCGCGGAAAGGTATTTTATCTGCGGTTATCGGCGAAATTGTAGCGAATAATAAGCGGAACTTTGTCGAATAATATATTGGGGGAACGGTTGCGCAACCGTTTTCGGATGTTGGTTTTAAGTTACATTTCTGCAGTAAATTATTTTAAATTTATATATTATATTGACAACCGGCATTTTATGTAATATACTTATAAAATATAATATATATTCGGATTTAATGTTATATAGTCTGTTGCCGGCGGTTTTTTGTGCGGGTTGCCGCGCGGTAATTACGGGAGCTGTATGGCGCTTATAGACGCGATTGAAAAATCTTCGGATGTCAAAAAACTCAATATAAAAGAACTTAAAGCGCTTGCAGAAGAACTCCGCTCTCTCATTATACGGACTGCGGAAAAGAACGGCGGGCATCTTTCTTCCAATCTCGGAATTATAGAGACGACGCTTGCGTTGCATTATGTTTTTGATTTTCCGTCCGATAAACTGATTTTCGACGTAGGGCATCAGTGCTACGCTCACAAGATTCTTTCCGGCAGAAAAAACGAGTTTTCATCCATACGCACCGACGGCGGCATTTCGGGATTTCCGAATGCCGGGGAGAGTGAATATGACCCTTTTACCACCGGTCATGCGGGAACATCGGTTTCCGCGGGGCTGGGGTACTGCGCCGCGCGCGATAAGACGGGCGGAGACTATTGCGTTATAAATCTTGTGGGAGACGGCGCCCTTGTAAACGGCATGAATATGGAAGCGTTTGCCGCATCTGGTATAAAACCGAGAAATTACCTGGTTATTTTGAACGACAACGGCATGTCGATTTCCAAAAATTCCAACGGACTTTATAAACATATTTCCAAAAGTACGGTGGGAAAGGGTTACGTAAAAGGTAAATCGGCTCTGAAAAAAATTTTCGGAAATTCTTTTGTAACACGCTGGCTTTCGGGTTTTAAAAACTCCGTCAAACGCATGCTTAACAAAAACAGCTATTTCGAGATTTTCGGTTTCAAATACGTCGGGGCGGTTGACGGCAATGATCTCGGAGAGATGGTCGAAGTTCTCACGAAAGTAAAAAACACCATGAAAAACAAAGCGGTGTTTCTGCATGTCGTCACCACCAAAGGCAAGGGATACGATGCCGCAGAAAAGCATGCCGACGTTTTTCACGGAGTGGGAAAGAATCTCTCGTTCGGACAGTGTGACTATTCGATGGAACTCGGAAACACGCTCAACCGGCTTATAGATAAAGACGACAGGATAGTTGCGATAACCGCCGCCATGAAAGACGGCACGGGACTTAACGCGGTAGCGAAAGCGCATCCCGCGAATTTTTTCGATGCGGGCATTGCCGAAGAGTATGCCGTGACGTTTGCCGCCGGAATGGCCGCGGGCGGCCTTAAACCTGTGGTCGCCATATATTCGACTTTTATGCAGCGGGCTTACGACCAGATTCTGCATGACGTATGTCTGCAAAATCTGCCGGTGGTGTTCTGCCTTGACAGGGCGGGACTGGTCGGCGCCGACGGGGAGACGCATCAAGGCGTTTTTGATCTCAGTTATCTTACCCACATGCCCAATATGAACGTGTTCGCTCCGTCAAACATCAACGAACTTTCGGACGCCGTGGAGTACGCGCTGTCTCTGGGTGCACCCGCCGCCGTCAGATATCCGAATGAAAAAGCCGATAAAGACCGCGGAGTAATTCCGCTTAAAGATATGCTGTGGGTGACCGAAAAAAAAGGCGTTGATTTTGCCGTTCTTGCGGTCGGACCGCGCATGCTGCGTCTTGCGCGTGAAATTTCCGCGGACGCAGATAAAAGCGTGACGGTGGTTAACGCCCGCACCGTAAAACCGCTCGACAGCGGCGTGCTTGACCGGATATCCGGTATGCCGATTATAACGCTTGAAGAAAACAGCGTGATAGGCGGCTTCGGTGCGCTTGTTGCGGGATATTATTCGGGCAGAGGAAAATGCGCTGCGGTATATTCATACGGTATAAAGGACGCTTTTATCCGCCACGGGTCTGTCGAGCGGCAGTTAAAGGACAACGGCCTTACGGCGGAAGATGTTCTGAAAGATTTTTTATCGAAAACAAATGAGGGAAACGGCATTGCGCCGTGATTGATTTAAATGAATAAAAATTTAAAAATACTTGTATTTGTAATAGTAGATTTTCTTACGGTCGTAGTCAGCTGGCTGCTGTCTTTTCTTATATGCGATCTGCCGCTTGTGGATACTTTTGTAGCTAACTGGTATTTTTTCGTTGCTGCGGAAATTCTTACAATAACTATTTTCGGAATTTTCGGGCTGTATATCAATCTCTGGCGTTACGCCGACGCGTCTGAAGTTCTGAAAGCGGTTTGCGCGGCTATCTGTGTGGCTGTGTGCCACTTTGTGATATCTGTATTTTCGCCTGCTCTTGATCTCGAATGGGGCTTTGCAAACGCATTCATTTTTATGGCTATTGTCTGTACCTGCAGATGCATATACAGTGTATACTGGCATTACGCTAAACGTTTGCGCGTTCATTCCCGTGCTAAATTCGGCTCGAGAGTGATTGTGGTCGGCGGCGGTGACGCCGGCGCGATGCTTATAAAGGAACTTCTTGCCTCCGACAGAATAAACATGAATCCCGTATGCGTGCTCGATGACGACGAGAAAAAACTCGGCAGGTCTATAAACGGCGTCAAGATTGTGGGAAAGACTTCGGAAATCGTAAGATTTGCCGAAATTTTTCACGCCGATACGATAATTCTCGCAATGCCGTCCGTCAGCGAAAAAGTCAAAAGCGGTATAATAGAAGAATGTCAGAAAACAAAATGCAAGGTCATGACCGTTCCCGGAATTTATCAGCTTGCGAGCGGAGCGCTTTCGGTGACGGCAGTCAAACAGGTAAATATTTTAGATCTTTTGGGCCGCGAACCCGTTTCCGTCAATCTCGACGAGATTATGCGATATATAGACAATAAAACCGTTCTTGTCACGGGCGGCGGCGGGTCTATAGGCAGCGAATTGTGCCGTCAGATTGCATCGCACGGACCGAAAAAGCTGATTATAGTTGATTTTTACGAAAATAACGCGTACGATATCCAGCAGGAACTGATAACGAAGTATCCACGTCTCGATCTTGTAGTTCTGATAGCCAGCGTTCGGGACAGCAAGAAGATGAACAATGTGTTCGAAACGTATAAGCCGCAGATTGTTTTCCATGCCGCCGCGCACAAGCACGTGCCTCTGATGGAGGCATGCCCTAACGAAGCAGTCAAAAACAATGTCAGCGGTACTTTCAAAGTAGCGACGGCCGCGGGAAGAAACGGCGCGGAAAAATTCATTCTTATTAGTTCGGACAAGGCCGTCAATCCGACAAATATTATGGGAGCTACCAAAAGAATATGCGAAATGATCATCCAGGCGATGAATAAGAAGTATGACACGGATTTTGTGGCGGTGCGTTTCGGAAACGTTCTCGGCTCAAACGGTTCGGTGATTCCGCTTTTCAGAAAACAGATAGAAGCCGGCGGACCGGTCACCGTCACTCATAAAGATATAGTGCGATATTTTATGACCATTCCCGAAGCGGTAAGCCTGGTTTTGCAGGCGGGTGCGTATGCCAAGGGCGGAGAAATTTTTGTTCTCGATATGGGCGATCCCATAAGAATATACGATCTTGCTATTAAAATGATAAAACTGAGCGGTTTTGAGCCTTTCAAGGATATCGATATAAAAATAACGGGGTTAAGACCCGGCGAAAAACTTTTTGAAGAACGGCTGATGGCGGAAGAAGGGCTGACAAAAACCGCAAACAATAAGATATCTATCGGTAAACCTATTGAGTTTGACGAGCAGAAGCTTTTCGACAAAGTTATGGAGCTTTATGTTGAAGCTTATAACGAGACGGACAGGATGAAAGAACTTGTCCATGAGCTTGTGCCCACATATTCCATTGACGGAACAGCGATAAACACTGCGGGAAACACGGAAAATAAAACGGAAAAACAGTGAACCTTGCAAAGCTCTTAAAGTAAAATTCCGTTTGTAAAACCGATTCGGTAAAATTTAATAAGAAACGCACAGAAAGCATTCGTTTTCTGTGCGTTTTTGTTGCAGAAAAATTTGACGGGAACAGCATTAATTAATTTTTGTCTGCCGTTGTTTTCCGATAACTTTTTTATGTGTTCAGAGCGCAAAGTTTGTAAGACAGCTTTTTCAGGGGGAAATTTATCGGACAGACGGATGCTTTATTGGAGAATTCGGTGACTGTCAGAAGGATTATGGAGAAAAGAGCGATGATATTGAATTCTCCGCAATCAATCGAGCTGTAAACAGTGAACATCGAAAAAACGATGAAGGCAAACAAATTGAAAACAGTATTTCGGGCGATTAAAATTTTTATTCTTTCGTAATAATAATAAGTGTACACCAACGCGCCGAAAACGCCCATAGTTGCAAGAGTGTGGAAAATAACCGAATGGAAATTTTGTCCTATGGCGTATTTTGCCGCAAAACCGTAGCCCGCGCCGAAAAGCGGATTGCCGATAAACGCATTCCATGCTTCTTTGTAAAGCGGCGTTCTGCCGGTATCGTGGAGAAAGTGTTTTTTTAAATAACCGAGTATTTCCGCAGTATATTCGCTAAGCGATATACCTACTGCGCACAGACCTATGAGTGCGGCTCCGAAAAATGTAAGAACGATTTTTCGGTCGGGGGAAGGCATCTGTTTTAAAAAGAAGAAAAGCATTATCGGCGTGAAGGCAATTAATATGCCCACGGCCCCGTCGCTGCCGGAAAAAACAGCCATTATTATGACCGCAGAAAACGCCAGCAGCGCAATAATGATGCGGCGGGTTTTTATTAAAAGATAAAAGCATGCAGGAGCGGCAAAAAGAGCAAGGTAACCGATAAAGTTGTAGTTTCCCCAACCCAGACTGTCTTTTTCGAACGGTAACCCCAGAAAAAACCCGAATTTTACGGCAACGCGCTGTAATCCGGCGGCAAGCATCAGGCATATAAAAATCATACAGATATAACTTTTATAATCGAAGTTTTTGTCGGGAGCTAAGTAAAGGGTGAAGAACATGTACGCGATGAGCATAACGGGGCCCAACGTAACTATGTGACTTAATCCGAGCGGGTAAAATTGAGTGTAAGGCGCGAATATGCCGCCTAAAAACAGTGCGGCCGTCAGCGCAATCAGCGGCATAGCAAGCCTGAACGACAGGGGATTTTCCGGTTTAAAACGAATCAGATGAGTTATCAGTCCCGCAGCTGCAGGTAAAAAAAGCAGATAGGTGAGCGGATTTGTAAAAGCGAGAACATTTCTGAAAGAGATGATCAAAGATAACAGAAGAGTTATGACGGGAAAGACGTCTTTTTTAAAAGCGAGAATATATCCTCCGAGAAACGATGCTGCCGCCACTGCGACTAACTGAATATCTGCCATCCAGAAAATGAATGCACATAAAGCGGCAATTGCCGGATACTGATGGCTGTAAAGAAAATCGTCAGAAGATATTTTTTCTGAAAATATGGTTTTGTTTAATCGTTCAAAAGACATATTGACAGTATAATACAATCGCACGGTTTTTGCAAGCTAAAACACGCAAAGTTTTAAAGTAGCTTTACATAATTTAGCTTTTGTGCTATAATACAAGCGAGAAAACTTGCTTGCAAGGGTTTTCGAGCGAAGTATTTCATCGTAAGCGACCTTTTTCGCAAGAAAAAGCTGCCGCTCTAGCGGCAGGTAAATTTTAACAAAATTTACGTTGCGCAACGATATAATAAGAGAAAACTTGCTAGCAAGGGTTTTCGAGCGAAGTATTGCAATATTAAAGTCGTTTTACGAAGTAAAACACAATGCTTCGGCATTGTGAGTGTTAGCGGGGACTTTAATATTATAATACAAGAAAAAAACAGTATTTCAACTAAACCCGTTTGATTTCGGGCGAAGTATTATAACGCACCCGACTCACGCGCTTGCGGACAACAGAATGTTTTGTTCGATTTAATCACAATATAACTGCGCTTTATTGCGCGGCGGAGAAATTATGAGTGAACGCAACGCCGTTAAATGGCTAATAAAAAATTCCCGGAAACAGCGCTTTAAAATCTGGACGCTGGTATTTGCCAACGTTTTTTTTGCAGCGCTTTCAATCGCGTTCGCTTTTGCCGTAAAGTATATTATCGACGGCGCAACGGGGGATTTATCCGGCAGTTCCGATAAAACTAAACTTATCGCAGGAGCGGTAGCTCTCGGAGCGATAGTTGTCCTGCAATTTGTTTTCCGTATAATAATAAACGGACTTACCGAACATATCAGGGGCAGACTGGAAATAACTTTTAAATCCCTCGTTTTCGGGGAAATACTCGAAAAAAAATATTCTCTTCTTTCTTCATATCACAGCGGCGAACTTATGAACAGACTCACGGGCGACGTAACAGCCGTCTGTGACGGAATTATCGGTATTGCGCCTTTGGTGGCGGCGTCTGCAGCGCGGCTTTTGGGCGCGGTGGCGGCGCTTGTGGTCATAGACTGGGTGTTTGCCGTTGCTTTTTCCGTGGCGGGGATTCTTGTTTTTACCATTATAGCGCTTATGCGCGGTAAACTTAAAAGTCTGCATAAAAAAACGCAGGAGACAGAAGGCAAAACCCGTTCATTCATGCAGGAGTGCATAGAAAACCTTCTTGCCATAAAAGTTTTTTCCGTAAACAATAAAATAAAAAGCCGTTCGGCAGACCTGCAGGAAGAAAATTTTAAAATCAAAATGAAACGCAGAAATTATTCGGTACTGGGACATGCTGCTTATAACTTCGTGTTCAGTGCCGGTTATCTTTTTGCGCTTATTTACGGGTGCGTCATGATTTTTACGGGTGCGGGTATGACATACGGAGACCTTTCGGCGATTTTGCAGCTTGTCAATAACGTGCAGGTGCCGTTCGCGTCCCTTTCGGGGGTGATGCCCAAATATTATGCCATGGTAGCGTCTGCTGAAAGACTGATGGAAATAGAAAATATCGAAAACGAGCCGTGTCACGCGGGCATCGGAAGAGAAGAGCTTTACCGCCGCATGCAGTCCGTCGACATCGACTGCGTGACGTTCTCTTACGGCAGGGAAAATGTGTTGAAGGACGCTTCGCTTTCCGTAAATAAAGGAGATTTCGTTGCCGTGACCGGGATTTCCGGTATAGGCAAAAGCACGCTTATAAAACTGATGCTCGGAATCTACGGAGTTGACAGGGGGGAACTTTACATTTGCTGCGGCGATGAAAAAATCGCGCTCGACGCATCTACAAGATGTCTTTTCTCGTATGTGCCGCAGGGCAACATGCTTTTTTCGGGTGATATAGAGGAAAACGTCAAATTCATTGTCCCCGACGCTTCGGACGAAGAAGTGCAACGCGCGCTTGAGATAAGCTGCGCCCGGGAATTCATCGATAAGCTTCCTTGCGGCATAAAAACTCCTGTAGGCGAAAAGGGCACAGGGCTTTCCGAGGGACAGATTCAGCGCATAGCCATAGCGCGCGCGGTGCTTTCCCGTGCGCCGATACTGCTGCTGGACGAGGCGACGAGCGCGCTTGACGAAGATACCGAATATCGCGTGCTTAAAAATCTTAAAGACATGAAAGACGTGACGCTGATAATAATTTCTCATAAAAAAGCCGCTCTTTCTATTTGTAACAGGCATGTGCAGATCAGAAACAAGAAAGTGACGGAAATTGTCTCCTGAATATAAAAATCGCGCAATTGCTTTTTCAGGAGCGTTTTGTGTTGCTTTTTTTAAATTTTCTGCTACAATAATATCGTAAAAAAATTAAGCATCTTTGAAGGAGAAGTATTTTTGACAATACAACAAATATGCGCCAATTTCACGATCGGCGGAAGATATATAGGTTGCCGTCAGCTTCCAACGGGTAATATAAACAGCACTTATTCTGTAAGTTTTGTGAGGAATGGCGAAGATAAGGAATATATCCTGCAGAAAATAAACAGATCGGTTTTCAAAAATCCCGATAAGGTAATGGAAAACATCGTTCGCGTGACTGCTTATATTCACGACAACATCGCCAGAAAGGGACTTTCAACAAAGAGATTTGTTCTGCGGGTTTTTCCCGCGAAGGACGGAAAGCCTTATATGGTTGACGAAAGCGGGGAATACTGGAGATGTTACAGATTCATTAAAAATTCCGTCACTTACGATACCGTTGACGATACGGATATCATACGGCGTACGGGAGAGGCTTTCGGCCGTTTTCAGAACTGTCTTGACGGTTTCGACGCAAGTTCGCTGTATATTACGATACCAGATTTCCACAATACCAAAAAAAGATTTTCGGCGCTCAAAGACGCCGTTGAAAAAGACGTCTGCGGCAGGGTAAAAAACGTCCGCAAGGAGCTGGATAAACTTTTGTCTTTCGAATCCGAAGCCACGGTTTTGCAGGATTTGCTTGACAGAGAAGAACTTCCCGTACGCGTAACTCACAACGATACAAAATGCAACAACGTTAGTTTTGATAAAAATACGGGCGAAGCGCTTGCGGTACTCGATCTCGATACGGTGATGCCGGGCGCCGTCGCGCACGATTTCGGCGACGCCATCCGCTTTATCGCCAACGACGTAATAGAAGACAACCCCGATCTTTCGAAAGTCTCGCTTAATTCCGAAAAATACACGGCTTTTGCCGTCGGGTTTGTGGGAGAAGTAAAAGAAAGTCTTACGCCGCTTGAACGAGAGACCTTAAACGACGGCGTTTTTGCAATGACGGCAGAACTGGCCGCCCGCTTTTTGACAGACTATATTTCGGGAGATACGTATTTTAAAATCAATTATCCCGGACATAATCTCGACAGAGCCCGCAACCAGACGGCGCTGGCGGCAGACATTCGCAAAAAGCGTGCAGTTATCGACGGCATACTTAAAAATTTATTCTTACGGAGCGAATAAATGGAGAATGAAAATTTTTTACATAAGACAATCGGGGCTTTAAGGCGATACTGGCCGATTGCCGCGGCGATATTCGCGGCGGCGGTCTGCGCGGGGATTGCGTTCTCGTTTTTGAGAACGGCATTTTACACGGCAACGGTTACCGCCGTGTATTCGGCAAGGGATATAGCCGTTGAAGACCAGAACAGCACCTCTCATATAAACGTTGCCAACGGCTATCTCGATACTTTTGCCGATTTTATTGACGAAGAGAACGTGCTTTCGAGAGCCGATTACTACTATTCGCTTTTTGCTGACCGACACGCGGACGGCTGCTCGATAGACGATTTCACCGACGAGCTCAGGGCGGCGGCAGATAAAGAATATGCTTATTCCGAATTGGGAGAGCTTATCGGAAAACCCGTATACGTTTTTGTAAAACACACTGAATATAACGAATTCGGCAGTTCCGCAAAAAAAACCGATTACGTTTATTCGGGAGAACTTATATCATTTACCGCGGATGCAATAACTCTCGAAAAGGACGGCACAACTTTTACGGTGGATAGAATCGTGACGGAAGAAGGTTCGGAAGCGGCAAGCAAAACCGAGTTTTCCCATGCAAAGGCGGTTTCGTCCTATAAATCGGAATATGATTACGGCGACCTTGAATATGCCGTGGGAATGCGTATCAAAGCCGTAGTAAACACAAACGGCGTCAGGTCGGTGAAAACAGGCGTTTTGCAAAGTTTCGACAGTACGGGCATCGTTCTTAAGTCGGGCGACAACGAGAGCGGCATTCCCAAAGCCGGTTTTGTCACGGCGTATCCCGATTATCCTGAAAGTATCGTCAAGGAAGGGATAAAGGTGAATTATACGTCAAATGATAAAAGTTTCGGTATGACGGTGAGCTATAAAGACGCAGACCCGCAGGACGCCTTAGTCAAAGCAAAACTCACCGTACTTGCGGTAGCGATTGAAGCGAACGTCATAGAAGAGCCTGAAAGCGGGCAGCGAGCAGAGTTCAGCTATAAATATTTCCCGCGCGCGGATATTTCGTTTACGGACATGGGAACCGCATCGCCGGCGATAGACATGTCGAAAACAAAAATTGTGATTATATTTGCGCTCATCGGTCTTATTTTGTCGGCGGTCTCCGTTTATCTGGCGTCGGTTTCGGACAGGACGATCAAAAGTAAAAACCAACTTGAAGAGATTACGGGCGTAAGCATGCTTGCGGCGATAGAAAAAACGGAGGGCTTTTAAAAATGGTTGAAGCAGAAAACCGCAGCGGGTTTCCGTTTTGGAAGATTATGTTTGAAAAATTGCCGCTTTTGATCATAATTACGGCAGTTTTCTTTGCGCTGAGCACGGTTTACGCGGCGGTTAAAGTAAAGCCTGTTTATACTGCAAGTTCCGGCGTTATGTTCGCTACCGATCTCGATCCCGAAGGTCAGGGTACGAGCGATACCTTAAACGATATTACGCTTGCAAAGACGTATCTTTCGACAATGCGCGCGATAATTTCCATGCCGAGAACGGTGCAAAAGGCGACGGAAGTTTACAACGAACTCGGGTTCAGCGGTGAGATAAGCTCGAAGTATGCAAGCGCAGAGAGCAACGGCAACAGCCTGATTCTTTCCGTGTCTTATTCCGACGGGGATGAAACTTCCGCAAAAAATAAACTCGGCTGTCTGTTGCAAGCGGCTCAGGAGATGCTCGATGCAGACACAGACGGTAAAATAATACCGGCAGGCATAAAAAATCTTATTCCCACGCAGACGGAATATTCGGTAAACGTTACCGACCGTTCGGCGATATTTATGATCGCGGGATTTGTTGTCGGCGCTGTGGTCGGGGTAGTAGCCGCCGTCATGATTTATCTTGTGGACAATAAAGTCAAGACAGTTGCCGAGCTTGAAAATTTAAGCGGGGCAGACGTGCTTGCCGTTATTCCCAAAACCGAACTTTATTTAAATAAAAGGAAGCGCTGATAAAGTTCTGTAGGTCAAATGTAGGGAATAAAACGCCGGATATGAAAACACAAGCGTAAAACGCTGTATACGCATAAGCGGCTCGGGTTAAAAACATAAGGCTGCGGGGAGTGTTGAGAAACTCGTGTTGGGAATATACAAAAAATTTTTTTGAAAATTCGGTTTTGACAAAAAATTTCTGTTACGGGAAAGTAAGCATAATTTTATAAATAACCGTCCGCCCTGCCGATGAATTCGGCAGGGCGGACGGTATGTAAGTTCAATGAACTGAAACTTTTTATCGGATTTTTAATAAAGCGCAAGATTCAGCCGCGGAGTGAACAATGGCGATTTATTGTTGAAATATCAGTCGGGCATAAACAGTATCCGATTGAAAGCGTAACTTTTTGCCGTTTTTGCATCAATAGGACGGAAACATCATAAAATTGAGCGAAAGGATATGCGGTTATAATTTCGCAAGCCGCACTCGATAATTGCAGCGGTTTACTGAATCATGTTTTAAGAGAACGCCGTAATTGCTTTAAAAAACGCAAATAAAAATGCGATCAGAATTGATCCGTCTGACTTTCGAACTTATCGAAAAGGTTGTATCTTTCCGGGTGCGTAAGCGCCGTAAACATCATCTCTCTGACGTTGGGAATATCTTCCGCTATATGCGATATAAGTTTTTTGACGTATTCGCGTTTTGTGTAATCGTTAGCGGGACAGCCGCTCGCCACGACGGGAAGGTTTTTGGAATAAGACGCAATGGAACATTCGTCAAGATAGAGCATGGGGCGAATAAGCGTGACGCCTGTTTTGTCGAGATAGCTCTTGGGAGCGAAAGTGGAAAGTCTGCCTTCGTAAAACATGGAAAGCAGCATAGTTTCTATAAGATCGTCCGCATGATGTCCGAGAGCCACCTTGTTGCAGCCTTTGGCGGCGGCGGAAGAATAAAGAGCCCCTTTTCTCATTTTCGAACAAAGTGCACAAGGACTTGTTTCTTTTCTTATGTCGAAAACTATTTTGCCGATTTCGGTTTCTTCGACGAAATATTCCACGCCGAGTTTTTTGCAGAATTTTTTGATTTCGGTGTAGTTTCTGTCCTGTTTTTCGAAAGCGAGATCGACCGTTATGGCAATCAGATCAAACTTTTCGGGCGAAAACTTTTTGTATTCGGCAAGAAGCTTTAAAAGCGTTATGCTGTCCTTGCCGCCGGATACCCCCACGGCCACTTTGTCGCCGTCGGCAATCAGCTTATATGTAGTGATGCCTTTTCTAAGCCCCGAAAGCATTTTTTGAGTTGTCATAAAATATCCCCCTTTCACAAACGTTTTAATTTGTTTGCTTTTTTAGTATAATTATATTATACTTAATGCTGTATCAAATTTCAAGCCCTTTGGAGAAAAAATGGTAGAATTCATAAAAAATCTCATCGGCAACGATTACTGGGCAACTCTTATCATGTCATTCGTGCCGCTTATCGAGTTGAAAGGCGGAATAGTGTTCGCCCGCGGTGCCGGATTAAGTTTTACGCTTGCCCTTCTTCTCGCTTATGCGGGGTCGACGGCGGTGTTTTTTCCTATATACTGGTTGCTTAAACCCATTCTCAATCTGCTTAAAAAATGGAAGTGGTTTTCGGCTTTTGCTTTCAAAGCCGAAAAATATATTCAGGACAAGGCAGATAAAGCCGTGGAAAAACGCGGCGCGTCAGAAAAGAGCGACGGCGGAAAATTCATAAAACAGATGGGCGTGTTCATCTTTGTAGCCATTCCCATTCCTCTGACAGGGGTGTGGACGGGAACGGCGATAGCGGTCTTTTTGGGCCTCAGATTCAAAGACGCGGTGCTTCCCGTCATGCTCGGTAATTTAGTTGCGGGGCTCATCATATCTGTGCTTGCAGAAATATGCCTTGCCGTCTGGTCGATTGCGTTTTTGGATTATATTCTTTACGGACTGTTCGCTTTGGCAGTGGTTCTTCTTATAGTGACGATCGTAAAGGTGGCTCTCAAAAAAACAGACAATAATAAAAATAAGGATATTAATGAAAACGATAAGGAAAAATAAAAAAGAGTATGGGATTTTTTAATTGGTTGTTCAGACGCAAACCTAAAAAGATTACCCTGGGGCTTGCTCTCGGATCCGGCGGAGCCAAGGGTTTTGCGGAATTGGGCGCTTTGAAAGCTTTTGAAGAAAACGGCATCGAATTCGATTGCGTTGCGGGTACCAGCATTGGCAGCATAGTAGGCGCTTTTTATGCCGACGGATATTCTTCAACCGACATTACCGAACTGTTAAAAAGAGTCGATTTCGGCGAGATAAAGAATTTTTTCATGATCAAGATGGATACCTCCGGGCTGTTCAACACCATCGACAGATATATCGGAGGCATGAATATAGAAGAGCTGAAAAAACCTTTCCGCGCCGTTGCCACTCATCTTGAAACGGGCGATGAAAAAGTATTCGATACAGGCAGTGTAGCGACGGCGTTGTGCGCGTCATCGAGCTATCCGCCGTTTTTCAAACCCGTCGTCATTGACGATCAGCGTTATATAGACGGGGCGTTCGTGAACTCGGTGCCGGCCGATCTTGTCCGCGGCATGGGGGCCGATTATGTGGTCGGTATAGATCTTGCTACTCATGAAACTTCGGATGCCAAACCGGGGCTTCTTGGCAGAATTTTTCCGACATATCAGAGCAAAGTAAAAGAGCCGTGGGCAAAAGGTTATCGGTTCTCAGACATAGTCATTCACCCCGATTTAAGAGAGTATAAGCCCATATCGTTTTCACAGGGCAGCAAAATGTACGATATAGGCTATCAGGCGGCGGTTGCGGTGCTTCCGAGAATAAAAGCCGATATAGAAAATCTCAAAAAAGGCATTAAACCCAAAACTCGTGAATAGAGCTTGAAAAACAAGATGTACGGAAGAAAAAGTTCGCGCAAGGCCGTAAAGGCGGTTGCGGCGGTTACAATATATTTGCTTTTCATGCTTTCAGGCTGCGGCGGGATTGAAAGAAAAACAATATCTGTCGGCAAGGAGTTTTCCGTTCATTTTCTCGCCGTCGGAGAAAGCGACTGCACGCTTATACATTTTCCCGACGGCAGGAACATGCTTGTCGATTGCGGGCTTCCGGATGAAAAAACCGAAAAATACGTGGATGAATGTATCGAAGAAGCAGGCGGCGTTGATTATCTTGTGCTGACGCATCCCGATGTCTATCACATAGGCAGCGCCGGATATATAGCTGAAAAATATCGTCCGGAAAAAGCCGCATTGCCGTTTGTGGAGAATTTATCTCTTTTTCCGGAATTCGAGAAAGCCGTAGACGCGCTTGAAAAATCCGGAACCGAACGTTTTATTTCTTCTTACGATCTTACCCTTTCAGGGGAGAACTGCTTTGCGGCCGTGCTTTGGCCGGCGCCCGCTGAGGTTGCAGGAAGCATATACAACGATTTCAATGCCGCGATAAATCCGTCGCCGGAGCTGATTGACAATATATCGGCCGTAATTTACATAGAATACAACGGCGTCAGATTTCTTTTGTTTTCCGATTCCGACGGTCAGGCGGAAGAAGAGATCAAAGATTTTTACGAGGCCGGTTTTTATTCGTTATTGTTCGGCAGAGACATAAATCTTCGCGAGGTGGACTTCCTGAAAGTTTCCGCACACGGCGGGGCTGATGCGAGTACGGAAGAGTTTCTTTCGCTCGTAAAGCCTCATAATGCGATTGTATCGGTGGGAAGCGAAAATTCGTCGCCGCTGCCGTCCGCTGCGGCGCTCGAACGTATTCTCGCCGCCAACATACACGCCGGAATTTACAGAACAGACGTTCACGGCACCGTATCCGTAACGGTAAACGAATACGGTAAATATGCTATCGGGACCGAGGCGGTTTTCAGGGCAGATTGAAGGAGGCGCTAAAATGACGGATTTAAATGTTCTTAAAAAACAGTTTGAAAACTGCCCGTGCGGTATGAAACACGAACTCAACGTGAGAGCCGTGGAGATAGGCAGCGGAATAACCGCAAGAACGGGCGAAATTTTAAAAAACAACGGCTTCGGGAAAAAGCTGCTTTTAGCGGCGGATGAAAATACTCTGCGCGCCGCAAGCGGCATAAAAAAAGCGCTTTGCGGTTTTAAAGTTACCGAAAGAATATACGGATCTCTGCGCGAGGCAACCCTGAGCGAAGCGCGAGCGATAGGCGATGAGCTTAAAAATTTCGACGGGGTAATATCCGTAGGAACGGGTTCTCTTCACGACATTTGCCGCATGGGCGCAGCTATTGCCGGCAAACCGCTTTGTCTTTTTGCTACGGCGCCTTCAATGGACGGATTCGCCTCGTATAACGCTCCGCTCACAGACGGTAATTTTAAAATCACTTATGCGGCAAAATCACCCGAAGTTATAATAGGCGACACAAAGATTCTTGCCGCTGCGCCTGCCGAGCTTAAAAGCGCAGGTTTCGGCGACATGGTGGGTAAATACGTCGGCCTTATAGACTGGCAGGTGTCGCATCT
The DNA here is from genome assembly GCA_959605945.1 of uncultured Clostridia bacterium. Lineage (GTDB taxonomy): Bacteria > Bacillota > Clostridia > Christensenellales > Borkfalkiaceae > UBA1259. Next base: position 1,043 of record CAUHGY010000022.1, on the reverse strand, counting down.
GATAACGGGCGAATATTACTGCCAAAGAGTTGCCGATTTGACGCGTAGAGCCGCCGATAAGATAATGTCTGTCGCCGACAGAATTACTCTTGACGACGAACAAAGCGCGGGCGAGGTTTTCGAGGCGCTTCTTCTGACAGGATTCGGAATGAGTTTTACAAAGACGTCGCGTCCGGCAAGCGGTACGGAGCACATTCTTTCGCATTTTTGGGAATGTAAAAAATTGCTTGAAGGAAAGGTTTCCGACTTTCACGGCAAAAAAGTCGGAGTGGCTACGTTGCTTATAATGGAGATCTATGAAAAACTGTTTTTAAAAGACAGGGTTTCGGCGCATCCCGAAAAAATCGACTGGCAGGACGTTTACGTTCATTACGGCGCTTTAAAAGACGAAGTTATAAAGCTTAACACGCCCGACACCATAACCGACGGCATAAATCCGCGGCTTATAGAAGAAAATTGGGGAAAAATAAGAAATATCATAGCTTCGGTACCGGGGAGAGACCGTATTTACGCCGCTATGAAAAAAGCGGGCTGTGCAACCGAAACTTCGGAAATAGGGATTTCGGACGCACTGAGAGACGAGGGGCTTAAATATCACCCGTATATGCGCAGAAGACTGTCGCTGCTGAGACTTTCATATATGCTGGATTAAAATTATGCCCGCGCTTAACAGCGCGGGCATCGAGTATCGGCGGTTAAGTTGTCTGTCGCTCCGTTATAGAGAGAAAGAGTATCGCCTGCGTTCAGATCGATAAGAATCGTTTTGCTGCCGAAATTTGCCAGCATTTCGTTAGGTACCTGCGCCCCGTTTTTGTAAAGCTGTATGGAAAAGGTGGTGGGACGGGTAGCGCCGGTGACTTCATAAGAAACGATATAGGTGCCCGTTTCCGTAATATTTACGGCATTAGACGAAACCGACATGGTCGTGCCTGGCGTTGCCGCCAATTGTGTGATGGGAACCGTAGCGGACTGCGTGAGCTGTGTATTGGTGTTTACACCGGCATAGATGGCGTCGTTGGTTCCGGCAGGCCCCTGCGGACCGG
>CAUHGY010000021.1 GCA_959605945.1 uncultured Clostridia bacterium | reverse complement strand
CATCAGTTTCTGATAATCGGCCTTTTTGTTTCTTTCTTCGATTTCGTCGATAAACAGATCTTCTTTCTCGCCGTAATAAAAATGACGGATAAAGGCATTCATTTTGGAAAAAGTCACGCCGAGATATCTGCACTCATCTATAACAGCGTCCATTTCTTTTTGATTTTTGCCCTTATTGAAATACATTTTAACGAATTTAAGGCACACGTAATCGCGTTTTATCCGAAGTTCCGCTTCTGCTGTATTTGCTTTTTCGAGCGCTTTTTCAAACAGTTCGGTCGCTTTTTGTAAAAACTCGTCCGAATAATGTTCTTTCATGATAGAATAAGCAAGTCTCGGATGGAACATGGGAATTTTTGCGGCGTTAAGTTCAAACTTTTTTTCAATCTGCTTGATATACGGGGCGCTGTCTTCATAAAAGAAATCCATTGCGCCGTCATATTCCTTTTCAAAATCCAGATCCGGATTCCACAGCAGTTTTGCTATCAGATACTGTTTTACTTCCGGACAAAAACCTGTGTGATACGTATAATCTTCATATTCCGAAAATACGCCGATCACGTTATTTTCCGCAAAAAACTTAATATTTCTTTGCAAGTTAGGCAAAACGGTATTGAACGCTATTTCCATGCAGTGATTATTGGTGTAATCCCATATATAAATGTTTTTTGCTATGTTTTTCCACCCCGAAAGCGTTTCTCTGAAAACGGCGTTTACCCCGCAGCTTTCGTCGTCGAATCCGTGATAAAAACAGCACTCGTGCGTACAAAGCCTTATGAGAACGTTGTCTTCGACTTTAAGCCCCACGGGCGGTTCGGTCCCGTAATGATACGCGCAGGTTTCTATGAGAATTTTTCTTCCTTTCACCCTTTCGTCTGTTTTCTGCCACTCTTTGATATTCTTCGCAACGGCGTTCAGAGCAACGATTATAGGCGCGCTCCAACGGGGTTCTCCGCCCTTGCCGTATTTTTCGGCAAGAGCGGTACATGCGTCGCATTCGCAATGTTCGGTCCAATCGTTTTGGGATATTGAAAAAATTTCCTTTTCCTTCTGTTCTAAAATCCACTGTTTAAGCCGTTCGGTCAGAATTTTCACGACATCCGCATTGGACCAGCACAATTCGCCCTCTCCCCAAGGAAATCCCAACTCGTTATGATGTCTTCCCACCCGTTTGTTCTGACTTTTTATGAAAGAATAGTATTCGGGGTGCTTATCAAATCCCGTTACAGGATCTTCCGGCCGGAAAAGATAGTCGAAAGTGGTATGACTTGCAGGCATAGCCCATTTAAGCCCGCCGCCCAGATTGCTTTTGGCAAGTGCATAATTTTCCGAATTGTGCCTGAGCCTTGCGGCGTAAAGACCGTCAAAACGCAAGTCGGGAGAATAAAGTTCCCTATACGTGATTTTAGGCGTATAGATTATTTCGCAGTCGTCGAGTTTAAGGTCAGATACGCTCGGAGTTTTGAATTTGTTTCTGGAATAAAATCTTATTCCCAAAAACCTTTCCGCGAATTCATACACAGCATAAAGTTTTCCGCGTACACCGCCGTCAAGCACAGCCACGTTGCCTTTGACAAGAATATACACCGTGTCGTCCGCAAATTTTTCAACGGGCACTTTTATGCCGAATTTTTTTACGTGTTCGTTGTCCGCGCCGATGCAGATAAAATTTCCGAAACCTTCGGGAATATCCGGAAAAGCCATCTGGTCCTTATTTGTCGCAAATCTCGCAAGCAGACAAAACTCGCTCACGGCATTGTTGTCTACGGCATCTCTTTTTTCGGAATACAAGACCGCCGCTTTAAGTTTTCCGTTCTCTGCAAAATTAAACATATTTCACCGCAAATTCTTCTTCGGATTTTTCATTTACGCCAGGCTTGCCTGATATTCTTCCGCAGTCATGCTGACAACGTTAGTGCAGGTTATGTACTCTTCCAGCCCTTCTGCAGTCGTCACTCTCACTCCGCCGACCCACACCATCAATGTTTCAAACCCGACAAACGTTACATCCTCAAACTTTATCTTATCTTTGCTTACCGACCCCGCTTCATCCTTCTTACATCCTATCGGACTGCTGTACTGCCGGCTTCCCGTGGCTTCGTCCCCCGCTATCACCGTCACGTTCTTCACCGTAACCGTCGTGTTTTCTTTGTTCCTTCCCATCTCTCCGAGCAGCACGCCCCCGGCTCTCGCATAGTTTACGGGGTCCCCTTCGGCATATCCTTCCGGATACGTTACAGTTATCTTAACGTTCTCTATTGTTCCGCCCTGTACGTGCGCCGCTATAAATCCGCCGTTGCACCCGCCCGAGATGTTCATCTTTGCTCCTTCAAACGTCAGATCCTTTATCACTCCGCCTTCTGCAAGCGTATAGATAAATCCGTTCCCCGACGTCAGGTTCTGGACACCGTCTATTTCCAGTCCAGTGATGGTTTTTCCGTTGCCGTCTATAGTTCCCACGAATCCGTATATCCCGCTGTACCACGATGACGGCCCGAAACCGAACATATCTTCTTTCTTCCACGCGCCCTGCGTCATTGTGACGTTTTCGTCAAACTTGAAGTAGCCGCCTATCTTCGACCCGTATTGATCCGTCACCACCGTCTGATATTCGTGCGCCCCGCGCAGTTCTTCCTCGTCGCTGATAAGCGCTGAATAAACGGTGGCGGAAAGCGAATAAATTTTACCTTCCGCGTCGGTTATCAGATAATTTCTGGCGACAGGCGACGCGTCCTCTGCAGTGTAGGTTATTTTACCGCTTTCAAGCGCAACCGGCTCTCCGTTTTCGGTAACAGAGACAATCTCCCCGTCGATCAGCGCGGCCAGGTTCAAGCCGTCCTTTACATCCGTTTCGACAGCATCCAGTTTTATATAAAGGCTTTCGTTATACTCGGACAAAGTTCTGAATATTTCAACATCGGTGCAGTTGGCTTTTTCCTGCAATCCTTCAAGATCCGTAACGGGCGTCGTCGCACTGTACATAACGTTTTTAAAGCCCGCTATAGTCACGCCGTTCAATTCCGTTCTTCCCGAAACGTCTTTTTCTTTCTTAATTATTCCCAACGGCGCGGTCGCTCTCTCGCCGGTAGCCGTATCTTTGGCAATTATTTTGACATTGTTCAACGTCAGCTTAACGCCATCGTACGCATCGAGTTCGTGAATATATTCGAACATTCCGCCGCCGCCGAGCGTTTCTCCGTAATTATTGTCGATGTATACGTCCTGCAATGCAACGGTAAGCTCTATGTTTTCAAAGGTGCCGCCGTCCGCCGACAATGCCAAAACCGCACTGTTAAATCCGCCCGTCGACTTGTTTTCAGCAGTTATTTTAAGATTCCTGATGACGGTGTTCTGCCCGGCAGCATAAAACATGGCAACTTTATTCACGACGTTGGGAATGACAAAACCGGTTATTGAATGGTTGCAGCCGTCAAACACCCCGACGAAACCGTGAGTTCCCGCCGTATAGTCGCCGTTGCCGACCATATAATCTGCGCTCCATGCATTTGTCATGGGAATATCCGCATTCAGCTTGAACCATCCGTATGTTCTCTGCGCGCCGTAATGCACGGTATCGCTGTACGTATACTGATTCATTGCCGTCAGTTCCGATTCGTCGTCGATTATCAAAGACCAGAGTTTGAGATTCACTGTATAGTCTTTTCCGGAAACCGTTGTCACGGTATATACCTTAATGTTCTCGCCCGCGTCGGTTTTTTCAAACTGAGCTTTGCTTCCTTCTGTAAGCGCTACGGGTTCGCCGGCGAGAGTCACTTGCGCGATTTCTTCGTCTTCGGGAATGAGATTTGCGAAGTCGACGCCGTCTTTAACGTCCGTCTCCGCATCGGCCGCCGCCGTCACGGTGACGTTATATTCTATAAGTCCGCCGTGAGCGGTAACTGCAGCGCTTTCGTTTATCGCACGCGTTCCGTTAAGCGTAACGATGTTTTCTTCCACGACTACGGCGGGATTTTCAAACGCGAGCGACGTATCGGCGTTGGTTATGACGCTCAGATCAACCGAATCGCCGAGATTTTTATTAAACTCTAAATCCACGGTGACTTTACCGTCGCCGACGGTCACGCACTGCGCCGACCCCGTGAGTTTTACGGCGACGGTTTTCGCCACCATTTCCGCCGCGATAAGTTTATAATCGGCATCTGCCTGCGGATCCGAAATATATGCCGACGCGACGTCGGAAACGGATCTGGCATCGCTTTCGCCCCCGTAAACGTAAGTTACGCCGTCGACAGTATAATAAGCAACGCACCGATAGCTGTATTTTAAGTTGGTGTCTTTAAGGTTGACCAACGCGCATTTTGCCGAATATGTACCGTCGCCGTTATCCGTCATTTTTGCGGGATCGATTTTTACTGTTATGCTGTCTTTGCCGTTTTGCTGAGGATACAGCTCGAGAATTTTTTCTATAAGATCTCCGGACTGTTCTTTGGCCGCGGCTATGGCAAAATCGGGTGCTATCACCACGCCGAGCTCGGCATTGTCGTTTTCGGCGACCGCTGCATAAGTATCCGCGTCGACGTCAAGTCCGAAACGAATGCCGTAGCTGTCCTGTACGAGCCTTATCTCCGCACCCGGCTTAAAAGTCATGCCGACTGCATCCGCCGCAGTGAAATAAATAACGGCACCCATACATAAAGATGCAAACATGGCAACAAAAAGAGTTACGGACAATGCTAATTTTTTTGTAAATTTCATGACGGTTCCCCCCTTTATTCCCATATACCTTCGTCTTCGAGAACAAAATCCGTCTCGTTGCTGGCCGCCAGAACGTCAACCGCATAGCGGTTAAACATAACGACGGGCGATGTGTAATGTTTCATATCTTCCTCCTTTTTTGCGCCGTAAGCGCGAATATATTCATTTACGCCAGGCTTGCCTGATATTCTTCCGCAGTCATGCTGACTACGTTCGTGCAGGTTATGTAGTCTTCCAGCCCTTCTGCAGTCGTCACTCTCACTCCGCCGACCCACACCATCAATGTTTCAAACCCGACAAACGTTACATCCTCAAACTTTATCTTATCTTTGCTTACCGACCCCGCTTCATCCTTCTTACATCCTATCGGACTGCTGTACTGCCGGCTTCCCGTGGCTTCGTCCCCCGCTATCACCGTCACGTTCTTCACCGTAACCGTCGTGTTTTCTTTGTTCCTTCCCATCTCTCCGAGCAGCACGCCCCCGGCTCTCGCATAGTTTACGGGGTCCCCTTCGGCATATCCTTCCGGATACGTTACAGTTATCTTAACGTTCTCTATTGTTCCGCCCTGTACGTGCGCCGCTATAAATCCGCCGTTGCACCCGCCCGAGATGTTCATCTTTGCTCCTTCAAACGTCAGATCCTTTATCACTCCGCCTTCTGCAAGCGTATAGATAAATCCGTTCCCCGACGTCAGGTTCTGGACACCGTCTATTTCCAGTCCAGTGATGGTTTTTCCGTTGCCGTCTATAGTTCCCACGAATCCGTATATCCCGCTGTACCACGATGACGGCCCGAAACCGAACATATCTTCTTTCTTCCACGCGCCCTGCGTCATTGTGACGTTTTCGTCAAACTTGAAGTAGCCGCCTATCTTCGACCCGTATTGATCCGTCACCACCGTCTGATATTCGTGCGCCCCGCGCAATTCTTTCTCGTCGCTGATAAGCACCGAATAAATCGTAAGCGCAACGTCGACTGCATTCCCGTCGGCATAAGTGACCCGATAAGTTTTCGGCGTCATCGACGCTTCGGCAGTACCGAACTCTATAACTCCGTCAGTATGGGCAACCGGCGTCCCTTCGAAAGTGACTGACAGCACTTCTTCCCCACCTTTCAACGATTTGAAATCGAATCCGTCTTTAACGTCCGCTTCTGCATTCCGGCTCGTCAGCGTAGCCGTACAGCCCGCACGGCGGCAATGTCCTTCGACGTCAAAATCATGACCTAATGCGGGAATTACAAATTCCATATCGTCTTCGCCTGTTTTTTTGAGAACGATTTTTCCGCTCTCCATGCATGTTGCGTCTTTGCTGAGAGAATCGTCTCTGACATAACCGTCTTTGACTGCCTGATCGACCAGATATTCGCTTTCGGAAGAAAACAGCGTTATGCCGTCGAATTCTTTCATAATGTCGAATTCGTTTTCTACGTTGGCGACGTTTGTCATATCGCAAAATCCGAAAAGCCTGTCAGTTCCTATGACGGCGCAATCGGTAAATTTAAAAGACGTGTTGGTATATGTATATCCGAAAACCGCAATCTTTTGTTTTGCGGCATCCCTGAGATCAAACGGCTCCGTCAGATTGGCTACGCAATCGGTAAACGAACAGGCGTTGTTACCTATAGAATTGCAGAACAGTCCCGCCGCTTCGTAAGAATTGGCAAAAGACATACCCGTAATATCGAGTTTGCCGCTTACGGAAACATTCTCGAGAACGGCCGATCCGTAGACCATCGACGTCACGCCGCCCGACATCTTAGCTTTCACCGTAACGTTTTCAAGGTTAATATCGTGCAGGTAACTTCCGTCGTTCATGGCGCCCACAAACCCGCTGTAAGTTTCTTCGATGACAAGTCCTGAAATCGTATGCCCTCTGCCGTCTATTTCGCCTCTGAAACCGTTTACCGTGGGATCCGTATAAAACACGCCGCTGTGTCCGTCGGGAGCACATTCGCTGCCGTGGGCTATGGCATGGAACGGTCCGTCATATTCGATATCCGCGTCGATGACCACATAACCGTCATAATACTTTCCTTTGGCCTTATTTTTCGGATCGACGTCGAACACGGCAAGTCCCGCGGTCACGTTTTCAAGATCGGCCTTGTTTTTTACTATCTTGTTGTAAACGGTCACGGAAACTTCATACTCGGCTTTTTTTGTCACTATTACAAGATCCTTAGCTTCAGGCGAACCTATGCATTTATCCTTATCGATCTTCTTGTCCGCATAAACATCCGTACCGTCATACATAACGGCGGTTATATTGTCTTCGTCGAAATCGGCTATATCGTAATCGGGAAGAACAATATCATTCAAAGTTTCGTAATCAAAAGAAAACCCTGTCTCTATCACCGGTTTTTCTACCGTTACGGTGCACGAATCGCTGAACCCGTCGCTCTCCGCGGTAATAACCGCCGTACCGGCACCGACGGCGGAAAGAACGCCGTCCGAAACTGTTACTACCCCGCTGTCGCTGCTTTCCCAATTTACAGAAAAATCGGTAACTTCATTGCTGTTCCGATAAAGAACGGCTTCCAGCGTTACGGAACTTACTTTATCCTGATAATCAAGCGTGGAAAGGACCGCGCTGTTCATGCTGAGGGTCAGAAAATTCCCGTCCACGACTCTCACTTTATATGCTGCTGACAGCTCGGTAAACCGATATTCGGCGGTGACGGCGATGCTGCATTCGCCGATGTCCGCAGCCGAAACTTTTCCGTTTTCGTCCACGGCGGCGACTTCGGGATTATCGGAAACAAAAGCATAATCGATATCGTCGGTGACTGTTTTTCCCTTATACGTCACCGAAGGCTGCAATTGGAAAAAATTGCCTTTGTATAAAACGATATCGTCGCTTTTATTTTTGTTCAACACCGGCACGTCTTCATCCGAAACGGTAACGGTAACGCTGTCTGTCAAATCTCCGGCAGAGAGGGTGACGGTTGCCGAACCCGCTTTAAGGGCAGTGGCGGTGCCGTCGGCTGTGATGCCGATAACTTCCGGATTGTCCGAACTCCACTCCGCCGCTTCGGTTATGCCCGTTATTTCCGACCGAAAGCCGTGAACGTCGCCCAAACTCATGACGCTTATTTTATTTGTTATTTTAACGCTTTTAACTGTCTGTTCTGCATCGCCGCCGCAGCCTAGTCCGAAACATACCGCGGCAATGACCGCCAATATAAACAAACATATTCTTCTGACTGAACCGAATCTCTTCATTTTTTCTCCCCGTCTATAAAAAATTTTCTTATACGCTCTGCGGAATTACGCTTGCGCCGCAAAATATCACACACCCCATTCGGTATATAGATTATCTATGGAAACGCCGTCGCTCATTCTGCTTATTCTCAACCGCTCGCAGTCGGATTTAAACTGCTTTTTCATAGCTAAAATCTGGCTGTCGGTATAACTCGACGAATAAACCTCTATCTCTATATGCCGCAAAAACATGGATTCAAGACAGATTTTGTCTTTAATCTGTTCATAACTTTCGGCGTCGCTCGATTGTAAAGGCTCTATCGCCCGATACGCCTCTTCGATTTTGCCGAGCAACGATTCCAGGAAACCCTGCGGATATATTTCCTCGGAGCAATACTGATAGAATCTCTTGTCGATAATCCCCTCGTCGTGCAGATATGTATACCAGATTCTCAGCGTATCGAACAATTCCCGCATAGGTTCGGCAGCGCTGCCGTAAACATGCTCGAAATATTTATCTATAAGTCCGGCAAAATCCGCCTGTGAATTCCATGCGAGTTTATAAGCAAGGTAGGCTCTCAGATTGTTGAACGCGGTGGGATTTTCGTTATCCCATTGACCCTGTTCGAGAATACACATGGTGCGGTATTTCGTCATCAGCTGATAATTTCTCTGCATGGAGTTGAAATTATCGTAAAACATGAAGTAATCGGCATAATTTGCCTGACTGTAAGTCCACAAAAACAGTTTGTCGGAGAGCGCGCTCCACGACTGAAGCGCTCTTATATCCGCTTCGTTGCCGGGCGCATCGAACGCCACCTGATAGTCGGTGTTGTGCGGTGCATACTGTATGTAAAGATTATCGGAAAACACCACTTCGTCGTCTATGGGCTCGTATTTTCCCGTCTCGCTGTTATATTTTGTCGGCGCGGCTTCATTGGCGTGATATGCCATGCCCATTACCTTGATATCTCTGCCAAGCTCGGTTTTCGCCCATGCGTTCACTTTATCGGCAAACTCGTTCAGGAATATGATATACCCCGCGGAAACGCAGCCGTATTTTTCTTCCAGTACTTTACAGCTGTCGCAATGGCACCAGTATGTATTGTCCTGATGGGTAAAGGTGAGTATGTTTTTATCGGGATTTTTTAAAATTTCGCTCTTTGCATTCTCTACTGCAAGCTGCATGTATTCGTCGGAATGACGGGTATAACACAGCTGTGCCGGTTTGTTTTCGTAATCATACCACTCTTCGCTGAACCAGTCGCGGTAATTTTCCGTATAATATTCGCCGAGATTCTGCTGCGCGGTTGCATCGTCGGCATAATAAGGTACAAAATCGAAGGAATTGTGAGACCCGCCGAAACCGAAGGTTATCGTTTCCGTGACGCGCATGGCGTCCGCAAACATCGGATCGTAACCGTATCTCGCCGTTCCGGCAACGTAATTTTCCCTGTATTCGATATCGGGTATTTCCAAAATATCGAAATCGTAAAATTTCAAAGACGTCACGTTGCGGTCGATATAATAATCGTATTCTCCGAAGTAGTCGAAATCGAACAATTTAGTCATAAGTTCGTACGCAGAATACACTATTCCGTAATTTCCACCGAGCAAAAACACCGTCTTGCCTACCGTCTTTATCATAAACCCGCTTTCGGAAGCGCTGTCGTACGTTACGTTCTGCGATTGGGCAAGAGCATTATCCCCCACGGAAATGAACGTGCCGTCTTCCGAAAAAGTTATGCCCGCATCGACAATTATCGGAAGGTTCTTCCCGGTCGCTTCGTAAAACAACTGCTGAACCACGCCGGCGGCTTTCTCTTCTCTGGCGGAAGCTTCCGCCGCAACGACTATGCTGTATGAAGTGTTTCCGTTTTCGAGGATGTAACTGTCCGTTTCGGTCTGTAATCCGCCGTGAGTTGTATCCAGAATTATTTCTTCTGTTCCGCCGTTTCCGGAGTTTTGCCCGTCGGGATCGGAACACGCCGCGGCGAATAAGAAACATGCCGCCAGTGCAAATATCAATATTTTATTAAAGATCTTTTTCATAATTTTTCTCCTAACCGACAACCGTCTCGTATATTACCTGTCCGCAGTTACCGCGGCTGTCCAGCGCGGTGAAAATAATTTTATATTTTCCTTCGGACCTGAAAGTGTACTCTCCGTCTGTAACGTACTCTGTTATCGAATCGGGAGTTTCAACGCAGACGATAAGCTTAAGCTCTCCCCCCATGTTGTCGGTCGCATCCGCCGCCAAAGAAATTTTGTCGTTGACGTTGTAGGAGGCGTTTATTTTATTTTTTATCTGAATCTCGGGTTTTTCTCTGTCGACCACGGTGATAAAGAAGTCAAGCGGGTCGCTTGTGCCGCTGATCGCATAAGATATTTTATACCTGCCGTAAGCGCTGAGTTTTATCTCATAATTTACCGAGATATCTACCCCGGAAAGCGTCCTTCCGCCGGTGTCTTTCATAATATTGCCGTCGGGATCATAAACGGTCAATGTGGCGCCGATAGACGGATCTATCATGTCAAGGCATACGGCAGATATCACGGAAACGGTGTCTCCGATATCATAGCTCTTATCATATTCGCCGTTCAGAGTCAAAAGCGGTTCGGTGGAATCGTAAATGTAGTCGATAAGCTGCTGATTCGCAACTTTTTTCATTATGACCGAAGCCTGCCCGGTAACACCTTCGAACTCCATTTCAAAATAAACTTTTCCGCTTTCAAATCCGTTGAAAAGCGTACCGTCGGTATATGTGTTCACGCTGAATTCGTCAGTGAAATTCACAGTGAATTTCTGCGTCAGGTTGTTGTAGGATATATTGAACGCTCTGTCGGCATTATCGAAAGATATGCCGGAAACAATAACCTTGACGCCGTCGTTGACGCTGAAATAAACAGACTCGCTATTATATTTTTCTACGGTAGCCTTAACGGTCCTGCCGTCGACCGCGTCCGACAAATAAAAATTCAATTTGTCGAAGGCGTTTCCGTTTACGTTAAACTCGGCTTCGAACACGTTGGCGGGTATGGGATTTATGTATGTCATGGATGCCCCGTCAGCCGTTGTCGTGTACGTAGCATAGTTGGTATAGTCTATTTCGATATAATCGGCGGAAATATCGCCGTCGGTCGCAAACAGTTTTTTTGTGTCAAGATAATTCTCTCCCGCATCGCTGTATATCGAACAACATTCTCTTCTGAACACGGTTTGGCCTGTACCGAATTTGCCCTGCGCGCGGTAGATTATTTCCAAAGTATAATTTTCGCCCGTGACCGCAGGTATAAAATCGCCGGTGATTTCGCGTTCGGGGTTATCGCCTTCTTTAACGAAAACCTTTGCCTGTATAACGTTGCCGCCGTCCTTAAAATCATAGGCCTGCAAAGCCGGAAGGTTTTGTTTATAGCCGGCGATGAAATATTCGGGAAGCAGAATCTCGTCTATAAACAGCGGCTCGTCTAACGGCGAAACATCGACTTCATAGCTGATCTCGTCCGTCTGCCCGGCATAATCGGTTATCTTATATTGTATAGTATAAACGCCGCTCTCAAAAGGACGGAAGGAAAGGTCCTCTCCTATATTGTAACTGATATCGCCGCATACGGCCTTTATTTCTACCGAAACATCGCCGGACTCGTTCAAAATTTCATACCCCGCGACATCGATCAACGCTCCCGTATCGGCAGAAGTAACCTTTTCTTCATCGAGAATTAACTGCATGGGATTATTGTCTCCGATGCAGGTTATATTGATTTTTTCGGTGAAAGTTTCGCCGAAACCGTCCGTGACCGAATACACAATAGTGTACCCGCCGGGAATTTCGGGAATAAACTTACCGTCTTCGAGATTGACCGATATGGGATTGCCTGAATTATAGTTAAAATAAACATTGCAAGTTACGGGCGAACAATAAGCGCCCATGTTGTCTGCCTGAGCGTCGAATACTTTATACGGCTTTCCCACGACCGCAAACGGAAGATTTTCGCCGTAATTTCCGGTATCGACGTTTATCGACGGCACGTTTGGTTCTGTCAAAAGATTATCCTGAAAATCTTCTCCGCTGTCGTCAAAAATATTTCTTATGAAAAGGGCCCCTTTCACCGTCTGATATTCTCTTGCAAAAACACTGACCCTGCATTTGCCGTTCGTAAACCCTTCCCAAAGATTTTCTCCGAAAAACACGGGATCGTCCAAATCGCAGATCATATTTTTACCGACCATCGACTTTTCCGGTCCGTACACTTTCTTTTCCGCGTAATCGAAGCTTATATCGAAAGTATCGGTCAGGTTGTTTTTATCCGCAGAGTTGCTCATCATGGAAACATAAGCCCAGTTGCCGTATCTGCCGACATGATACACCCCAAGCGACCCGTCGGGATTTCTGTCGTTGGGAGAGTAGCCGGTAGGCGTCTGATTGCTCGCTCCGGCTCTGACGTAATTTATGCTGTCAAGCAGAATATCGTAATCGTGATCGGTGCTGTTGCCGTTATGCCAAAGCACCACGTCGACATAATTTTCGGGATCGTAAACATCGGAAAACCTGACGGTAAGCTCCCAGAAATCCGCATAAGTCGGCGTGGTGGCCATTATGTTGCAGGAAAATATCACGTCGTCCTTTGTTTTGCCGGTAAGATCGAAAATTTTATTGTATGTAAAAACCCCGCCTTCGGAAAGTTCTACGTACAAACCGTCGGCTGTAGCGACCGAACCGGCAGCGTCGATACTGAATTCTTTATCCGCCTGATATTCGATATTGTCGCTGTTCTTGTCGGAAAAATATTTTTCTTCGTATGCGTAAACGACTTTTTCTTCCGAAACGAGAGCTCCGTTCACTGTCGCCTGATAGGTTATAACATACTTGCCCGCCCGGCTAAAAACAATGTTGCCCGTCTTTTTATAGTTTCCGTCGGGATAAAGCACGTAAGGCTGCGCCGCAACGTTTTCTATCTCGCACCCGGGAAGAGTAAGCGATTCCCCCACCGTGTAGCTTTCTTCTATCGGAAATTCATATTCAGCGCCTTCGGCATCGGCATAAAATACCGTGGCAGAAAGCGCCATACAGGCGCAAAACAACGCCGCAATAATTCCGATAAGCATCTTTTTTAAGTTTGCTCTCATCATTTTTTTCACTCCTTTTTATTCTTTTACCCCTTCGCTGAGCGATATTCCGCCCATAAGTTTTTTATGGAAAATAAAAAATATCACCAAAATCGGCAGCACCACGAGTATGCATGCCGCGAGCTTCTGCGGAAGTTCGAACAAAGTGTTGTCTTTAAACATCCAAAGCCCGTAAGTAGCCGTGGGAAAATTCCTTAAAAATATATACGGGGTCTGCCAGTCGTTCCAATAATCGATAAATTTCACTATGAAAATCGTAAAGAATATCCCAACCGTCAACGGAAAAATCACACGCAGCATGACCTGCATTTCGTTTGCTCCGTCTATTTCGGCGGCTTCCGAAAACGCCCGCGGTATGCCCCTTATAGCCGTACAGATAACAAAATAATACATGCCCAGAAAATTCATTTTGGCAATGACGGTCATCCCGAAAAAATTGTCTGTGAGATTAAGCTGCTTGAAGATCATTATCGACGACGGCAGATTGCCCACGATCGGCAGCGCCATCGTGACCAAAACTATAACGTCGATGATGCCGAGAAATTTAAAATCGAATCTCGTCCTCGCATAGGCGACGATATAAAATGTAAGCGTGTTGACCAACGCCGAAACAGAGGCATACATCAACGAATAAAGCATCATTTCGCCCAAATAATACGGCTCGTTTCTGGTCGTTTCCACAAAAAGATTTTCAAACGCCAGAGAATAATTTTCGAAACGCCATGTTCTCGGCAAGCCGAACATGTTTTCCCGAAGTTCCAGAGCGCTTTCTTTCAGCGACGTCAAAGCTCCCCACACAAGCGGTATGAGAAGAACGACGATGTAAAAAACAAGAAACGCCACTATAAGAACCTGAGCCACGGTAATTTTTTTATTTATTTTTCCTGCCTTTGTTTTTGCCGTATTCATGTCAGCCCTCCATAGGATCGACCTTGTTCATCAGGTATCTGATGAGCAGGGCAAACGGAACCGCAACGCAGGTTATGATAATGCCCATGGCGGCAATTCTCGGATAACCGGTGGAATTTACAAGCATGGTTTCCTTGAAAACGTAATATCCCACTGTCTGGATATCGGTATATGCTTTCATGCCGTAAAACTCGTATAAATAGAACTGATCCAAAAGCACCCCGGCAGAGCCGACCATCATCAGCGTTTTAAACGTCGGAAAGATCATCGGCATGGTCACATACCAGAATTCCTGCATATAACCTACCCCGTCGAGATGGGAAGCTTCGACCACCGAATCGGAAATGGCGTCCATAGCGTTTGAATAAAGCAGCAAACTGGTGCCGAACCCGCACCAAAAACCATAAAAGAAAATTGTCCAGAATCTCAAATTCGGGCTTTTGAAAAAGCCTTCTTCCATAACTATTCCGAAAGAAGATTCCAACAAACTCGGGATGGCGGTGTCGACAAAATATTCGTACAGCATGACCGTCACCATGACCGAAACTATCGACGGGGCGAATAAAATAACTTTAAACACCCCTCCGATCTTTGCGTTTTTGTAAATAAAATAACTTATAAGAATAGTAAGCGGCGTTTTTGTGACAAGTCCCAAAACCCATATGCCTACCGAATTTCTGATCATGATCGGCCAGTTGGCAAGCGTAGCCATTTCATGGAAAACGGTTTTAAAGTTTTCGAACCAAACGAATGTTCCGACAGTATCTTCGTATCCGTCGAATTGAACAAACGCCATCCTTATCGAATTGAGATTTACCCCTATGTAAAATATCGCAAACTGTATAAGCGGCAAAATTATCAACGCAAGACAGAAAATCAGTTTTTTTGTCCGCTTGCTGATTCTTTTTATCTTCACCGATTCAGCGGTATGTTCCATTTTATCCCCCTCCCGTATATCAATATCTGTCTTCATGATAGAGATAAATACCCCTGAATGCTTCCTCCGCACTTATATTTTTTTCTTCTATCACTTCCTGAATATTGTCATAAGCCATCCCGTCTACTTTTGTATAAAAATACATTCCGGGCTGCAGTGCGCGAACTCTGTCGAGATAATATTTACTGGTGGACTGCGGATACATTATCGTAGCATTGCCGGATTTTACGACATCCCATATGCCCTGTCCGAAAGAACTCATGCTTTCGTATTCTTCCTGGCTAAGGTCGTATTCAAATCCGCGCGGCACACCGGTAATCATCGTATACTCTTTGTTCTTGGCGTCTGTAAAACAATACTGAATGAATTTTTTTGCGATTTCTACCTTTTCCTCGGCGATTGAACTGAGTATGAACGCGGCATAATAGCCCGTGTCCATGATAACTCTTTCGTCTCCCACCTGGTCAATGGAGGCTTTGGGCAGAGAAAACAATTTAAAATGCCTGTTTTCTTTTTTGTATTTTTCGCCGTAATAATTTTCGAGATTTTTGAAATTTGTTTTGGATTCTTCTTCCCACCACACGCCGTCTATAAGGAACGCCGCTTTGGTTTCGCCTGTCTTTATGGAGAGCATGAAATCAAGCTGAGCGTCGAATTGACTGGAATTTTTATTCCAGTCGGGGTGCAGCCACGTTCCGGCGCCTCCCTTGACCATGTTTTCATAAAATTTCAAAGCGTAATATCTGCCGGCGCTTTTGGTTATCATGGCGTTGTCGCCCTTTTCTTCGGAATTAAGCGCCACGTCGGGAAGTTCCGTTATGTTGCCGCTGTCGCCGACATCAATGAGATTTTCAGCCGATCCTTCGAAAGTAAAATTTTTCAGCGCTTCATTTTTTCCTTCGTAATCGGCGAACAGCTGATCCAAAAACCAGTCGATATATCCGGCGCCGTCACCCATCATGATGAACGGATAAGTGTTTTTATACGTCTTCATATAGTGGCACAGCCTGAAAAACTCCTCGTAAGTTCTCGGCTGACCGTCGTCATATGTGCCGTATTCGCCGTCAGGGCCTTCAGAAAGATAATATGTTTTTCCGTTTTCGTCGGGCTGGGTTTTATAATAAGTTTCGCCGTTCTCCGTCACTAAAGCCGCGTATTCGCCGTTCGAATCGGCGGTTTTGATATTTCCTATGATATAAGCGCTGCCGGGATTTATGATCGTTCCCTGCTCCGCTCCGTCATATTCTCTCGTGAGAAACAGACCGTTGTTATAGAAAAATTCTTCGTCGTAAATGAGTCCGCAAAAAGAACTCGACATCGGAACCGCGTAATAATGCGTTTCTTCCCCTTCTTTGACGCCGTAAAATTTCTTTAATTCTTCATCCATCACACTCTCGATGGAATGACCCTGCTCGGGAATCACTTCGGTCAAGACATCGCTTAGATCAAGCAGATAATCCTTATTGACGAAATCGTAATAATTCAAAACCTGTTCGGTAAAAAATATCTCGTTATTCATTAAGCTGTAAGCGTCGTATACGTTCTGCCCGGTCTGTCTGGAACCGTCAAGTTCGACGATAACGCCTTTTTTGTCTCCCACCGTATAATCGGCATAGAGTTCTTCGAATTCTTTCGCGGCTATTTCCAGCCACTCGGAACCGAATCCCCCGTCGAAGTATTCGACGTTGAGAACGATCTTAGTTCCGTCGTCTTTCGACGTACCGCCGCAGCCGACGCCGACAAGTAGGGCAAGCGCAAGAAAAACGGACAATATCTTTGCAACTGTTTTCTTTATCATTTTAAATTCTCCTTCGATACTTTTTACGCCATAATTTTTATCCGACAAACCCCTTCCGCGTGTTTTATCAAAACACGCGGAAAGCCCGGGCTTTCCTGACGTTATTTCCTTTTCGTGGTGCCGTCGTCAATTTTATAGGCAATGGGCTCACGGCGTTATTGCGCTTTCTGCATTCCCCGTTGCCTTTTCAGAAAAATTTTTTTACGCTCATTCCGGAAGATCCCAGAAATCTTCTCTGTCAAGCGGCACTTTTCTTCCTTCGAGCGGAACAAGTTCAAGAGCGTTTTTATAATAAATTCTGTCCAAAACTTCTTTTTCAAGGCCGAGAGAATTTATAAGTTCCTGATGCGAATTGTCGAAAGTATCGCGCGCATAAACTATCCTGTCGCAATAATCGGTCATAAACGATTTGGTAAATTTCAGATCTTTTTCGAGATTTGTTCTTCCGGAACCTGCCGAAATATCGCAGTAAAGATTCTTATATTTATCGAGCAGGTCCAGCACTCTGCCGCGAACGAATTTTCTCTCCGATTTATCGGGATATGCGGGGTTATCGGTCAAATAATAACTCCAGAACGAAAAAGCATGTCCCATAAAGACAGTGTCGGGACAAAGCTTCAGAACTCTTTCGAGAGCGTCTATGCCGCCGCTGTACCAATAAGTGGCGCGCGGAATGGTGTTCCCCAGAAAATAATCGTGGACGATCGGCTCTTCAAGATGCAGCACTACGGGCATTCCGTTTTCCCCTGCATAGCGGAACAGCTCTATCGCGTCATAATTGTCTATCATCATTCTGTATTTGAATTCGCCCACTATTCGGACATTATAAAATCCCATGGCAGCTTTTAACCTGTTGAGACAGTTAGGTCGCCTGGGATCCGGTGCAAAGCCCAGAATAAAGCGCTCCGGGCTTTTTTCGTAATATCTTATACATCTTTCCAACGGACAGTCCGCATCTTCCGCTCCGAATGAATGAGCGGCCCGCATTTCCGGCATGAAAATCTCTCCCGCCGGTCTCTCGCAGGATAAAAGCCAAGCCACGTCTATGTTGTTTTTATCCATATTCGCGATAACGTCGTCGTAAGTTCTCCATAGCCAATCGGCATGATTATGCGCGTCTATTATCATATTCCTCACCTCTTATTAAACACTGTACATTTTAACTTTAATATAAATCATGTCTTTTTTAAATAGCAAATACTGCACGATGGCTTGCAATTACTGCATTCAAAAATCCCCGGATAAGAGCGTTTATTACTCTTTCCCGGGGAAAAAGACTATAGATTTAAATATATATTATTAGCCGACGCGCCGATAACGCCGCCGCGAAAAATCATTTTGCAGAAAAAAGTTTTATCTAAAAGAAGATTCGCGTTGCAAACCTTGCAATGTAAATGACAGACCGCCGCGACAAGATCCCGCGCACTGAATTTTACTTCGCTCCTATATTTTTAAAAGCGTTTTTTTCGGCATAAAGCGCCCGCATTCTGTCTGCTATTGCCAGATATTCGGCTTTGACCGCATCGGTTTTCACCTGTATTACAAGTTCCGCCTTTTCCGCCGCTTTCACTGCAACATATTCACGCAATGCTCTGTCGCAAGGGTTGTCCAGCGCCTTGTCGCACAAGGCACAGAATTCAAACGTTCCGCACGCATCCGCACCCATGGCGACGCTTTTTTCCCATTTTACCACGTCAATTTCATGCTGTTTTTCCGTCAAAACCATAATATTATTCTCCGTTAATTATTTAAAATATAACATAACGGCCGCCTCGGCGTCAACCACGGACGCCGTCGAAAAAAACCGTAAAAGAACGAATTAGCGCTTATTAAACCACTTTTGCCCGCAATATATTTTCGGCGGAGTAACAGACGCCCGACGTTTTTATCACGCACGGAAATGCGCGCCCACTCCCGTAAAACCGCGCTCAGCGCGCAAAAACCTTATCAAAACGAAAGATAATTTTATCTGAAAATTTTTACTCCGGCCCCTCTAAGCTGCGGGAAATTTTCATCGATAAAACTTTCCGCCGAACGAAACATAAAGTTTCGAGCGCGAAATAAATATCCCGAGCCCGAGCGAAAATCGCTCGGGCTCGGGAAAGAAAAAAATTTAATTGTTTTGCTTGTTTTTTCGCACGGAAACCATAATGCCGCCGAGAAAACCGTAAAAATTCTGCTCGGGAATTTGCTTCGGTCCGAAATTTGATTTCGGTTATCGCTTTTCGCGGTTTTTTATAGATACAGCGCGCGAAATTAACCGTCTTTGCAGCTTTTATCTCCAACGCGCCATAATCCGCGGCGAAAACACAGCCGATATTCAGACCTGAAACCCTTTAAGACAGATTTTCCTCGGCTTCTTTCATGTTCATGTCGTTCAGGTTTTTCAGCTCATAGAACTTGCCTTTCTTTGCCATAAGTTCTTCGTAAGTGCCCGTTTCCACGCATACGCCCTGATCCATAACGACAATTCTGTCGGCGTCGCGAATGGTCGACAGCCTGTGGGCGACAATAAAAGTGGTCCTTCCCTTGATGCTGGAAGCAATTGCCTTCTGCACGTGATATTCGCTTATATTGTCGAGCGCGCTGGTCGCTTCGTCGAGAATGAGAATTTTGGGGTTTCGAATCAGTGCACGCGCAATGGTGATGCGCTGTTTCTGCCCGCCCGAAAGCTTGCCGCCGTGCTCGCCGATGTTGGTATCTATGCCGTCGGGCATATCGGCGAGAAATTCTTTGATATTCGCCATTTCGACCACGCGCTGCAAATCTTCTTCGCTGTACTGCGACAGCCCGTAGGTGATGTTTTCGCGTATGGTTCCCGCAAACAGAATGCTGTTCTGCGGCACAACCGATATGTTGTGCCGATACTCGCTTAAATTGAATTCCGTCAGCGGTCTGCCGTCGATGAGCAGTTCACCCTTGTTCGGAATAAGAAAACCGATGATCAGGTTCATGATGGTCGACTTGCCCGACCCCGACGCTCCGACAACGGCAATGCACTCTCCCTTCGCGACCTTGAGACTGAAATCCTTAATGACGTATTGATCGCTGTCGGGATATTTATACGATACGTCTCTGAATTCTACGTTGCCTTCGATGACGGGAACGGCGCCTTTGCCGAGATTTACTTCCACGTCGTTGGAATTCATTATTTCCGAAATCGAAGATATTGCTTCCATTCCGGTTCCTATCTGCGGCACGATGTTGATAAGCCCCGACACGTAGGCGCTTATCTGCCCGAACAGCGACTGATAAAGCACTATGTCGCCGAGCGGAATCTTGCCGAGCAGCGCCAGCACCGCACAGAATATCAGACAGACTATGCTCAACAGGTTGTTTATTACCCACGTCCATGCGCCGAAATGAGCGTTGGTGCCGTCAAGCGTAAGCCCCGAACGCACCAGCCGCCGGATATTGGTTCTGAACGCTACGATCTCGTTTTCTTCCAGCCCGTGAGATTTCGTTACCGACATCATTTCAAGCATATTGGCGAGTTTGGCGCTCATATATTCCACCTCGTGGCGGTAATTGCGGTTGCTTCTGCCTATTTTTTTGTGGAAAAGGAACGTAAGCCCGACGTTTGCGGGTATAACCAGCAGGAAGAACAGCGATACTATCCCGCTCTTGTATATGGCAATGACGGTGGATATTATGACGCTCAGTATATTCGGTATTATCGACTGCATTATGTTGACGAGCAATGCTTCGATAGAATCCGTGTCTTTTAAGAATTTGGACTGAATTTTACCCGTCTGAATATCTTTATGGTATGTAATGGACAAACTTTGCAGTTTTCTGACGACGGAACTTTTGATGCCCGCACTGGCGTTTCTTGCCAGTTTATAAAGAATCTTTGAGCGCAGAACGGTTGTCGGCACGTTCTGCAAAAGAAGAACGGCGAGTATCGCGCTGTCTATGGCAATGGTCCGCCACGTAGTATCGGTCATACCCGCGTTCGCCACGTTTATAATATCCGCGGTAATAAGAGGCATCGCCCACACGGGCGCCGCCTGTAAAATGTAAAGCAGCGAAACGAAAAAGATTTTCCAGAAATTGACCTTTAACAGCTTGCCTAAAAAGCCGGTGCGCTTGTTTTTATTCTTAACAACTCCCTCGTTGAAAAGATGGTCGTAATCGGGAATGGCATTGTCGCTTCTTAGCCGTCGCTTGACGATTTTTGCGTCTTTTTCCATAACTCCACACTCCTTGACACGGCAAAGGCTTTAACTTGTTACAAGTTAAAGCCTTCATTGAGTGCCAAAAGCATAGCATTTAAATTCACGCTTGTCAATACATTTTCGAAAAATTTTTTTAAAATTTTTTTTATTGTCCTTTTCCCCCGTTTTTTAAAACAGCGCGGACGGAATATAGCCGTTCTCACCGCTGTTTGACGTCGCCGATTTACCGTTCGGACGCGGGCTGAAAACAAAAAGTTCCGCTTAAATACCTGTGCGGAACTTTCCGATGCGATAAATTTAAGTTACTGTTTTTTTGCCGCCCGAAAGGTAATTATAAAAACATTCAAGGCCTTCCGCTATATCAGCATACGTCTTATCGAAATTGCCGTAATAATACGGGTCGGCGATATCACGGGGATAAGCGCAGAAATCAAGCAGCCTGTATATTTTACGGTCGGGGTCGCCGCCGAAAATGCGCAACATATCGCGCACGTTTTCTTCTTCCATACCGATAAAATAATCGTACTCGCCGTAATCATGTTTTTTAAGCCGCACGGCGTATTTGCCGCCGCAGGGTATGTTCATGCGCTCTAAAATTTTTCGCGTTCCGCAGTGTACCCCGTGGCCGAGTTCTTCGCCGCTCGTCGCCGCCGACGCGATGAAAAAATCTCTTTCGCGCCCTTTCTTTTTAACGTAATCCTTAAAGAGAAACTCCGCCATCGGACTTCTGCAGATATTTCCGTAACATACAAACATTATTCTTTTTTGCATAAATTCTCCCGCCGTGCTTTTCCCCGTTTGCTTTTACAAGCCGCCCGTCCGTTTTAATTCACGCGCGGCCGATTTTCCGTTTTTACGCGTCCGTTTTATTTACCGTCTTCCGTTCCGCCGTCGGTACTTCCGCTATCGCCTCCGCTCGGATTTTCGATTTTAACGCTTTCGTCGTTTTTCACGGTACCGACGCTCTCCTGCGCGCCCGTGACCGCCGCGTATTTTTTGCGGAAAATATTGCGCCTGAACAGCACTATATTGAGCGCCGCGAAAGAAACGCCGACTATTATGCACGTTATAATGGCGGCAAGGTTACTTTCCGCCGCGTACGGCGCGAGAAACATCAACGGAAACCCGAATGCCATCGCGGGAACTGTCTGATATACCAGGTTTTCGCTTGCCGGCGAGCGGTATGACCCGTCTATCTCGCGGAGAAGAATCATCCCCGTGCTGGCAGTTCCCGTCAACATACCGAAAAAAGCGAGAAACTGTTCGTGGCGGTATGACGGAAAAATTTTTTTGCACACAAT
Source organism: uncultured Clostridia bacterium (assembly GCA_959605945.1). Lineage (GTDB taxonomy): Bacteria > Bacillota > Clostridia > Christensenellales > Borkfalkiaceae > UBA1259. The sequence continues at coordinate 4,427 of CAUHGY010000021.1, read as the reverse complement.
GTTGACATATACGAGCGTAGACACCGTTCCCGCCGCCGCCAGAATAAGCAGCACCGCCCAATAGGACGCAAGCAACGGAATCTGTATCGCCGCGACGCCCGCTACTATCATCAAGTCGAAAGCAAAGCCGCCAATTCTATCCATCATAAAGTTATTCACAACCTGTTTTTTGACAATCTTTTTCTCGTAAAGTTTGTTAAGCACGGCTTTCACGGGCAGAGTGAGCAGCACCCCTATGAAGAAATTAAAGCCGAAAAGCGTGTCCGCAAGGTCGGGCAGCAGAGCGGAGAACCCCAACATCAGCCCGTAAGAAGCGGCGTAGACCGCCAGCACTATCGCTATCTGCACGGTGAACTTATCCATCGAAGATACCACGGGTATCTCGTTTTCGTCCTCGTAATCGGAAAGTTCGCTGTGCTTTTTGGAATAGTCTATCTTTATTTCGCCTTTCTTGCGCTTGATGTTGATATATATCACGCCCACTATGCAGGCGACTAAAAATCCTAAAGCCGCTATCGTCAGCCCGAAATTGCCGCCGCCTACGAAACCGTACTCGTTTTCGTATATCTTACCGTAGTTCAGCGCCTGCCCCGTGCCCTGGCCGAACCCGAACGCGAGAAGTATTCCGCTTGCGGCAATCAGCCCGTCGACGTTAAAGACGCACACGGCGAGAATAGTGATTATGAGGCCCAGAAACGCCTGTATCAGATAGCCGTTCACGGTGGTCACGCCCGAGTCGAAGATCTCGCCCGCGCGCTGCTTGGTGAACTTTTTCTTCGACGACCGCATGCCCGTGGCTATAAAACCTATGCCGAGGCAATGATAAGTTATCATCTCGAGAACTTCCATGCCGCTGTACGCCCCTTCGCCGTTGCCGCCGAAAATCGGCAGATTGAACAGGTATTCCCCCGCGGCGTAATACGTTACTGTGGAAGCTATCAGCAAAATTATCCCGCCCAATACCGATACGGGTATCAAAGACTTTCTCAGAACGGGTATTAAATGCTTCAATACGCTTGCCAGAAGCATGCTGAAAAGCAACAGCGCCAGAGTCATTATAAAGGTCCACACACTGAATTCCGAAAAACTCATTCACATCACCTCGCTTTTTAATTATCTGCTGCCGCTTTGCGCAGTCCGTCGAAAATATGTACGTATTTAATCGCGCAAAACCGCTTATCGCCCTTAATCTGCAATATTCTTCCGTTATGGTAAAAATTGAATTTCTTTTTACCGACCATCGTAAGGGCTGTTATCTCTATCAAAGGAAACACGTCCGTACCCGTTTTGCCTGTAACGGTCAACGCGTTTTTATCGATGGAAATTGCCGCCGTTCCGCCCAGCAGTTTTTTCTTGCGTTTGAATTTTATGCTTTCGCGGAACAGAACGCCGTCATCTTGTATTTTTTCTCCGTTCCCGACGCGCTCCGCGATTTCTTTTCTTTCCCATTCAAACCATTCGTATATCCTGTAAAACTCCTGCTCTCCCGCGGTCGGGGAAATTTTAAGGTCTTCGGTATATTCGGCGTTATACCCGCATTTTTCGCATCGGAACGCGCTTTTCTTCGATCGTATGGAAGAAACGGCGCCGCATACGGGGCACATATAAAGCGCCCGCTCGATATATTCGGCTTTTCTGCGGCTTTTGAATTTTATTCCCGAAAGAGTGTCGTCCACGTCGAGTTCCTTTTTGATAATCGCGAAGATTTCTTCGACAGACATTTTTTCAAGTTCTTCAGGCTGAATTATTCTCTTTACGCCGCCGCAAAATTTGCCTTTTCTTATTCCGTGCCCCCAGCGCGGGTCTGTTCCGTATCCGCCGCTCAGATTATAAAGCACCAGCGGCACTTTTACGGCTTTTGCAAGTTTGGCGACCGCGTCGGACATCTCCCACTGTTTGCCCGAGATAGTGCGGTTGCCTTCGGGGAATATGCACACGGCGCCGCCTTCTTTCAGCACGCGGAATGCAGACATAACCGCGTTCAGGTCGGCAAGCGACTTGCTTTTCGGTATCGGCGCGACAAGATACCGTATCAGCGGCGACACTTTCAGATTGAATATATCGTCCGATGCGAAAAAATAAATCTGAAACTTGAACGACAGAGAAAGCAGAAAAGGATCCATGGTCGTCTGATGGTTTGAAAGTATCAGATACGGGCCCGCAGGCAAGCCCGCGGGTTTTGCCTTGTAGCCGTATTTTAATTTACAGCCGCCGCGCATAGCGAAACGCAAAAACGCATACACGCGGCGATGCCTGTTCTTTACCCAGGTCTTCTTTTTATTTTTCAAACGCGCTCCTTTCTTTCAGCATAATGGGCGGGTAAAAATAACCCGCCCACACTTTCACAGAACAACACATTCTCTTTTGCAATTTCCCTGTTTGTATTTTACCAAAATTTCACCCGTTTGTCAAAAAAATGAACAAACTAATTTTTTGCAGCCGCCTGCGCGCTTGTTTTAATATCGTCTTTTGTTTTTAACGAACAGTCGGTAGAATTTATTTATTGTTTCAAAATCGCACTGTTTTTAAATAACCGTCTGAAACATAAACGTTTTTTGCTATATAATACCCAAGCGGCAAACTTTCCCGAAAGCCGTCACAGTCTGTTTTCATCTGCTTTGTCCCTATATATAATGCGGCGGTATCAAGAATTTCACTGCAAAAAAATCCTTATAAGAAGATTTAAGCCCGCAATGCAAATCAAAACCGTTGCCTGTAATTAAAAGTTGAGACGGCTACGACAATTCCCCGTTAACTTATTTTTTAAAAAAACATCCTTTACCGACTGCTTTTCGCATAACTAATAGCAAAGAAAAATCATTTTTCCCGAAAACGGTCGGGAACAACAATATAATAATCGGATAAAAAACTCACTTTTTTCCCGTTTTTTCTATCTCTTTAACTTTGCGCCACATCACAAGGCTTTCTTCGGGGGTTTTCGGTCTTTCCCAATCCCCGAATACGTGCGGATGGCGGCGTATGAGTTTATCCGCAAGCGTCTGAACTACATCTGCAAAAGTAAATTCCCCGTTTTCTTCGGCTATCAGACTGTTCATAAGCACCTGAAGAAGCACGTCGCCAAGTTCTTCGCATAAATTAGCGCTGTCCTTGTTGTCTATGGCGGCAAAAACTTCCTTTGTTTCGTTTTCCAGGCATTTTTTCAACGATTCGTGCGTTTGAGCCTTATCCCACTCGCAGCCGTCGGGACTGCGCAGAACTTTTATTATTTCAAGAAGTTCATCCATGTTATGTTTTGCTTTTTCTTCATAAGTTTTTCCGTTTATGACTCTCATGGTATCTCCCCCGCCGCAAAATGCAGCGTTTGCTTTATATACACGGGCCGCGCGCTTTTTATGTCAGCGCGACGCCGATTTTTTTTATTGTATCATAAAAAGACATTCCTTGCAAGAACTTCCCGCGGCGATATTCTGATAAAACTTTTATAAAGCGTTCGTATTTCAAAATATTTTAATGTTCCTTTTAAAACGATGCCCGCTGCACGCAAATTAATGCTATTGCTCACAGAAGTTTTTCTAAAGCATATAAATCTGTCAGTCTCATGAAAATCTGCCTGCATATTAAAACCCGTCTGCCGTCCGGGTTGCCGATTTCACGGTTTCCCGCAAATCCGGCACAGCCGCGTTCTGCCGTTCACGCTTGACGCTTTTTCAGCGGTTTTTAAGTAAATCAGCGTCCTTCTGCATTGCCGCTCTCTTCGGCAAACAGCTAAAACCTTGGGACCTGTTTCAGCCCCGGTTCGTCTTTGCACGTCCGTTCCGCCGCGCGGCCGCATACGCCATATTCGGAAAAGCACCTTCGTAAAAATAATCCGTTCCCGCACCGGGCGGCTGCCGTTTAGCCGAACGAATTGTGTTTATCTGTACAGTCGGCGAACAGCTCGATGTTAAACGGCGATGAACAGCGGTGCGAATAGAACATGCAAAGATATTCAACCCTAAGAGGTTTTTTCTGTCAATATGCCGACGAAATCCTCCTTAAATTCTGCCGAATGATCGTTGTGCAATTTATAACCAAGGTTTGCAAACGCTTCATTTTCTTCGGCAACGCTTTTCACGTCGCGCATCTCTCGCGTTACTAAATTCAGCAAATAAAATCACTATATTTATTTTCACTTATCGCTTCGGCAGACAATAACCGCTTTATTTACCTTAAAACGCCCGCCATAACGTTAATTTATATTTCGTTAAACTGCCCGTTGTCGAGTTTTTAAGTGTATTTCGAATTATATAAAGCCGCAGAGGCCGGAAATTTTAAAAATCGATGTTTTTTTAATAAGCATACGTCTGTTTAATAAAAGAACATCGCTATTAAAACCGCTCAACGAAAAAAGGACCGTTCTTTTGAACGATCCTTTTCATTGGATGCAGCGACTACCTATTTTCCCGGGCTGTTGCCGGCCAAGTATT
>CAUHGY010000020.1 GCA_959605945.1 uncultured Clostridia bacterium | reverse complement strand
CGTTCGCTTTCGGAGCGGGACGACAGGGTCGACGAACTTTTCGATACGATAAAAAAAGAACTGGTTGAACTGATAAAAAAAGACGGAAAGAATGCCGATCAGGCTATTCTTTTCATGATGATAGCAAAATACCTGGAACGCATTGCCGACCATGCCGTTAATATCGGAGAGTGGGTCGAATATGCCTGCACAGGTTTTCATAAAATCGGTTAAAGGTAAAAGTTATGGCGGAAAAACGTTTGATTTATGCGGTTGACGACGAAGAAAATATTCGCGAGTTGTATTCGTGCGCGCTCACCGGAGCGGGATTCGAAACAGAATGCTTCGATTGCGGAGAAAGTCTTTTTGCAGCTCTGTCAAAGCGCCTTCCGGATCTGGTGATTCTTGACATAATGCTTGACGGCGCCGACGGATATTCCATTCTCAAAAATCTGAAAAACGAGCCGGCAACGTCAGAGATACCCGTTATTATGGTTTCCGCCAAAGGCGAAGAAATAAGTAAAGTAAAGGGACTTAATCTCGGCGCGGGAGACTATATTGCAAAGCCGTTCGGCGTGCTTGAACTGATAGCCCGCGTCAATGCCAATTTGAGAAAGACGGCCGAGAGGCGCGTGTGGACTTATAAAGATCTGTCGGTGGACGACGGCAGACACGAAGTGAAAGTTGCGGGAAGGTCTGCCGAACTTACGTTGAAGGAATACGGCATACTGAGGTTGCTCGTAAAAGCTGCTCCGGATGTCGTCACCCGCGATGAGATAATAAACATAGTGTGGGGAGATGACTTTTTCGGCGAAACGCGCACGCTTGATATTCACATAGCGGCGGTAAGGAAAGCCATTTCCGGCAGCAGTGCAAAAATTTCCACTGTCAGGGGAGTGGGGTATTCGCTTGTATGAAAAAGAGAATAGTAATTTTTAATACAATAATAGTTTTCACTGCACTTTTCTTTATGTTTCTTTTAGGGCTGCTGGTTACTAAAAGCAATCAGTATGATGCGGCCGAACAAAAGATAATGCAGATAACGTCAATTTATTCCAATGAATATACCGGCGAGACCGATTATTATGAAAAAGCGGAGCCGGATATACGTGTAACTATAGTTGACGCTACCGGAAAAGTGATTGCAGACAGCGAAAGACAGGATGTTTCGAATTTCGAAAATCATATGGACAGGGAAGAAATTCAAGCCGCATTGAATGACGAACCGAGGGCTGTCACCAGATACAGCGAAAGCATGGGACGCGAAATGATGTATTACGCTCTCAAAACCGAATTCGGCGATTCGTATGTTTTCGTTCGGGTGTCGATTCCCGTGAACAGCGTCAATTCTTACATAAGCAAAACGCTTCCGCTGTCGCTTGCGATAATGTTTATCGCGCTTGCGGCGTCGGTTACGGCGAGCATATTTTTTTCGGGTTATCTTTTAAAGCCGTTGCAGAAAGTCAAGGAGAGCATTTCGCTGATCGGCAGCGGGAGATATTCCGGCGTTCCGCCGATGACGGACGATCTGGAAGTGAACGAAATGCTTTCGGGTATTAACGGCATTGGAGAAAAGCTTGAAAAAAGCATCACTGCCGTTCGCGGTGAAAAAGATAAACTCGATTATATATTCAAAAACGTTTCGGACGGTATTGCGGTGTTCGGCAAAGATCTTTCGATAGAAGCGCTTAATCTGCGCGCGCAGACGCTGTTCGGAGTAAAAGACTTTGCGGGTAAAGATATTGCCGTCCTCACGTCGGACAGAAAGTTTTTATCCGCCGCTCAAAGCTGCGCCGAAAACAAAAACGGCAGCATTTTCAGGATGGATGTCGGCAGCGGGCGGTATCTTTGCACAATGCGCTATACCGACGGGGATTTAATTATAGCGGTGTTGACCGATATAACCGCTCAGACTAAAGGCGAAGAGATGCGGCTGCAGTTTTTTGCAAACGCTTCTCACGAACTTAAAACGCCGCTTACGGCTATAAAGGGCTTTAACGATCTGGTTTCTTTGAGCACAGACAGCGGAACGGTGAAAGAGTATTCGGCGAAAATCGATAAAGAAACCGGCAGAATGGTCAAACTCATCGACGATATGCTCAATCTCAGCAAACTTGAAAATTCCGGTTTTGACAAAGAGCGGGCGGAGCGGGTTTCTCTCGGAGAAGTTGCGGGCGATGTTGCGGAAAGTTTAAAACCGCTTGCGGAAAGCCGAAACGTTGCGTTGAAAGTGGCGGGGGACGCTTGCGTTTTCGCTGTACGCGAGCATATATACGAGCTGATCAAGAATCTTGCGGAAAATGCAGTGCGTTATAACGTGGACGGCGGTTCGGCAAGCGTAGTCATTTCCGAAGAACAAGGCAAAGTTAAAATTAAAGTGAAAGATACTGGTATCGGCATTGATTCAGAGCATCAGAGCCGTATTTTCGAGCGTTTTTACCGTGTAGACGCTTCCCGCTCGCGCGCGACGGGCGGCACAGGTCTGGGACTGGCGATAGTTAAACATATCTGCGAAATTTACGGCGCGGACATTTCGTTAAAATCCAAACTCGGTGCGGGCACTTCGGTGACGGTAACCATGAGCAGTGCGGATAACGAACATTTTGAATAAAAACAGACAAACCGCCGCCTCCGGTAACCGCGGCGGTAAAATTTTTGCAAAGGGAGAAAAACATGAGGTACGTTTCTTTGGGAAATACCGGCTTAAAGGTGCCGGCCGTGGCAGTTGGATGCATGCGTTTGAACGGGCTTGAAGAGAATAAGAGAAAGTCATTTATACAAACCGCGCTCGAGAACGGTATGAATTTTTTCGATCATGCCGATATTTACGGCCGCGGCGAGTGCGAAAGTATCTTCGGCAAAGAAATTAAGGAGCTGAGAGTGCCGAGAGACGGTATTTTTATTCAGAGCAAATGCGGTATTGTGCCGGGGGTCATGTATGATTTTTCCCGCGAACACATAGTGCGTTCGGTTGAGAACAGTCTTAAACGGCTCGGCACCGATTATCTTGACGCACTGCTGCTGCACCGTCCCGACGCGCTTTGCGATCCCGATGAAGTTGCGGAAGCGTTTTTATCGCTCGAACGGGCGGGAAAAGTGCGTTTTTTCGGTGTTTCAAATTTCAACGCCATGCAAATCGAATTGCTGAGGCATTCAGTCAGACAGCAGCTGACCGTTAATCAACTGCGTTTTTCGCCTGTGCATGCCGGCATGATTTCAAGCGGCATAGAAACCAATATGACATCTAAGGATGCCGCAGACAGAGACGGGCATGTTCTCGATTATTGCAGAATCAATAAAATTACCGTTCAGGCGTGGTCGCCGTATCAGTACGGAAACTTTGAAGGTTCGTATCTCGGCAACGGAAAATTCACGGAGCTGAATGCCGAAATAAACAGAATTGCCGAAAAATACGGTTTGGATAGCGAAGGCGTTGTAAGCGCCTGGATTTTGCGTCATCCGGCCGACATGCAGATGATAACCGGAACAATGAACGGAAAAAGGCTTGTTGCGGCGGCGAAAGGCGCCGACGTATATATTTCACGGGAAGACTGGTATAAAGTTTATTTGGCAGCAGGACATATTCTTCCGTAAAACTGCGCACACTAAAAGCATGAACAACAACGGGTTTGACGACAGAGACAATATGCTTTTTCAGGCTTTTTTCTTCGAATATTTAAAAGACGCATATTCGGGCAAGAGCATAAAAGAACTTAAAAGAAAGGAGAGAAAACGCGAAAAAGCGTGACTTGTCAAATATTCCGTAACGATGAATTGATCTGTGCGGAAAATTATGTCGGTTTAAATCTTACCGACGCTTATAAAAACTGAAAATTATTTAAAAAGCCACGCTCCCGCGCAAAACGCGCGGGAGCGTGGCTTTTATGCAGAAAGTTTCGGAAATATCTGTTATAAATCAGCGTTTTTTGAATTCTTCTCCCGTAATAAGATAATCGACCGAAACGTTGAAATAACGGCTCATGGCAAGAAGCAGTTCAAGGCAAGGTTCGTTTCTTCCCGTTTCGTAATGGGAAAGAGCCTCGCGCGAAATGTGCAAATCCCATGCTAATTTTTGCTGATTCAATTTTTTCAAACGCCTTAACTGTTTGAGTCCTTTCAGCTGCATATCTTACCTTACGATAATTGTAACATTTTGTTACAACAATAATCGGTACAAATCGTAACATATTGTCGAATTTTGCCATAAGCCGTCGAATGCCGCGCCGCATAAATTTTCAAAATAATGTAACAGAAGATAAATGCTAAACGTTCTTTTCTGCATGTAAAATGAAAAAATCGGTTGCAGCGCTTGAAAAAAACCACAATATATTGTATAATACAAAAAAGATTTAAGAATAATACAGGGTAAAGTCGGTAAAATTCGGTATGGAATTTTCACTTTGCCGACAGACTTTTGCGGCAACGGAAGGAGATTGCAATGGCAAAAAATACGTATAATGCGGAAAATATCAGGATACTCGAAGGGCTTGACGCCGTAAGAATGCGTCCGGGAATGTATATCGGAACGACCAGCTCTAAAGGGTTACATCACATTCTTTGGGAGATAGTGGATAACGCCATAGATGAAGCTGCAAACGGATATGCCGACAAAATAGAAGTTGTTTTATATAACGACGGCAGCGCTTCCGTCGAGGACAACGGCAGGGGAATTCCGACCGATATTCATCCCAAAGCCGGCGTTTCCGGAGTTCAGGTTGTTTTTACTCAGCTGCATGCGGGCGGAAAATTCGGTTCGGATAACTACAATTATTCAGGCGGGCTTCACGGCGTGGGCGCGTCTGTCACCAATGCTCTTTCCGAATGGCTTAAAGTAAAGGTATATAAGAATACTGTATTCGAGATGGAATTTCACAGTTATCTCGATAAAGCCACCGGCAAAGTTAAATCGGGCGTGCCCGTCGCGCCGCTTAAAGACACCAAGGTAAAGACCAAAAAGAAAGGTACTTTTGTGCGTTTCAAGCCCGATGCCACGGTTTTTGAAACGGTGACTTTTAACCCGGAAACGATTTTGAAACGGCTTAAAGAACTGTCTTTTCTGAATAAAGGACTGGAAATATCGTTTTATGACGAAAAAACCGATTTCCGCCAGACTTTCAAATACGAAGGCGGAATTGTGGATTTTGTTAAATATCTCAACGAGGGCAAGAGTACGCTGTATCAGGAACCGCTTTATGCAAAAGCCGAAAAAGACGGCATTTTGGTGGAGTTTGCCATACAGCATACCGACGCTTATGTGGACAGTCTGTATTCTTACGTAAACAATATACCGACAGGCGAAGGGGGCATGCACGAAACGGGATTTCGCTCGGGTATAACCAAGTCTTTCAACGATTATGCCCGCGAAAAAAATTATCTTAAAGATAAAGACGAAAATCTTTTGGGAGATGATTTCAAAGAGGGGCTTACCGCCATCATCTCTATAAAGATGCAGAACGTACAGTTCGAAGGCCAGACTAAGACCAAACTCGGAAATCCCGAAGCGCGGCCTGCGGTTGAAAGCGTCACCGTCGCCGAACTCGGCGAAATGATGAAAAACAAAAAGCTCGCCAGAGTTTTCGACATCATTATCAATAAGGCGATGGCGGCGGCAAGGGTAAGACTTGCGGCAAAAAAAGCCAAAGCGATAGCACGTGCGGCAAAGGATATAGATGCACAGAATCTTGTCGGCAAGCTGGCATCCTGTTCGGGCAGAAAACCCGAACTGAACGAGCTTTTTATAGTTGAGGGCGATTCGGCGGGCGGCAGCGCCAAGCAGGCGCGCATGCGCCAGTTTCAGGCAATACTTCCGCTGCGTGGGAAACCCCTGAATGTGGAAAAAAAGAAGCTCGAACAGATTTTGCAGAATGAAGAGATACGCACCATTATCAGCGCGCTGGGCACAGGCATTGCCTCCGAGTTCGATCTCGAAAGTCTGAAATATCATAAAGTGATAATTTTGGCCGACGCCGATCAGGACGGGGCTCACATACGTTCCATTCTTCTGACGTTCTTTTTCAGGTATATGAAAGAGCTTGTCAGCGCCGGGCACGTTTATATCGGCATGCCTCCTCTTTATAAAGTTTATAAAGATAAAGGCGGAGTCGAGGAGTATGCCTATGACGACGCAGAACTGCAGAAAAAGATAGAAAAAGTCGGAAAAGGTTACCAGATTCAGCGCTATAAAGGTCTCGGAGAAATGGATCCTTCCCAGCTTTGGGAAACTACAATGAATCCCGAGACCCGCTCGCTGATGCGCGTCACCATAGACGACGCTGCCGAAGCGGACAGGCTGATAACCGTTCTGATGGGTGACGAAGTGGCCGCGCGCAAGGCATACATTTTCGAGCATGCAAACTTTAACAAAGAAGACAGTTTTGCCAAGATCAAACGTTCTTAACCCGATAATGCCAAAAGGATAATAAAATGGAAAAAGAAAAAGGTCTGCTTTTCAGTTCTATAGACGAAGTTCTTAAAAATTCAATGATACCGTATGCGGAAAACGTCATATTGGACAGGGCGCTTCCGCGCGTGGAGGACGGGTTGAAACCCGTTCAGCGCAGAATTCTTTACGCTATGTACGAGATGGGGCTTTATCCCGACCGTCCGCACAAAAAGTGCGCGCGCATCGTCGGCGACTGTCTCGGTAAATATCATCCGCACGGCGACAGTTCCGTCTATGACGCGCTTGTAAGAATGGCACAGGATTTCAATATGCGCATGCCGCTGGTAAACGGGCACGGAAACTTCGGTACGGTAGACGGCGATTCCGCTGCGGCGTACAGATATACGGAAGCGAGACTGGAACAGCTTGCTCTCGAACTTCTGCGCGATATCGATAAAGATACCGTCAATTTCAACCTCAATTTCGATGATTCGATCGAAGAACCCGAGACGCTTCCCGGAAGGTATCCCAATCTTCTCGTCAACGGCACTATGGGTATCGCGATAGGGCTTGCCACCAATATTCCGCCCCATAATCTTTGCGAAGTTATCAACGGCACGGTGGCATATATAGATAATCCTAAAATCACTCTTAAAGAGATGATGAAATATATTCCCGCGCCGGATTTCCCGACGGGCGGATATATTATCGCCGGAGACGAGCTTTTCTCGGCATACGAAACGGGAAAAGGAAAAATAAAACTGCGCGCCCGCGTCAGCATCGAAAAGGATTCGGGGGACAGACAGAACCTGGTAATAACAGAACTGCCCTACCAGGTCAACAAGGCGACGCTGCTTAAAAAAATAGCTGATCTTAAAGAAGATAAAAAAGATATTCTCGGCGGCATAAAAGACGTTGTCGACGAATCTGACAGAAACGGCATGCGCGCCGTCATCAAACTGGGAAAGGATGCGGACGCAAAATCCATTCTTGCTTATCTTTACAAGAACACCGAACTGGAAACCACGTTCGGCATAAATATGGTGGCTATAGCTAACGGAAAACCCTGCCAGCTGGGTTTAATGGATATAATAAGCTATTATGTCAATTATCAGCGCGAAGTTATTCTGCGCCGCAGCAAATACGATCTTGCTCGGGCAAAAGAACGCGCGCATATTCTCGAAGGTCTGATTATAGCCGTAAAAAATATCGACGAAGTCGTAAAAATAATTAAAAATGCCGACAACACCGCGGATGCGCGGGTAAAACTGCGCAAACGGTTCGATCTTTCCGAAGTGCAGGCGAACGCCATTCTCGACCTTCGCCTTGCGCGCCTTACTAAACTTGAAGTGACAAAACTTGAAGAAGAGCTGCGGCAGCTTAAAAAACTGATAGAGGAATTGACGGCGATCATCGGCAGCAAACAAAAGCAGATGGAAGTAGTCAAAAACGAGCTTATCGGCATTAAGAAAAAGTACGGCGACGACAGACGCAGCCACCTCATATCGGGCGGGGCGGAAATAAATATAGAAAAAGTCGAACAGGAATTGAAACAGGTCGACGATTTCGTCGTGGCGTTTACAGACAGCGGCGCTTTCAAAAAAATGCTCTATAAAGGATTCAAAGCGGCTGACAGAAGAATGAAAGATTCAGTCGTGGCGGCAGATTTCATCAAATTCTACGTGCAGGCAAAAGGCGACCAGACGCTTCTTGCGTTCACCAACCTCGGCAACTGTTGTAAAATAGACCTTGAAATAACGCCCGAATGCCGTTTCCGCGATAAAGGATTTAAATTTTCCGACGTGTTCAAAGATGCCGCAAGAAACGAATATCCCGTTGCGTTTTTCGCTGTCGACGAAGATAAACTCCCCGAAGGACATCTGTTGTTCTTCACTCGGGACGGGTTGGTGAAAAAGACCGAATGGAGCGAATATAATATCATCAAACCTTATTATCAGGCTATTAAACTTAAAGAAGACGACAGCCTGATTGCGGTAGAGCAGGACAGAGCGGATACCACAATTGCTTTTGTCACTGAAAAAGGGCTTGCTCTCAACGCGCGGAAGGACGATATACCCGTTCAGGGCAGGGTCGCCGGCGGCGTTAAGGGCATAAATCTCGCGGGGGACAGGCTGGTGTTCGTTTCGCAGATTGACGAAGAAGGCGAATTTATAATAATAACGGACGGCGGCTTCTATAAGCGCGTCATCGTCAGCGACATAGAGCCGATGGCAAGATACAGAAAAGGCGTGAAAATCTGCGAACTCGGCGGCAACAACAGTATAGTTTACGCAGGCTATGTTAAAGAGCCGTTCGAACTTGCCGTAGTCGACAATTTCGGAGTGGCGTTCGGCGTGAATACCGAAGATATTTCCATCGAAGGCAGAACTAATAAAGGCAAAACTCTCAAAAACGAAAACAAAAAACGTTTGCCGGAAAAAGTATTCAAATTGTAAGGAGATTTTAATTTATAAATCTGCTTTACAGTCAGTTTTGGCAGACTTTTGATGTTTGGAGACGGTGCGTATATGGTTATCTGCGGGCATTAAATTTATCGGCGTGCGCGGTTTCTGCTACGATGTTTACGTTTAGGTTTAGTTAACGGAAGTGTTGTCGGGCGTTTCCGTCGCGTAAAAATGTTTAATGCCGCAATTTTGACATAACCCGGCATTAAACTGCTGGCGCGAAAAATGCGTCGTCCTTTGCAAGAATTAAGTATACGGTAAAGACCGATAATTTATGGTATTCAGGAGTTATGTATGAACGCGTTTGAATTCAATATACCCACAAAAATTTATTTCGGAACGGGGCTTATCGAAAAAAATCTGGCAGACGTAGTCGTAAAACACGGAAAGAACGTGCTTTTGTGCTACGGCGGCGGCTCGGTTAAAAAGAGCGGGCTGTACGGTAAAATATGCGCTTTATTGCGACAGGCGGGCGCGGATATTTACGAATTAAGCGGCATAGCGCCCAATCCGCGCGTTTCTTCCGTTCGGGAAGGGATAAGAATCTGCAGGGAGAAAAATATAAACGCGATTCTCGCGGTCGGCGGCGGCTCGGTTATCGACTGTGCCAAGGCGGTTGGCGCGGGGTTTTATTACTCGGGCGATCCGTGGGATTTATGCGTAAAAAAAGCGTCCGTAACGAATTGTCTTCCCGTCATTGCCGTGCTTACGCTTGCCGCCACGGGTTCGGAAATGAATCCCACGGCCGTGATATCCAATCCCGATACTTTTGATAAAGTGGGCCTGACCGCGAAGCAGCTGTATCCCGTCGCGTCGTTTTTAGACCCTTCGCTTACGTTTACCGTTCCCCGTTTTCAGACGGCTTCGGGCAGCGCGGACATATTGAGCCATATCATGGAAACCTATTTTTCGTCGCAGGAAGATTTTTATATGCTCGACAGGGTGATGGAAGGGCTTATGAAAGCGGTGATAACTTACGCTCCCGTCGCTATGAGAGAACCCGAAAACTATCAGGCGCGGGCAAATCTCATGTGGGCGTCGAGTTGGGCGATAAACGGCTTTATTATGGGCGGAAAGAAAAAAGCGTGGTCCTGCCATCCGCTTGAACATCAGCTCTCCGCTTATTACGACGTAACTCACGGGCTGGGCCTTGCCGTGCTTACGCCGAGGTGGCTGAGATACTGCTTTAACGAAAAGAACGCGGAAAAATATTATAATTTCGGCGTGAACGTGTTCGGTATTGATCCCGCGCTCGACAGCGCGGAAGTCGCCGCGAGAGCGATTAAAGCGCTGGAAGAATTTTTCTTCGGCACCCTGGGCCTTGCCGAAAACTTCACCGAACTCGGCATAGGGGAAGAGCATTTCAAAGAGATGTCCGAAAAAGCGGCGAAAGCGCTTGCGCCCGACGTGTTCGTGAAACTTTCCGCCGACGATATAGAGAGAATTTACGCGAGCTGCCTTTGATTTTCGTTTAAATATCGCGGGGCTGTAACCCGAAAAAATTTTTCTCCGTTCCGCGTCTGAAAATAAGCGCCGCTTTTTATGTTTTTTATAGCAAAAAAGCCGCGGATTTACATAAAGCATTCATAAAGCCGTAACGTAAAACTTACGGCTTATATAAGCGAAAAACGGGAGTTGCGGTTTAAATAGAAAAAAATAATTTTAAATTTATAAGCGTTTATTGCGTATTAAATAATTCGGCGCGGGGCATAGTGCCCCGCGCCGGAAAAATATTCAAAATATTCTTAGTTTTTCCGCAATAAAAGCGGCAATTTTCAAGCGGTACAAGCGATATAAAATAATCAAAGTCGGAAAAACGCTATTAAACGTTGAACCTGAAAAGGACCACGTCGCCGTCTTTGATGACGTAATCTTTTCCTTCCGAGCGGACTTTGCCTTTTTCCTTCGCGGCGTTGAAACTTCCGAGTTCAACCAACACGTCGTAATCTACGATTTCGGCGCGGATAAAACCTTTTTCGAAATCGCTGTGTATTTTGCCGGCAGCCTGCGGCGCTTTGGTGCCGTTTTCAATCGTCCAGGCGCGCACTTCTTTTTCTCCGGCCGTCAAGTAACTTATCAAACCCAAAAGACGGTAAGAAGTTTTTACAAGCCTGTCGAGCCCGCTTTCTTCGACGCCGAGTTCGTTTAAAAACATTTTCTGCTCTTCGGGGGAGAGCATAGAGAGTTCTTCTTCGGTTTTCGCGCAGATGACCATGTGTTCGGCGTGTTCGGAGTCGGCGAAATCGATAACTTTTTTAACCAAAGGCAGGCTGTTTTCGTCTTTGCCCATATCTTTTTCGCTGATATTGGCGGTGTAAATAACGGGTTTCGCCGTGATTAAGAAAAGGTCTTTTAAAATTTCCTTTTCTTCGTCGGAAACGCTGAGAGTGCGCGCGGGGCGGAATTCGGAAAGGTGATTATAAAGCCTGTTTAAAAATTCCGCTTCGATTTTATATTTTTTCTCGCCCGTTTTGGTCATGTTAACCGCTTTGTCCAGGCGTTTTTTCACCGATTCCATATCGGCGAAAATAAGTTCCAAATTGATGGTTTCTATATCCCTTAGCGGGTCAACGGTGTTGTCTACGTGCGTAACGTTTTCGTCGGCAAAGCACCTTACCACATGCACGATGGCGTCCGTTTCGCGAATGTTGGCAAGAAATTTATTTCCCAGCCCTTCGCCTTTGCTCGCGCCCTTGACAAGGCCTGCAATGTCCACGAATTCGATGACGGCGGGAGTGATTTTTTTCGTGTTGTAAAGTTTGCCGAGCACTTCAAGCCGCGGGTCGGGCACGGCGACTACGCCTACGTTCGGCTCTATGGTGCAGAAGGGATAGTTTGCGCATTCGGCACCGGCATGTGTTATTGCATTGAACAGAGTTGACTTGCCGACGTTGGGAAGTCCGACAACACCTAATTTCATATTTTTTCTCCAAAAATCAGTTGTTCATTCAATTATAAATCAATTTAACGGAAATTTCAAGTTTTTAGGTTGCTTTTTTGATAAATTATGTGTTATTATATAATACAGTGGAGATAATTCGATGGATTACAGATATTATATTGCCGGAAAACTTAAAATCGACGGACTGACGGAAAAGGAGATTGCCGACCTTATCGAAATTCCTCCGAACACGGAAATGGGTGATTATGCTTTGCCGTGTTTTAAATTGAGTAAAATAATGCGCCGTCCGCCTGCGGCAATCGCTGAAAAACTCTCTGAAAATTTTACCGCGGACGACGTTATAAGCGGGTGCTCGGCAGTAAACGGTTACCTTAATTTTAAGGTAAACCGAGCGGGTTATGCCGAAGATCTTCTCAAAGAAATTTTAGAAAAAGGCGCGGCTTACGGTTCGGACAATACAGGTTCGGGAAAAACCGTGTGTATAGATTATTCGTCTATAAACATCGCCAAACCCTTTCATATAGGGCATCTCAGCACGACGGTTATCGGCAGCGCTCTCTGTAAAATATACAGATTTCTGGGCTACAAAGTTGTCGGAATAAATCATCTGGGAGATTACGGCACGCAGTTCGGCAAACTTATAGTGGCTTTTAAAAAATGGAGCAGCGAAGAAGCCGTTAAAAGAGACAGGCTCAAAGAGCTTTCGAGAATATACGTGAAATTTCACGACGAAGCTGCTCTCGATCCCTCTCTCGACGATGAAGCGAGGCGGTATTTTAAGCTGATAGAGGACGGCGACGGTGAAAGCAACCGGCTTTTCGAACTGTTCAAAACCATAACGCTTGAAGAAGTAGAAAAAATTTACAAGCTTTTGAACGTAAGTTTCGATTCTTATGCGGGCGAAAGTTTTTATAACGACAAAATGGCTCCCGTCGTCGAAGAACTTAAAGAAAAAGGGCTTTTAAAAATATCGGACGGAGCGTCGGTCGTAGATCTTACCGAATACGGTATGCCGCCTTGTCTCATACTTAAATCCGACGGATCCACCCTTTACGCCACGCGCGACATAGCTGCCGCAATTTACAGAAAGAAAACTTATGATTTCGATAAATGTCTGTATGTGGTTGCATATCAGCAGAATCTGCATTTCAAGCAGATTTTCAAGGTGCTCGAACTTATGGGAAAAGATTGGGCAAAAGATATGGTGCACGTAGCATACGGAATGGTTTCTCTCGAGGACGGCGCCATGAGCACCCGCCGCGGGAAGGTGGTATTGCTGGAAGACGTCATCGATAAAACCATTGAAAAGGCATATCGCGTTATAGAAGAGAAAAACCCCGATATCCCGGACAAAGCAGCAACGGCGCGAGCGGTGGGAACGGGCGCAGTCATTTTCGGAGCGCTTTGCAACAATAAAATAAAAGACATAGTATTCAGTTACGACAGGGTGCTCAGTTTCGAAGGCGAAACCTGCCCGTACGTGCAGTATACCGTTGCAAGATGTAACAGCGTTTTGAAAAAATGCGGCGGGTTTTCCGATTTTTGCGCAGACGGCATGAACGCGGAGGAATACGCGGTCGTCAGCGAACTCGGCAAGTTCGGCGGAGTCGTCAGAGCCGCCGCGGAAAAATACGAACCGTCCTTTATCACCAGATATGCTCTCGATTTAGCCGCGGCGTTCAATAAGTTTTATATTGCCTGTAAAATAGCCGTTGATGACGAAAAAGTGCGTTCTTTCCGTCTGGCAATAGTCAAAGCGGTCAAAATAACGCTTACAAACGCTTTGACGCTGCTCGGCATAGATACCGTCGAACAGATGTAGGTGAAATATGAACAGAGCCGTTATTTTTGACCTTGACGGAACGCTTCTCGATACTCTCGGCGATATTTCGGACAACGTGAACAAAATGCTTGCCCGTTTCGGTTTCGACACTCTCTGCGAACGTGAAATAATGAGCTATATCGGCAACGGGGCAAGGGAATTGGTGAGAAGATGTCTGAAGAGAAAAGTGCCGGAAAACGAACTTGACGAATATCTTGCTTATTATAACGAAATTTATACAAATTCGGCAAGCGTAAAAACGGGGCTTTTCAAAGGTATAGGAGATGTTTTGGAAACGCTTAAAAAGCGGGAATATAAACTTGCTATTCTTACCAACAAGCCGCAGGCAACCACTGACAGGGTATATGAAAAATACTTAAAGAGTTTTGATTTCGACGCCGTTGTCGGTCAGAGCAAAGCGGTCAGATGCAAGCCGGATAAAACTGCGGCTTTGAATATTCTGAAAGTTTTAGAGGTGCCGCCTTCAAACGCGTTTTTCGTCGGTGACGGCGAAACCGACGTGCTTACGGGAATAAACGCGGGCATATGCGGAATAGCCGTGCTTTGGGGCTACAGGACCCGCGAAGAACTTTCCGCTGCGGGTGCGGAAATTTTTGCCGAAAAACCCGCCGATCTTTTAAAGTTTATAAATTAAAAAAGATCGGCAGCCCGACCTTGAAAATCTTCTTTATTGCGGAGAATTGCCGTCGCCGTCGCGGCGATCGCCATGATCCGCGATTCCGTTGTTTTCAGTTTTTTCGCTATCCTTGATATCGCCGTCGCCGCGGCAGTTATCATCACAATTTTTCTTATTATTCTTTTTTTCAGCAAATACCGAAAGCAGTTTATCCAAAAGCCTGCCGGCGGGTTTAACGAGAAAACATGCTCCGACAGCGATAACCAGCGCGCCGAGCACTATAAAAAGATAAGTCAGATTTTGCGAAAGATAATTCCAAAAATTCATAAGAAAAGTTCCTTTAACATTAATTTAGTTTAATAGAAATAACAGAATAAGTCAAGTAAAAGAGGGAAGGAGCATAAAAATGAGTAAAATTTATAAAGCCGCCGTCATAGGGGGCGGAGCTGCGGGGCTTGCCTGTGCAGTAAAGCTGTTCCTTCGCTCGGATGACGGCAATGCTTCGCCGCTTTTACCCGGGGATGTGGCCGTGATTGAAAAAAACGACCGCGTCGGCAAAAAACTTTTGATGACCGGGAACGGACAGGGCAACGTCACCAACGAAAACATTGCCGCAGAAAACTATTACGGAGACGCGGAGTTTATAAAAATTTTTTTAGAGAAATGCGGGCACGGCGCTGTCAAAAAATTTTTCCGCTCATTGGGGCTGCCTCTATGTTCGGAATCATACGGCAGAGTCTATCCGCTTTCGAAAAGAGCCAATGCCGTGGTAGACGCATTCAGAGCTTTTCTTGAAGGGAAAGCGAAATTTTTCACAGGCGTTAAAGCCGATAAAATTACTAACAGGCACGGCGTTTTTTACATTCAATGCGGGCAAGACGAAATACTTTCCGAAAACGTTGTTGTCGCAGCGGGCGGCGCAGCCGGAATAAGCGGAAAAGATACCTCTTACGGGCTTTTGGAAAGTTTCGGACATAAACGTACCGATATTTATCCTTCGTTGGTTCAGATAAAGACCGAGCGAGAAAAAATACGCGGGCTAAAAGGAATAAAAGAAAATGCCGTTTTAACTGCATTTGACGGCGAAAGGCAGCTGAAAACCGCCGAAGGAGAAGTGCTTTTTACAGATTACGGCGTTTCTGGCAACGCTGCGTTCCAGGTTTCGGGACATTTTGCAGTCGCTTCGGATCCGGCCCTTAAAATAAGCTTTATTCCCGCATTAGATGAAAAACGCCTTGCCGTGCTCATAAAAGACAGGTTTATAAATGCTCCGTTTATGAAAGGAGAGATGATTCTTTGCGGGATTGTCGGAAAAAAGACGGGAGAAGCGGTCATAAAAAATTTGCGCGAAAAAACTCCCGAAAATATAGCCGCTGCTCTGAAAAATTTCACGCTTAAAGTGACGGGTACTTTGGGTTTTGAAAGTGCTCAGGTCACCAAGGGCGGGATCATAACCGACGCATTCGACGCATATACGTTTGAAAGTAAACTTCAAAAAGGACTTTACGCCGCAGGCGAAATACTTAACGTAGACGGAGATTGTGGCGGGTATAACCTGACGTTTGCGTTTGTTTCAGGCATGTGCGCGGCGGAAAGTATCAAAAAGAGAGTAAGAAAACGGTAATGCCGTAAAAAATACATAAAAGCAGAGGTATAGAATTTTGAAATTTATCGATTTTACATTGGAAACGCTTTTAAAGCTTCATTTATCCGTTGTCAGAGAGATCGGCCGCGTTATAGGCGTCAAAGCACCTGCGGCGATGAGAAAAGAAGATCTTGCAAAAGAGATCATAGCGATTCAGCAGGGATTGGTCGAGCCTCAGCCGCATAATTCGCGCGGAGCTCCTATAAAAATCAAAATTGATATTTCGGAGTATATCATAGACGACGATACGTCGGAAGAGGAACAGACTGAAAAAAGCGTCGGAAATAATAATTCCGGAGACGAACCTTCCGACGGCGCGGATGCCAAAAAAGAAAACGGCCGCTATCGCACGGACTTTTCCCGCAAGCCATATGTCCGTAAGCCTTATTCGGAACGCCAGGATGACTTAAAGTTCAAGCGCGAATATCTTCCGGCGCAAAACTCCGGCGACGCGGTGTTTGAAGATTCGGAAAAAGACCAGGCTTCTGAAATCTACACTATGGAAGGGCTTTTTGAGCAGCACGACGGCGGCTATGGTTTTATCCGCAAAAACAAATATGAAAATACACCCGGCGAAGATGTTTATGTTTCCATCCAGAACGTAAGAAAATATAATCTGCGTATGGGCGATATGGTCAAAGCTACGGCCAAGCGCACGAGAGATAACGACGCAGCTCCGTTGCAGGAAGTGGTAGAGATAAACGGTCTGGATCCTGCTCTTTTCAGAAAGAGAATGAATTTTGACGAACTTGTTCCGTATTATCCGACGGAACGCTTCCGTCTCGAAACGCCGGATTCCGCCAACGACATAGCCATACGCTGTATAGACCTTTTTGCTCCGATAGGTATGGGGCAGAGAGGTCTGATAGTGGCTCCGCCGAAAACGGGAAAAACCACGCTTATGAAAAAAATAGCGCAGTCTATCGAACACAATTATCCCGACGTGAAGTTGATCGTTCTTCTTATAGACGAACGTCCCGAAGAAGTTACCGACATCAAGCGCAGCATATCCGGAGAAGTTGTATATTCTACGTTTGACGAAAGTCCCGCTCATCACACGCGCGCGGCAGAAATTGTGGTCAACAGAGCAAAAAGGCTTGTGGAAATAGGCAAAAACGTCGTTATTCTTATGGATTCCATAACGAGACTGGCAAGGGCTTATAACAACACCGTAGAATCGACGGGAAAGATTCTTTCCGGCGGACTCAATCCCGCGGCGCTGCACGATCCCAAGCGCTTTTTCGGCGCAGCGCGCAACATAGAAAACGGGGGCAGCCTTACTATTCTTTCCACTGCTCTTATCGACACTGACAGCCGTCTTGACGAAGTCATCTACGAAGAATTTAAAGGCACGGGCAACATGGAAATACATCTCTCGCGCGAACTCAGCGAAAAACGCATTTTCCCTGCCATAGATCTTTATAAATCGGGCACCAGAAAAGAAGAACTTCTTCTTACCGAGAGGGAACTTGATGCCGTCAGCAAACTTCGCAGTATTCTCTCTGAGAGAGACGACGCTACGGACAGTCTGCTGGAAATGTTAAAAAAGACAAAAAATAACGAAGACTTTTTGCGAAAAGTGGACGTGTGGGTCAAACTTTACCGTAAATAGAAATGAAATCTTACAGAAACAAAACAATAGATTTTCCCCTGGAGCAGGCAGGTGAATTTTTAAAAAAATGCGTGCCTGCTGAGGATATTTCAGGTCTGCCGATAAATAAGATAGTTCTCGGCGACAGTTATGCGGCGCTTAATAAACTTCCGAAAAAGTGTATAGATCTTCTCATCGTTGATCCGCCGTACAATATCGATAAAAGTTTTCACGGTAAAAATTTCAGAAAGATGGACGATTCGTCTTATGCCGAATATACTCTTAAATGGATTGCCGCGGTAAAACCCATACTGAAAGATACTGCAAGTCTTTACGTGTGCTGTGATTGGAGAAGTTCCTTTGTTATAGGCGGGCTTCTGGCAGAACACTTTGTGCTTCGCAACCGCATTACATGGCAGAGAGAAAAAGGAAGAGGCGCAAAACATAACTGGAAAAATTCCATGGAGGATATCTATTTCGCCACCGTCGGGGAGGAATATACTTTTAATCTCGATGCGGTCAAGATAAGGAAAAAAGTCATGGCACCGTACAAGGAAAACGGTCATCCCAAAGATTGGGAGGAAACCGAAGGGGGAAATTTCCGCAATACGTGTCCGTCGAATTTCTGGGATGACATTTCTGTGCCTTATTGGTCTATGGCGGAAAATACAGCTCATCCCACGCAAAAGCCGGAAAAACTGATTGCAAAACTCATTCTGGCGAGTTCCGAGACAGGCGATCTGGTTCTCGACCCGTTTGCGGGCAGCGGCACTACGGGGGTTGTGGCAAAAAAACTCGGACGGAATTTTATAAATATAGAAAGCAATCCTCTATATTGCGGCTGGGCGGAAAAACGACTTGCCGATGCCGAAACCGACAAAGAAATTCAGGGATACAGAAACGGTGTTTTCTGGGAAAGAAACAGCCGGCCGCCGTCATGAGAATTAATATTTTAAATTAAATTTTTCGGGTAATCATGCGGTTTCAGTAATCGGCAGATAAACCTCTGTCGGAGTATTTGAATAAAAAACGGAATTATACTGTGATCTTTTTATTACAGAAAATAATTATGCAAAAAATCGGAAATATTTAAAATCCGTCAAAGGAAAGAAGCGCGCTCATACAGCCGCGCTTCTTTTATAAACTCTGACGGCAAGCGCCGTCATATCGTCTTTATGCAGTCCGTTGTTGAGTTTTACTGCCCGGTCAAGTACGTCCTGAGCAAGCGTCTGCGGGTTTTTTGCGGGAACGGTGCGTAAAAATTCTATTACGTCGCCTGACGAGCCGAAAGCGTCTGAAATACCGTCCGACATCAGAAGCAGCATGTCGCCCTCGGAAAGTGCGCTGTGGCAGACCGACGGTTTAAGTTCGTCAAGTATGCCAAGCGGAAGCGTGTTGCCTTCTACGATTTTTATGCCCTGGTCACCGATTATAAAGCCGAACGGGGAACCGTATTTAATGAAATCTGCCGTGCAGTTTTTGAGATCTACTATCGAAACGTCAAGGGCCGTAAAACTGTCCTCGGTATTGATGGCAAGCAATTTGTTTACCGTACCCAGTATGAGATTGCTTGAAAGGCCTGCTTTATAAAAACTTTCGATTAAGGACAGCGACGCGGACGAGACGGCCTCTGCTTCGCTGCCGCTGCCCATGCCGTCGGAGAGGGCTATAAGAAATTTATCGTCGGAAAGCCTTGTCACGGCGTGCGTATCGCCGCTTTTTTCGGAATTGTATTTTGTCGCGCAGGCAATCCCGAATACTGCGTCGAACGGCGCCGCCCGTCTGAACGAAAGATAGCATTTTTCGTCGCTCAGGTCTGCTTTTTCAGTGAGAGTCATGTCTTTTCCGAGCGTTTTCGAGATTACGGACAGCACTTCATGAACGGAAAATTCTTTCATAGTGATTATCAGACTTACGGATACATATTCATCTTCTCCGTAAATAAGAAGTTCGCTTATCCGAAAACCGCTTTTAAACAAGTTTTCCGAAAGCAGACGTTCGAGTCTGCTCTGATATTTCAGCGTTGTTCCCGATTCAAGCGCAAGACCTTTGAGAACTTCCGATATTCCGCGCGCTTCGGCAGCGATAAGTTCTCTGCCGTTCGAAACGTTCAGATCGTCGAGAATATACGTTCGATAATCGGCAAGCAGTTTATTCGCCGCGAAAAGCACGTTGTTGGGATGCAGACAGTTTTCGCACATGTCTTTGGGAAGGTCTATTAGCGAAAGTTTGCCTTTAGCGAAACCTATATCGATCAGTTTTTTGAAATCATCGTTTTTCTTTCTTTTATATCCCGCGCATTTTTCGGCGTCGGGGCAATTTTCGCATACGGTTGAAAAAATTTGCATTCGGATGGTATTTTTAGCCGTTTCGTCAGTCATCTTGTTCTTTTTGAACTGTGTGAAAGCATTGGCCATTTCGGTGAATACGCCTGAAAGTTCGTAAAGTCTGTTTGATAACATAAGGCGGTTTCTGTTTATGGATTGTCTCACGAGCTGACGTTCGCGGAAGGTATAGAGCTTTTCTTTTAAAATGTTCAGCGGTTTTGCGGGAATAAGGCAGAATACGACGGCGCCTGAAAGTATGAACGGCAGTTGAAAAGAAAAATATGAAGTATATAATCCGAAAATCACCTGTATCAGATAGTCTGAAACAACAAGCGCAAGGGCGGAAAAATATCTTGACAGGGGCATAAGGCTTTCGGCAGCTACGCCCCAGACCATAAATACCGATATATACGCCACATTTCCGTAATATACGGCAAGCCCTGCTCCGAGAACGGTTGAAACTATCAGACAGATGCCCGTTCTGAAAACGAAAGCGCTCATAAGAATTATGAAAACTGAGATCAGTTTCCATGCTTCGGGGATAATCAGATTGCATACGCCGAGGCCTGTTACCGCTGCGGCTACCGCGGTGGTGGCAAACTCTTCATACCCGAATTTGAATTTAAGTCCTTTATTTACAACGGCGTTTGCCGAAACATAGCATATAAAGGTGAGTCCGACCGTCAGAAGCGATGATAAAAGTCTTTTTTCAAAAGGCACTTCCGTTTCTGTGTTGCCCAAAAATATGTAAAGCAACAGGGATGCGGCAACGTAAGCGCATACTTCCAAACCCTGTCGAGTTCCGGTTTTTTTGTATATCAGAGAAGTCAATACTAAAAATCCTGCAGGAAGAGCCGCCGCCGCAAGCAGTCCCGTCTGCCCGAAAACAAGAAACGTTCCCAAAAACATCACCGGAGTGATCAAAGGATTTGCTCCGAACGACATCGCGACCGCATAAACCGCAACCGAATAGACGGAAATTTCATTTTCCAGCTTGGAAAAAATAAGGAAAAAGGCGAAAAGCGCAAAGTATTTAAAAACGGCAACGTAATCAATGCCTCTCGGTTTTGTTTTCATTATTAGCTCCGTATGTCTTTTTGTATTGATTATACAATAAATTCTGTAAATTATTTTAGGCTATTTTGACAAAAAACGGCGCAATTTACCCGAAAAATATTTTGCTTAAACAAAAGTAATGGATAGTATAAAAAAATTTTTGGCAAAAACGCTTTATTTAATTTTATCGGTGTAGTAAAATATATCTATAAATTAAATCCAAGGAGACGTTAAAATGATAAAAGCAGGAGTCGTCGGTTACGGCAATCTGGGCAGAGGCGTTTGTATAGCGCTCGATAAGGCTGAAGATATGGAATGCGTAGGGGTTTTTACCCGCCGTCCCGTCGAAACCGTAAGCCCGGTAACGAATGTAAATGTCTATTCCGTTGCCGAGCTGGATAAATTTATAGGGAAAATAGACGTGTTGCTGCTTTGCGGCGGCAGCGCGACCGACCTTCCCTTGACGACCGCCGGATATCTTAAACATTTCAACACCGTAGATTCTTTTGACACGCATGCAAAAATACCCGAATATTTCGACAAGCTTGACAAAGTGGCAAAAGAACATGGCACGCTGGCGGCTATAAGCATCGGGTGGGATCCGGGCCTTTTTTCGGTTGCCAGAATGCTTTTCGGCGCCGTTCTGCCGGACGGCAAGGATTATACTTTTTGGGGCCGCGGCGTATCTCAGGGGCACAGCGATGCGCTGAGACGCATCAAAGGCGTTGTAAATGCCATACAATATACCGTGCCGAAAGAGAGCGCGCTTTCTGCGGTAAGAAGCGGGAAAAACCCCGAATTGTCAACGCGGGAAAAACACCTTCGCGAATGTTACGTTGCCGTGGCTGACGGTGCGGATAAGGCGGCTATAGAAAAAGAAATAAAGGAGATGCCTAACTATTTTGCCGATTATGATACCGTTGTAAATTTCGTCAGTGCCGAAGAAGTAGGGAAAATGCAGCAAAAACTTGCGCACGGCGGATTCGTTATGCGGTCGGGAAACACTTCTGAAGAAAACGCGCATTTGCTGGAACTTTCCATAAAGCTCGATTCCAACCCCGAATTTACCGGCAGCGTTCTCGTTGCTTACGGAAGGGCCGTTGCGAGACTTGCAAAAGAGAAAAAGACGGGCGCGGTCACCGTTTTCGACATCCCCTTAAAATATCTTTCTCCGTTCGGCGAAGCGGATTTAAGAAAAAATTTACTTTGATTTATAAGGAAAAATTATGGCAAGAAGAAGATCCAAAACCAGACTTAAGCGCAAGGTTTTAGCGGCAATTTTCGTTCTGTTTCTGGTGTTTGCAGTGGTATGTACCGTCATCTATTTTACTTGTCAGGATAAAATCTGGTACAGAGATTTCAGAATTAAAATCGAAGCGTTTTTCGATAAAGCCGGATTTGATGTTTACGGCAGATACGACAGGGAAACGCCCGTAGTCGCTTCGGGAGACCTGTCTTTTCACTTTTTGGAACTGGGCAACGGAAATACCGGCGATTGCATTTACATAAAAGCCGGTGACAACGATATTCTTATCGATGCGGGCAGCAGAGCAAACAGCATAGACGCAATACAATCTTACGTCGACGTTTATTGCACGGACGGCGTGCTTGAATATGTGATCGCCACGCATGCCGATCAGGATCATATAGCCGCGTTTGCGGGCAACAAAACCTACGACAGCGTGTTCGATCTGTATAAATGCGAAACAATTATAGATTTTCCGCTGACCAACAAAGATACGACCGTTTATAAAAATTATGTGGAAAAGCGCGACGATGAAGTCGAAAACGACGGTGCCGTGCACTACAATGCCCTGCAGTGTTATAACGAGACTGACGGCGCCAGACGTACGTACGATCTCGGCGACGATATCTCCATGAGCGTGCTCTATAACTATTTTTACGAACACGAAAGCGCGGATGAAAACAATTATTCGGTATGTCTGCTTTTTTCTCACGGGGAAAGATATTTTCTGTTTACGGGCGATCTTGAAAAGAAGGGCGAGGAGTATCTCGTTCAGTACAACGAACTTCCCAAAGTGGAACTTTTCAAGGCCGGACATCACGGTTCCAAAACTTCGTCTAACGACTGTCTTTTAAGCGTAATTCAACCCAAAATAGTTTGTGTGTGCTGCTGCGCAGGCAGCGTGGAGTATACTCAGAATCTGCCTAACACTTTTCCGACGCAGGAGTTTATAGACAGAGTATCGAAATATACGGATAAAGTCTACGTAACTACAATGATGGACGTTGTTTTCAGTTCGGAAAAGGATAAGTACGTAGACGACGGGGAATACAAACTGATGAACGGAAATATTGTCGTCGCCTCCGAGACGCAGAGCGTTACCGTCAATTGTTCCAACAACAATACCTTGCTTAAAGACACCGAGTGGTTTAAGAAAAACCGTAATACGCCGCCCGAATGGAACGCTGCCTGAATATGCAAGGAAAAAGCGGTGAGGGCATATGGAAGCAAGGCTTTCTGCCGGTAATAGATGAAAACAGCTTGGTTCTGGTTCTCGGCAGTTTTCCGAGCGTAAAATCGCGCCGGACGGGGTTTTATTACGGAAATCCGCAGAACAGGTTTTGGAAAACACTGGGTGCGGCGTTGGGTAAAGATGTTCCCGAAAGTGCCGATGAGCGCAAAATGTTCGTGCTTGAAAACCGCATAGCGCTCTGGGACGTGATAGAACGTAGCAGCATTGAAGGCAGCAGCGATTTCGATATCACGGAGAAAACGGGCGTTCCCGCTGACGTCAAAAGCGTTATTCTCGGCGCCCCGTCTTTGAGGCTTATCATCTGTAACGGCAAAAAAGCATATTCTGTTTTTAATGAAATTTACCCAGATTGCGGCCTTCCCGTCCGTTATATGCAGTCTACAAGCTCTGCTAACCCCAATTTCAGGGCGGAAGCATGGATAAATGTTTTAAAAGACGTCCTGGGACTGTAATAAATATGCAGTGCGTGGGCGGATGGCGCTAATCTTAAAAAATAATTGACAGGATGACCGCTTTTGTGTTAAAATCTGCAATAGATATATGCAGACGGAGACGGTGCGTCGTGTTGCATGCATTTTACATGTGCTGACAGCCGGTGTTTCGCAAATGTAACGCGAATGCGGCGGCAGCGTATTTTTCCGTCTCGTTATAAACAGAGACGGATTTTGTTTTACTGAAAGAACTGATGGGCGGTGAAAAATGCAACTGTCTGGTGCGGATATAATTATTAAAGTTCTCATCGAGCAGGGGGTAGACACGGTTTTCGGTTATCCCGGAGGACAAATTATCAATGTTTACGACTCTCTGTATAAATACAGCGGAGAGATCAAGCATGTGCTGACTGCACATGAGCAGGGAGCGGCGCACGCCGCCGACGGTTATGCCCGTGCCACAGGCAGGACCGGCGTTGTTATTTCTACTTCGGGCCCCGGGGCTACCAATCTTGTCACCGGTATTGCTACGGCTTTTCTCGACTCGGTTCCCGTTGTGGCGATTACAGGAAACGTCCCCACCACCCAGATAGGTTACGACAGTTTTCAGGAAATAGATATTACGGGCATAACTTTGCCTATAACAAAGCATAATTATTTTGTTTCAGACGTAAAAAAACTTGCAGATACTCTGCGCGAAGCATTTGCTCTCGCCGCATCGGGCCGTCCCGGACCCGTGCTTGTCGACGTCCCTAAGGACGTGCAGACGGCTTTATGCGAATATTCGCCCTGTCAGCCAGTTACGGGAGAAAGACAAAAAGCAAAAGAAGAGCGCATAATCCGTGCGGCTGAAATTATAAACGCTTCAGAAAGGCCGTACATTTATTTTGGCGGCGGATTGATCTCTTCGGGAGCCGAAGAACAGCTTTTGGAGCTGGCGGATAAAATCGACGCGCCGATAGGCTGTTCGATGATGGGTATATCGGGCATTCCTACGGATAATCCGCGTTTTCTCGGAATGCAGGGTATGCACGGGCATTACGCTTCGTCCATGGCGATGCATCATGCGGACTGCGTCATAGCTCTCGGAGTCAGGTTCAACGACAGGGTGACCGGCGATCGTTCCAAGTTTGCCGCCCGCGCCAAGAAAGTGGTTCATATAGATGTGGACGGTTCGGAACTTAACAAGACCGTCGGAGCCGATTGCGGTATCCGTGCCGATGTGAAAGACACGCTTGTCCGTTTGATACCCAAACTCAGAAAAACAGTCCGTTCCGAGTGGCGGGGATGCGTTACGCGACTAAAAGAACAGGAAGAAGAATATTCAGATAACCGCAGCGGATTTACGCCTAAAAACATCATGTCTGCAGTCAATAGATTCAAAGATGCCGACACCCCCGTCGCCACCGACGTAGGTCAGCATCAGATGTGGGCGGCGCAGTATCTTGCTTTCGGCAAACCGAGGAAATTTATTTCAAGCGGCGGACTCGGAACGATGGGGTTCGGCATGGGGGCGGCTATAGGCGCGGCTTTCGGTACGGGAAAGCGCACGGTGCTGATTACCGGCGACGGCAGTTTCGGAATGTGCATGAACGAGCTTGCCACGGCCGTGACTTATGATGTGCCGCTCGTTATACTTATAATGAACAACGGCGTTCTCGGAATGGTGCGGCAGTGGCAGACGCTTTTCTTTGACAAAAGATATTCCAATACCGTGCTTGAGAGGAAAACCGATTTTGTAAAAGTTGCCGCAGCTTTCGGCGCGGCGGGAGAAAGAGCAACAACACCGGACGAGCTTTCCGCGGCGCTCGGGAGAGCATTTAAATCGAGAGGGCCGTATTTGATAGACTGCGCGGTGGATAAGGATGAATTTGTCCTCCCCATGCTGCCGCCCGGCGGATCGATGGACGACATAATTGTCAGGACGGGTGAGTGATATGGAAAGATATACTTTGGCAGTGCTTGTCAGAAACCAATTCGGTGTTCTTAACAGGGTTACCAGTATGTTCCGCCGCAGGCAGTTCAACATAAATGCGCTTACTGTCAGTGAAACCGAATCCAACGACTTTTCGCGAATTACCGTGCAGTTTGACGGCGACGAAGTCAATAAGCAGCAGCTTGTCAATCAACTTTATAAACTTCCGGATGTGTGTTCGATAAGAGAACTTAAAAAAGAGGATTCGTTCAGCGTGGAGCTTTTGCTTATAAAGGTCAAAAACGAAAGCGCCGACCGCGATGAAATTCTTGCCGCCGCAAAAGCGTTTGAGGCAAAAACCGTTGACTATTCGCGCGACGCGATAATGTTTCAGCTGACAGCCGATGCAAGGCGGATAGATGATTTTATTAATCTTATGCGTGATTATCATATTCTCGAAATATGTCGGACAGGCATTGTTTCGTTGGAACGCGGTGCGGCTACAATTAGAAAAAGCGAAACTTAAAATATAACGACAGATATCAGTTTAAGGAGATTGGATATGGCAAGAATATTTTATCAGCAGGATTGCGATTTAAGTAAACTTTCAGGAAAGACCGTTGCCGTAATCGGTTACGGTTCGCAGGGGCATGCTCATGCGCTCAACTTGAAAGACAGCGGCGTAAATGTCGTTGTAGGCCTTTATGAAGGCAGCAAAAGCTGGGAAAAAGCCGAAAAACAGGGCATGACGGTCATGACAGCCGCACAGGCTGCAAAAGCGGCGGACGTTATTATGATCCTCATCAATGACGAAAAACAGGCGGCTTTATATAAAGAGAGCATCGAACCCAATCTTACCGAAGGCAAGACGCTTGCTTTTGCGCACGGGTTCAATATACATTTCGGCTGCATAAAACCGCCGTCAGACGTCAACGTGATAATGATAGCGCCGAAAGGTCCCGGACACACCGTCAGAAGCGAATATCTTGCCGGTAAAGGAGTGCCGTGTCTTATCGCCGTCGAACAGGATGCGACGGGAGACGCATGGGACATCGGTCTGGCGTACGCACTCGGAATAGGCGGCGCGCGCGCCGGCGTGCTTGAAACCACTTTCCGCACGGAAACGGAGACAGACCTTTTCGGTGAGCAGGCGGTGCTTTGCGGCGGTGTATGCGCTCTTATGCAGGCCGGATTTGAGACGCTTGTGGAAGCGGGATACGATCCGAGAAACGCGTATTTCGAATGTATTCACGAAATGAAACTTATTGTAGACCTGATATATCAGAGCGGGTTTGCCGGGATGAGATATTCCATTTCCAACACCGCAGAATACGGCGACTATATCACGGGACCTAAAATCAT
The DNA here is from genome assembly GCA_959605945.1 of uncultured Clostridia bacterium. Lineage (GTDB taxonomy): Bacteria > Bacillota > Clostridia > Christensenellales > Borkfalkiaceae > UBA1259. The sequence continues at coordinate 1,699 of CAUHGY010000020.1, read as the reverse complement.
CACCGAAGAGACCAAAAAAACCATGAAAAAAATTCTGAAAGATATTCAGGATGGCACATTTGCCAAGGATTTCCTGCTCGATATGTCGAGCGCCGGCGGTCAGGTTCATTTCAACGCCATGAGAAAGCTGGCGGCAGAGCATCCGTCCGAAGTGGTCGGAAAAGATATTCGCAAACTTTACAGTTGGAGCGATGAAGACAAACTCATAAATAACTGATATTTACCCGCCCGCTTATGATCGGGCGGGTTTTGAAAATAAAAAGTAAAAGGATGATAAATGAACAGCGACAGCATAAAAAAAGGCGCGGCCAACGCGCCGCACCGCGCGCTTTACCACGCGTTGGGATTAACCGAAGAAGAGATAAACCGCCCGCTGATAGGCATTGTAAACTCATATAACGAAATAGTACCGGGTCATATAAATCTCGACAAGATAACCGAAGCCGTAAAACTCGGCGTGGCTATGGCGGGAGGTACTCCGGTGGTTTTTCCGGCGATAGCCGTCTGCGACGGCATTGCCATGGGACACAGGGGCATGAAATATTCGCTCGTCACAAGAGAGCTTATTGCAGATTCTACCGAAGCCATGGTCATGGCTCACGGATTTGACGGGCTTGTAATGATTCCCAACTGCGATAAAAACGTTCCCGGCCTTCTGATGGCGGCGGCAAGACTGAATATCCCGACGGTTTTTGTCAGCGGCGGTCCCATGCTGCACGGGACGGTCGATGGCGAAAAAACAAGTTTTTCCACCATATCGGAAGCTGTAGGCAGGTTCACGGCGGGTAAAATATCTGAAAGCAAGCTTTGCGAATACGAAAACAAAACCTGCCCCACATGCGGTTCTTGTTCAGGAATGTACACGGCAAATTCAATGAACTGTCTTACCGAGGCAATAGGTATGGGGCTGAGAGGCAACGGCACGGTTCCGGCGGTTTATTCGGAAAGAATAAAACTTGCGAAGCATGCGGGTATGGCAGTCATGTCGCTTATAGAAAAAAACATTCGCCCGCGCGACATCATGACAGAGAATGCTTTTATTAACGCGCTCACCGTAGATATGGCGCTCGGGTGTTCTACAAATACCATGCTGCACCTTCCCGCAATTGCGCACGAATGCGGTATAGATATAAATCTTGAAACGGCGAACGCTGTCAGCTCGCGGACGCCGAACCTGTGCCATCTTGCACCCGCAGGCAAAACGTATATGGAAGATCTTGACCGTGCGGGGGGCGTTTACGCGGTCATGAAGGAACTTTCCCGCAAGAACCTTCTCGATTTGTCTTGCATGACGGTTACCGGCAAAACGGTGGGAGAGAATATTTCGGATGCCGAAAATCTTGATCAATCGGTCATACGGCCATATAATAATCCTTTCAGCGAAAGCGGAGGCATAGCCGTTCTGAAAGGCAATCTCGCACCGGACGGCAGTGTCGTCAAACGTTCGGCGGTGGATCGGAAAATGCTGGTGCATCAGGGACCGGCAAAGGTTTTCGACTGTGAAGAAGATGCTCAGAAAGCCATAAACGGCGGTATGATCAAACCCGGAGACGTTGTTGTTATACGCTATGAAGGGCCAAACGGAGGTCCCGGGATGCGGGAGATGCTTAACCCGACTTCGTCGATAATGGGCATGGGGCTCGGAGAAAGCGTGGCGCTGATCACAGATGGAAGATTCAGCGGGGCAACCCGAGGCGCC
>CAUHGY010000019.1 GCA_959605945.1 uncultured Clostridia bacterium | reverse complement strand
CTGACATATACCTTGACGATCTTGGCAAAGAAATTCAGGTGACCGATGTTCCCGCCGATATGAAGGACGAGTGCGAGAAGTACAGGGCGCAGATAGTAGAACTTGCCGCAGAGCAGGACGATGCGCTTATGGAAAAGTACTTCGAACAGGGAGATCTTACCGTTGAGGCAATCAAATCGGGGCTTAGAAAAGCCACGCTTGCAATGAAGGTCACGCCCGTTCTCTGCGGATCGAGTTACAGAAACAAGGGCGTTCAGAATCTTCTTGATGCCGTTGTCGATTATTTGCCCAGTCCGCTCGATATAGGGGCTGTCAAGGGAGTCGACGAAAGCGGCAACGAGATTACCAGGGAACCTTCGGACGATGCGCCTTTCTGCGGTCTCGCATTCAAGATAATGACGGATCCTTTTGTAGGAAAACTTGCGTTTTTCCGCGCTTATTCAGGTGTTCTTAAAACAGGGTCTTATGTCTATAACAGCGTTAAAGGCAAGAAAGAAAGAGTCGGCAGAATTTTAAGAATGCATGCCAATCACAGGGAAGAAGTCGACGCTGTTTACAGCGGCGAAATCTGCGCTCTTGTCGGACTGAAAGAAACCACAACCGGCGATACTCTGTGCGATGAAGCCCATCCCATCGTTCTTGAGAAAATGGAGTTCCCCGATCCCGTTATCAGGGTAGCGATTGAGCCCAAGACCAAACAAGGTCAGGAAAAGATGGGTTTTGCGCTTGCAAAACTTGCCGAAGAAGATCCCACTTTCAAAACTTATACCGATACCGAAACGGGACAGACTATTATCGCCGGTATGGGCGAGCTGCATCTTGAAATAATAGTGGACAGGCTTCTGCGTGAGTTCAGGGTTGAAGCTAACGTCGGTAAACCGCAGGTTGCTTATAAAGAAACCATCAGACAGACAGTCGAGGCCGAAGGCTTATTTAAACGTCAGACCGGCGGACACGGTCAGTACGGACACTGTAAGATACGTCTGGAACCGCAGGAACCCGGAAAGGGATACGAGTTTGTCGACGAAACGGTCGGCGGGTCGATACCCAAGGAATTTATTCAGCCTATCAACAAAGGTATTCAGGAAGCTGCGAAAAACGGTATTCTTGCGGGTTATGAAGTAGTTGACTTCAAAGTCACCGTTTACGACGGAAGCTATCACGATGTCGACTCGTCGGAAATGGCATTCAAGATTGCGGGAAGCATGGCTCTCAAAGACGGTTTGCAGAAAGCAAAGAGCGTGTTGTTAGAGCCCATAATGAAGGTTGAAATTCTCACTCCCGACGCATATTTCGGCGATCTGATGGGCAATGTTACCGCCCGCCGCGGTATAATCCAGGGTACCGAGGACAGAAACGGAATAAAAGTAATTGATGCTAATATCCCTCTTGCCGAAATGTTCGGTTATGCCACTGACTTGAGAAGCAGAACGCAGGGCCGCGGAAACTACACTATGCAGTTCTCGCACTATGCGGAAGTTCCTAAATCGGTTGCCGAAAAGATAATAGGCAAAAAAGCGTGATTTACCCTTGACAATACTTTGTTTTTATTGTACAATTAGTATTGTTTGACGCTCGGAAAATAAAAAATAAAATTTTATAAAATAAATAATAATTTCAGAAAATTTGGAGGAAATTCAAATGGCAAAGGCTAAATTTGACAGAAGTAAACCGCACATCAATATCGGTACTATCGGGCACGTCGATCACGGTAAAACCACTTTGACCGCCGCTATCACCATGACGCTTGCTGCTTTCGGCGAAGCGCAGAAGATGAGATATGACGAAATCGATAAGGCTCCCGAAGAAAAGGCACGTGGTATAACAATCAATACCGCTCACGTTGAATATCAGACGGCTAAACGCCACTATGCTCACGTTGACTGCCCCGGTCACGCAGACTATGTTAAGAACATGATTACCGGTGCTGCTCAGATGGACGGCGCTATTCTTGTCGTTGCCGCTACCGACGGACCCATGCCCCAGACCAGAGAACACATTCTGCTTGCTCGTCAGGTCGGTGTTCCTTATATTATCGTTTTCATGAACAAATGCGACCAGCTTGATGACCCCGAACTGCTTGAACTTGTTGAAATGGAGATCAGAGACCTTCTTTCCGAATACGGATTCCCCGGAGACGATACTCCCATCATCAAGGGTTCGGCGCTCAAAGCGCTCGAATATGCGCAGGCTGATCACACTGCCGATGAAATCAAAAACGCTCCCGAATGCAAATGCATATTTGAGTTGATGGATGCCGTTGACAATTATATACCCACTCCCGAAAGAGACGATGCGAAGCCCTTCCTTCTCCCTGTCGAGGACGTGTTCACCATCAGCGGCCGCGGTACGGTTGCTACGGGCAGAGTTGAAAGGGGCGTAGCTCACGTCAACGATCCTGCCGAAATAGTCGGTCTCAAAGAGGAGTCGAGAAATACCGTCATCACCGGTCTTGAAATGTTCAGAAAACTTCTTGACGAAGCTCAGGCTGGCGACAACGTCGGTGCGCTTCTCCGCGGTATCGACAAAAAAGATATCGAAAGAGGACAGGTCATTGCGAAACCCGGTTCGGTTAAACCCCACACTGAGTTTGAAGGACAGGTTTATATCCTTACTAAAGAAGAAGGTGGACGTCATACACCTTTCTTCAATAACTATCGTCCTCAGTTCTATTTCAGAACGACCGATGTTACCGGTTCCATACAGCTTCCCGAAGGCGTTGAAATGGTTATGCCCGGCGATAACGTCAAAATGGACGTTAAGCTCATAACCCCCATCGCTATGGAAGAAGGTCTCCGTTTCGCTATCCGCGAAGGCGGCAGAACGGTTGGTTCGGGCGTTGTTTCCAAAATCGTTAAATAATAATCGTTAACCGATTGATAAAATAAAAAGCGCGGCTTTTTGCCGCGCTTTTTATTTTATCGTGCAGGTTTTTCAAAATCAGACCTATACGAAATGCGGTTTATTTTTTATAACTATTCGAAAAACAACGCGCAAACAATTAACAAACAACCCGTAAACAACCGCGAGCAGGTTTTTAGAAAACAAACTTACATGATGCAATATACTTAATGGTTTTTACTGTCATGTTGCAATTCTCGCTGGAAAACCAGACAGCCGATTTTCTCGCCGATTGCTTTGTTTGCTGAATTTTTTCGGAAGCTGAATTTTTTCGGAAACGGCTGCCGATATTTTTATTTTAGAAAATAATTCTGCGGAAAATTTTTTAAATGGTTTTCTGTCAGAGAATAAATTATTGTAGCGTCAATATCGCTATAATTGCTTTCTGATCATTGCGGCAGATTTTTATAGAATTATATAAATTGATTTATTACGGAAAGTATAAAGAAAATTACCCGCCATATGTTTTTAAATTAAATAAGCAACAAGTTGCGCATACTTAAAATATATAGAATCAGAGATATATTTATAATAGTAATTATACTAATATGCAACATATTGCCTAAATAAGAAAACAAAGCGAATACCTTTAAAAACACGTAAAGGTAACAAATTAAAATTTATGAAGCGCGAATTTACTTGCGTGCGCCCGAACTTTAATATATAATAATTATGAAAACCGAAAGCATCGCGCGAGCGTAAGTTCCGATTCGGTAAAATTGCGGATTTGTTCGGATACCCAGGGTATAAATTTTTGCAAGGCAATTCTATTCTGCATATCCGCGATAAATTTCAGAATCGGTTTTCAGAGATTGTAAAGGAGAAGATATTTTGGAAAAATTACTTGCAAGGAAAGGTTTTATATGCGATATGGACGGCGTGATTTACCACGGAAATAAATTGCTTGAAGGGGTTAAGGAATTTTTGGAATGGTTAAAAGCCGGCAATAAAAAATTTCTTTTTCTTACCAATTCAAGTCAGTGCACGCCCAAAGAACTGCAGATGAGACTTGCCCGCATGGGGCTTGAAGTGGAGGAGTCGCATTTTTACACGAGTGCGCTTGCCACGGCAAGTTTTCTCAGTGCTCAGGCGCCCGGGTGCAGCGCTTTCGTGCTCGGCGACCACGGACTTTTGAATGCTCTTTATGAAGTGGGCATAACGTATAATGACGTCAATCCCGATTACGTGGTTGTGGGCGAATATAACGGGTATAATCTTGAAATGATAAATAAAGCCGTGCGTTTCGTCAACGCGGGTGCAAAACTTATCGGCACCAACTGCGATCTTACGGGACCGTCCGAGCAGGGCATTGTTCCCGCATGCAGGGCGCTGATAGCGCCTATCGAACTTGCCACCGGCAAGCAGGCATATTATGTGGGAAAACCTAACCCTCTCATGATGCGCACCGGTATCAAAATGCTTAACGTGCATTCGGAGGATGCCGCCATTATCGGCGACAGAATGGATACCGATATTGTTTCCGGCATCGAATCGGGGCTTGATACCGTGCTGGTGCTTTCCGGCGTTACCACCAAAGAAGAATGCCTTAAATTTCCTTACAGACCGAGACTTATTCTGAACGGTGTCGGTGATATTCCGAGATTTGCGGCAAAAAACAAATAATTTCTGGCAGCGTATTAGGAATCAGATGAAAGATAATGCGGGCGTAAACGCGGAACGATGAGGAATGTTCCGCCGCCCGGCAAGTGAAAAATTAAAACCCGCCGCTGCTTATTTTGCGGCGCGGCAATGTTTGCAAATATTAAAAGGCGGATGCGATTGATAAGCGTTCTGAAGATTAAAGAGCTTATCGGTTTTCATCGGCCTTTTTTTCTGTTTGCAGAAAAGTTCTGTTAATAACATATAAAAACACAAGAATGTTCCGCTAACCCGATTTCGTCGGCATATACCGCGCTTTTTGCAAATCGGCACGGTGCGGCAGGAAGAAAGCGTGTTACAAAAAAGTTTATATTAAAGTTTGCAGTTATATTTTAAGGAAAATTTTTATAATTTTATTTTCTCGGTTTAAAAAACCGTGAGTCAGTTAAGAAAATTTTATTTGTGACAAAGAAAGCAGTGAGCCTGACAAATATTTCACCGAAACGGTTTATTACTTATGATACGCTTTCAGTGCTAAAAAATACCGAATTCGGCGTATTGACTCTCGCCGCATAATATATTCATTAGATATTCATTAGATTTTTTTGCGATAAAAACGCTTTTTCAGATAATGGCTTCAAGCAGCGTTTTTACGGCGAGAGCGAACAGCACCGCGGCGCCGACCCACTGCGCGTATTTTCCGAAAAGCCTCCCGAGCGATTTTCCGAAAAGCAGCGATAGCGAAACGAGAACAAAGGTTATTGCCGCAATCAGTCCCGCCGCCAGAAATATGGAAAAAGAAAGCTGCGAGAAAGTTACTCCGATTGCCAGCGCGTCGATGCTGGTGGCAACGCCTTGCAACATCAGTATGCCGAAAGTGAAGTTCGTTCCGTTTGGTCTTTCGGCAGTTTTCCCCATGTTTTCGCTGCAGGTTTTTCTTTCATTGACAATATCGAAAACTATTTTTGCGGCAAGAATAAAAAATACCGCCGCGGTGATGTAACCGGTGACGTTTTCGAGATAGTCCATGAATAAAGAACCTATGTAAAAGCCTATGACGGGCATTATACCCTGAAATATTGCAAATGCAACGGGCATTGACCATTCTTTTTTCGCGTTCATATTGCGATATGCGGTGCAGTTTGCCACTGTCAGCGCGCACGCGTCCATAGCCAGTGCAAGTCCGATGAAAATTACATCTAAAACATTCATTTTGGATCCTTCAATAAAGTATATTAAAATAAATTGATTTTGTCAAACGATATATGGTATTATAATATTTAATACGAAGCGTTTGCGCGTTTTATGAAAATATTGCGGCAGACAGGAAAATGCGGATGCGGTTTATGGAAACGGAGAGGTCTTTATAAGGCGGCGCGGTCGGCGAACGATGTTTCAAGCTGACCGTCGCGCGATGTGTTTTTATGTTGCGAACACCTGCGAGAGCGGTGCAGTGTAATAAATGTTATGCGCCGCGGGGGATGAATATGGTTAAAATTACAGAAGAATGGGATAAGATACTGGCGGATGAATTTGCCGCGGAAAGTTACAGAAAGCTGCGCGCATTTCTGAAGGAAGAATATTTTTCGCTCACAGTATATCCGTCCATGTACGACATTTTCAACAGCATGAAACTGACGGCGTTTTCCGATGTAAAAGCAGTGCTTTTGGGGCAGGACCCGTATCATAACGAAGGACAGGCGATGGGGCTTTCTTTTTCGGTCCCGGCGGGGGTGGAAAAACCGCCGTCGCTTGTTAATATATTCAAAGAATTGCACGACGAAACGGGTTTTGTTCCGCCGGCGAGCGGCGATCTCACGGGATGGGCTAAGCAGGGCGTGCTGCTTCTTAACACCGTGCTTACCGTCCGCGCGCACGCCGCCAACTCGCACAAAGGGAAGGGCTGGGAACAGTTTACGGACAGTATTATCAGCAAGATATCCGATTTCAAGGAACACGTGGTGTTCCTGCTTTGGGGCGGCAATGCCCGCAGCAAAAAACCGCTCATAGACAAAACCAAACATCTTGTGCTCGAATGCGCGCACCCCAGCCCGCTTTCGGCGTTTAACGGCTTTTTCGGTTGCGGGCATTTTGTAAAGACCAACGAATATCTCGTGAAGAACGGCAAAAAACCAATAGATTGGAGCGCATTATGAAATATATAGTGATTCTCGGCGACGGAATGGCGGATTATCCGTTTCCGCCTCTCGGCAATAAAACACCGCTTATGCTTGCGGAAAAACCTACGATAGACGCGCTTGCGCGCGTCGGCGAAGTCGGACTTTGCAAAACCGTGCCCGACGGCATGAAACCCGGCAGCGACGTGGCAAATCTCTCGGTACTGGGCTATAATCCCGCCGAGTGCTATACGGGCAGATCGCCGCTCGAAGCGGCAAGCATAGGCATAGATTTAAAAGACACCGACGTCACGGCGCGGGCAAATCTGGTTACCCTGACAGATGAAGAAAATTTTGCCGATAAGACTATGGTGGATTACAGCGCAGGCGAAATTTCGACCGGTGAAGCCGCCGGACTGATAAAATATCTTGCCGAACGTCTGAACGACGAAGAATATAAACTTTACGCGGGCATCAGCTACCGTCACTGTCTTGTAATAAAGAACGGTACGATAGCAGACGATCTGACCCCGCCGCACGATATAACGGGAAAACCGATCAGAGATTATCTGCCGAAAAGCGCGGCGGGGAAAAAATATCTTGCGCTGATGGAAAAATCAGCCGAGCTTTTAAAAGATCACCCCGTAAACCTTGCCAGAATTAAGGCGGGCAAACGCCCGGCCTCTTCACTGTGGTTCTGGGGAGAAGGCACAAAACCGCATATCGGCAGTTTTTTTGATAGATTCGGCTTGCATGGAGCAATGATTTCCGCTGTGGATCTCTTGAAGGGCATAGGCAAACTTGCGGGGATGCGCGTCATAGAAGTGAAAGGGGCGACGGGTAATTTCGACACCGATTTTATCGGCAAAGCCAGGGCTTGTGTCGATGCGCTGAAAGACGGCGCCGATTTTGTTTACGTGCATATGGAAGCTCCCGACGAATGCGGACATCACGGCGACGCCGAACATAAAATTTATTCTATAGGCAGAATTTCCGAAGTTGTTGTCAAATATATTACCGAAGAACTCGATAAGGCGGGCGAATGTTATTCTATGCTTATCTGTCCGGACCATCCCACTCCGCTGTCCGTCATGACGCATGTTTCCGATCCCGTTCCGTATATAATATACAGAAGCGGCGAAAAAAAAGACGGAGCGCCCCGTTACGATGAAGAGTGCGCCGCGGCGACAGGCATATTCATACCGTCAGGCGAAGCTTTGATGAAACGGTTTTTGGGTAAAGACTGATTTTTGACAGGATAAGTTTTATGCGGCTTATTGAGATTTGCCGGCGGCGGCCTGCCGTCAGAGCTTAAAAACCGATGAGCCGCTTTTTTTTCGGCAACGCGGTCGGCATTATAAGCGGAAGCCTGCAGTTTTAAATTATAAAGGGATAAGAGGGGAAAATATGGATGTGTTGAATTATAAGAATATCGAGACGTTCGGCGATTTAAGATATCGGGCGTTGAAAAATTTTGAAAGGATGGAAAGCGAGCTTTACAGGCCCGATAATTTTTTCAAAGACAGCGGTTACAGTTGGCCCGGCGATTTCGAAGGACGGACGCTGCTTGCTTTATTGAGCGATGAAAAAACGACGGGAAAGTCCGCAACGTATATGGCGCGGATATTCGCAGAACTCGAAAAGCATCTTAACCGCGATAAATATTTCGGAGAGACGGTCGGCGATTTTTTAAGCGAACAGATGATCGCGGGGAACAGTTGGTTTATGCGTGCCGTATGCGAGCATTATGCGATGTACAACGACGCGCCGTCTTTAGACATCATAAAAACCGTTGCGGACAGACTGCTTTTAAAATTGCCGCCTTTCTATAAAAAATATCCCTTGAAAACTTCCGTAAGGAATATGCAGGGAAAAGCTATCGGCAATCTGTTGAGCGATCGCGTCGACGGCTGGCAATTGTCCACCGATACCGCGTGCGCTTTTATTCCTTTGGACGGATTTACGCGTATTTACGAGATATTGCCGCGGCGGGAGATAAAAGAACTTATCGAAACCGCCGCAGACGTTTTTTGTTCTATAGATAAATCGGCATTGCATTGCCAGACCCATGCATCGCTTTCGGCGTGCAGGGGAATTTTGCGCTGGTACGGCATTACGGGCGATGCAAAATATCTCGGCGCGGCGGCGGATATATTTAAATTGTATACGGAAGAAGGTATGACGGAAAATTTCGCGAATTTCAACTGGTTCGGGAGACCGGAATGGACGGAAGGCTGTGCCGTTGTCGATTCAATGATCGTTGCGATGGATCTGTTCAGGTATACGGGCGACGCTTATTACGCGTCAACGGTCAATAAAATATATCTCAACGCTTTCAGGTTTTCCCAGCGCGGCAACGGCGGCATGGGCTGCGATGCGTGCGTCACGGCGTCTCAGCCGTACCTTTACGGCAAGGAAGGAATTTTCGAAGCGTACTGGTGTTGCAGCATGCGCTGCGGCGAAGGGATTTATAAACTGAGCGAGTTTCAGTACCTGACTTCGGGAGACGAGGTGGTCGTGCCTTTTTATAACGACAGCCGCGCCCGTATAGGCGGCGTGAGCTTGTCGCAGAAAACAAATTATCCTTATTGCGGCAAAACAGTTTTCGGAATAGAGACAGATAAGCCCTTTATGCTTAAACTTTACATTCCTGAAAATTGCACTGACGTCAGGGTGAACGGAAAAATTTTTGAAGCAGCGGATAATTTTATCAGCGTTCCGGTAAATAAAAGCGGAGAATATACCCTGACATTTAAGCCTGTGCTCCGCAAAGCGGAGAAAAACGGCATGAAAAAATATTTTTACGGCGATCTCATGCTCGGCGAAATGGTCGGCGGAGAAGAAAACAGCGGACTTTGTTTTAAAGCGGACGGACTGACCCTGGTTCCCGTTGTAGATATGATAAAGCTGGATTTTGATAAATCGAAAGCAGTAAAACAGCGGGTGGTATTCTGACGTTTTCAGAGGGGGTTAAAGCATGTTATTGGATTTTGGAAAGGTAAAAGGGAGAATAAAAGAACTGAACGGTGTTAACTGCGCGCCGTACAAAAAATCATCGGGCAAAGATCAATCTTCCGTTAAGAAAATATTCGATTTTGCCGGCATAACGCGGTCTCGGCTGCACGATTGCATGGGTGAGTACGGCGGATGTTATTATATAGACGTTCCGAATATTTTTCGCAATTTTGACGCAGATGAAAATTTGGCGGAAAATTATGATTTTTATTATTCGGATGAATACATAACCGCAATAGTCGAGTCCGGCGTAAAGATAGTTTACCGTCTCGGCGTGACCATAGAATGGGGAAGCAAAAAATATGCCTGCAATCCGCCGCGCGATTTTGAAAAGTGGGCAAAAATCTGCGAGCATATAGTGATGCACTATAACAAAGGCTGGGCTGACGGCTTTAATTACGGTATAGAATATTGGGAAATATGGAACGAGCCTGAAAATCCGCCTATGTGGACGGGCACGCGCGAACAGTTTTTCGAATTATATAAAACCGCTTCCAAGTATTTAAAAGCAAAATTCCCCGAATTAAAAATCGGCGGATACGGCAGTTGCGGAATGTATGCGGCGTTTGAACGCTCATGCAGCGATTTTTACAAAAGTTTTCTTGTGTGGTTCGACGAGTTTTTAAAAATGTGCAGGGACAGCAATGCTCCGCTTGATTTTTTCAGTTGGCATATTTACACGTCGTTTATAGAGCAAATTACGAAAAGCGCCGAATACGTAAGGAACAAACTTGACGAATACGGATTCAAACATACCGAAAGCCATCTTAACGAATGGAATTACGGCGCCGAAAACGGCGGGTTTGATGATATGGATACGTTAAAAGGCGCGGGATTTATCTGTTCGGCGTTGATAGCCATGCAAAATACTTCGGTGGATTTTGCACAGTACTATTGTCTGTCTTACGGCGCGGCTTATAACGGCTTTTTATATCAGAGAACGGGCAAATATTCGCCCGTCATCTACGTGTATAACGCTTTTTCCGATCTTTTCAAAGCCGGGCACGAATGCGCCGTCGTTTGCGGAAAGGACGACCCGCCGGCGCTTGCGGCGAAAGGCGATAACGGTATGTTTGCTTTGATTTCGAACTATGGTAACGGGGAAAAGAAAATTAACATCGAGCTAAAAGGAGCGGAATTGCGGCTGTTCGAGTTAAGCGGCGACGGCGGGTTTAAGGAAATTTCACCCGCCTGCGATAATTTCGAGATCACCGTAAAGAAGGACGGCGTATATTTTTTAGGGTAATCAAAGTTATATTTCTAACGGAAGACGAGCGGGGTTTATAATTTTTTCCGCAGCCGAAAAAATTTTTCCGAACGGCATAAAACAATTTGTCCCGTCATATATATTTATAAACGAGAGAATAAGGAGAAATTTTTTTATGAACGAAAAATTACAGTATGCCGAAATGCTGGAAATACCCGTTAACACTTGCAGTATCACCTATAAGCCGCCTAAGAAAAGGCGGGGCAGATCTAAAAAACGGGTCGATGCCGAGGCCGTGAAAGAGCAGCTGATGGAAAAAGTAAACGCGACCGCCGCGGAAGATACGGCTTATCGTCCGCAGGAAGAGACGTATGATGTCGGCGCCGTTCCCGGAAACGCCGAAAACGCGGCGTTTGAAAACATGAGCGACGAAGAATATGTTTCTGCGGCAAAAGAAACGTCTGCCGCGGCCGAAGATTATCAGACGGTAAGCATCCGTCCCGCGGAAAAGAAAAAACGCGGCAAGTTCGGTATAGTGGCCGTACAGCTGTGTCTTGTAGGCGCGCTTATTGCGACCATATTTTTGACGAATGCACTCGTACCCAACAGCGGCATAAACACCTTTATGCGCGGCGTATTCGGCGGCGGAACCAAAACGGTTGCGACCGACGAAAGGCTTTATTCTGAATTTAACCCGGTTCTTCCCGTTGACGGAGTAGTTCCCACTGTCGCCGAAGACGGCGTGATGACTTTTGCCGGCGAAGGCAGTCTGTATTCTCCCTGTGACGGAAAAATCGCATCGGTAACACAGACGGAAGACGGAAAATTTACTCTTGAAATAACGCACAGCGAAAATTTCAAAACTGTTTTCACCGGCGTGGATTACGCTTACGTTTCGCAGGGCGATACCGTGTTTTCAAATATTCCCGTGGGGTACGTTCTCGGTGAAGAAGTTAAGCTGTGTTTCTATGGCGAGAACGACACCGTTATAACCGACTATTCGGTGGACGATAACTCGGTTATATGGGCGGTCTGAGACTGCGCATACACCCGCTGTTTTACGTTTTCGGGTTATACTACGCGCTGATGGGTAAAATATTTGTTTTCATGGTTTACACCGTCAGCGCGATAGTTCACGAACTGGGACATTCTTTCGCGGCGGCAGCCGCCGGGTATAAACTGAACAGAATAACGCTTATGCCCTTCGGGGCGGTAGTGACCGGAGATATAAACGGGCTTAAATGCGCTGACGAACTGAAAATCGCGCTGGCAGGCCCGTTTTTGAATCTTGCTATAGGCCTGTTTTTCGTCGCGGTGTGGTGGATTTTTCCTGAAGTGTATGCTTTCACCGATATTGCCGCGGAAGCCAACTTTACGTTGGCGGCAATCAATTTTCTTCCCGTATATCCGCTTGACGGCGGACGGATGCTGTCATCTTTTCTGTCTTTGAAAATGAAAAGACAAACGGCTTTGAAAATATGCAGGAGCATAGGCGTGGTATTTGCGGCGGCGCTGTTCGCTCTGTTCATAGCGTCTGCTTTTTATGTTTTCAATCTTTCGCTTTTGTTTTTTTCGTTGTTTGTCCTGTGCGGCGCTCTCGACAGAAACAAGGAAAACAGTTACGTCAGAATTTATTCGGCAGTAAGCGACGAAAGGCTTAAAAAAGGACTGCTTTTCAAAAAAATCGGTGTTGACGCGGGCATAAACGTAAAAAAACTGATTTCGCTTCTTGATGCAGACGCCATCAACGAAGTGGTGGTCTATGACGGCGGCAAGCCTGCGGGCATATTGTCGCAGCAGAAGATAAATGCCATATTGGAGCAAGGAGATTTGTATTCTCCGATAGGGAAATATCTCTCCGTCAAAGACTGACTGTAAGAATAAACACGCCGCTGTCGGTATTTATAAAAATGCTTTATGTAAAAAGTTTTTCGGGTTAAAGCGAAGGCATTCAGGGCGATAGCGTTTACGGTTTATGCCGCAGCATTTTTATATTTTAACCGTTTTTATTAATAAATTGTGAATATTCGCTGATTAAGCGCCCCGAAGTTAAAACTTCGGGGCGCTTAATCGGATTCAAGCGGTTTTTAAAGCTGATAAGATGTCGGACATCGGCGTATAACAGGTCAAAGAGAACGACGGCGCGAAGAAGTTCGGGGCTTGTAATAAAAGCATTATCCGTCGGTACGGACAGGAATAAATACGTATATATGAAATTTTTTGATATTGACAAATTATAAATACGGTGATAAAATCAAAATATATGTCATTATCGGGCAGATGACAATAAATAAAAGAATAATAAGGGAAAAAGTTTAAAGGGATAAGGGGATGCGCGGAAAAAACGTGCTTTTAAGTAAATATAAATACCGTATAATAAGCGTTGCTATTTTGAATACGCTGGCTATTCTGACAGTGCAGTCGAGCGCGCTGATACCCGTTGCGGCGATGGAAAAAGTGATAGACGAATATGTCCCTGCGCTTAATTATAAGATGATCGCTTTAAGCCTGTTTGTTTTTTGCGGAATTCCCGTGTGTTTATCTGTGCTGGACACGGTTTTTAAATATTTTATAACGGTAATGTCAAGGAAAATTTCGCTCAATATAAATATGGACTGTTTCGAGAGACTTATCTATCAGCCGCTGTCCTTTTTCAATGAGATACATTCGGCCGAACTGACGCAGAAGTGCACGCAGGAAACAAATAATTATGTCAATTATTATGTGTTTACAATACCAAATCTTATAGCGGGTTTTATCCTGGCGGGAGAAGTAACGGCGCTTTTATGTTTTCAGAATGTTTTTTTGGGCTTAGCGCAGTTACTGTATCTGCCGTTTTTGATAATTCCCATAAAATCCGCGCAAAAGACAATCGAAAAAACGGCGGCGGAAATAATGGCAGGCAATGCCGAATATAAAAGGGAAATGCAGCAGGCATACCATTCCGTCAGAATGGTTAAAGGATACAATCTCGAAGAAACGGAAATAGAAAAAGTAAGGCGCTTTCAGCAGAAAACTCTTAAACCTTTCGGCAAGGCCGCCGCGGTGGAGAACTTCACGGGCAGTTTTACAACGCAGATACTTCCCTGGCTGTTTCAGGGCGCGACATTTTTATTCGCCGTTTATCTGATGATGAAAAACTGTTTCGCCGTCGGCGCGCTCGTCGCGGTCACGGGGTATACGGTAAGGCTTTATTCTTATTTCAATACGCTTATTCAGGTCTTTATCGAAAAGGGAAGAATAAGGGGCGAAACCGAAGCGTTGAGAGAATATTTATCGCTTAATGACGAAAAAAACAATCAAAGCGGCGTTCCGTGGTCTTTTAAATCCGATATAGTGTTCAGAAACGTAAATTTCGCATACGGCGGCGATAAAAAAATTCTTTCCGATTTCTGTCTGAAGATAGAAAAGGGGAAATGGATAGGCATAGAAGGCCCCAGCGGCATAGGAAAGACCACTGTGTTCGACCTGCTTTTGAAATTTTATCGGCCCGATTCGGGAGAAATTTTCGTGGACGGGATAGCTCTTGAAGAAATTAACGGCGCATCGGTCAGAGAAAATATCTCCTGCATGTTTCAGAACCCTTACATTTTAGACTGCACCGTCCGTGAAAATATCCTGCTCGGCAATCCAGACGCCGGCGAAGACGAGTTTTCTTACGCCGCGGACCTGTGCGGATTAAACAGCAGCCTTTTGGATGAAGAAATAAACAGAAATGCGGGCGAGTCGGGAGAAGGCCTTTCGGGCGGGGAATGCAAAAGGATAGCCTTGGCGCGCGCGGTTCTGAGAGGCGCGGACGTATTGCTTCTCGACGAACCCGTCAGCAACATAGACGAAAAATCGCAGGAAAAAATACGGAACGCGCTTATAAAACTGAAAAGCGATAAAAACATAACCGTAATTTCCGTTTCCCATCAGACGGATTTCCATAAATATGCCGACGAAATTATCCGTTTGGAGTAAATTGCCGAACCGGCGTTCGGCTTTTCGGAAAATATTGAATAAAAGTATTTATGTTTAAAATAAAATGTCTGTAAATGTTGCTTTGTTTAACGTGCGGCGCCGCCGCGTATGTGTGAGAACGGGCGGCAGCGCGGCGGAGTTTTTCTTTTTCCTGTTTCGGTAAGCCATATTTGTTTAAAAAAACATACGGGGAGGCAAACACTCTTACGCTAAGCAAGCGGCGTTAATCTTTTTTAAAATTAAACCGTCGGCAAACGCATAGGCGACCTGTGGGTTGATCTTTCCTGTTTTTTCCTAAACCCGCGTAAATTCAACAGGGCGGCCGTTAATTTTCGGATAAAACCGTTCCGTTTTGTTTAAAACAGGCACAAAACCTTGAAAATAAGTTTAAAATATGCAAAAAAACCTTGACACACGGCGCGATTAATGGTAAAATAACTTAGCACTTCGAATTCGGGGTGTTAATTTTTTGATGTTCGGAAGGTGCGATTATGGCAGCTAAAGGCGCGAGAAGCAAAATAACTCTCGCTTGTACGGAATGCAAGCAGAGAAATTACGATACTTTTAAAAACAAAAAGAACGATGCGGAGAGACTTGAAATGCAGAAATACTGCAAGTTCTGCAAAAAACACACCGCTCATAAAGAAGCGAAATAAGGTTTCTTTATCAGTTTTATTCTGTCGATAGGGGTAAATCAATGGACAAACAGAAAAACAAAAAGCAGGAAGCGGAAAAGGATTTTATTCCGCAGTCCGATATAAAGGCGGAAGAAACCAAAAAATCCGACGCTAAACCCAAAAAATCAAAGAAAGACGGAAAGCCCGGGTTTTTTAAGAGAATCGGAATTAAGATCAAGGACGTTTTTTCGGAACTCAAAAAAGTTACCTGGCCCACGTTTCCCAAGGTTGTCAAACAGACGGGCGTGGTTCTTGCGGTCGTTCTGATTTTTCTTGTAGTCATAACCGCGTTCGACTTCGGTTTGTTCGAACTTCTTAAACTTGTCGCTCCGTCAGCGTAAACAGGAGATAGCTATGGCTGAAGAACAGGCAAGGTGGTATGTCATTCACACATATTCGGGCTACGAAGCAATGGTGAAAGACAGTCTCGAAAAACTTATAGAAAACAATAACTTGCAGGAAAATATTTTTGAAATTCAGATCCCTACCGAAGAGACTCTCGAAGAAAAGGCCAACGGCAAGAAAAAGGTGGTCGAAAGAAAGAAATTTCCCTGTTATGTTTTTCTTAAAATGATTTATTCGAACGATATCTGGTATCTTGTGACAAACACAAGGGGCGTTACCGGTTTCGTAGGACCGCAGGGCAGACCGCTTCCGCTCACGGACGAAGAAGTGGCGAGAATGGGACTTGTCAAAGTGGCGATAAACGTCGATTTCGGCGTCGGGGACGAAGTTCAGATTATATCGGGTCCGCTCGAATCTTTCTGCGGCAAAGTTATGTCCTTAAACGATGCCGCGCAGAAAGCCATGGTCAACGTGGAAATGTTCGGAAGAGCTACCGACGTTGAGGTGGATTACGTACAGGTAAAAAAGATAAACGCCGCGTCGGATAATTGACGCGCGGAAAACAAGCTGCATAAAACGGCAGCTGCCGTTTTTATAAAAGTGGGAGTTGCGCCAAATTCAGTGTCGGGCGCGACGATATTACCACCAGATGGAGGAAACAGATATGGCAAAAAAAGTTACAGCAATCGTGAAACTGCAATTGCCCGCGGGCAAGGCAACGCCCGGTCCGCCCGTCGGTTCGACATTAGGTCCGCACGGCATTAATATTCCCGGTTTTACGAAAGAATTCAACGCCAAAACTCAGGATCAGGCAGGGCTGATAATACCGGTCGTGATGACCATTTATCAGGACCGTTCCTTTACTTTTGTGCTCAAAACGCCTCCCGCGCCCGTTCTCATAAAGAAGGCGTGCGGCATAGAGAGCGCGAGCGCCGCTCCCAATAAGAATAAGGTTGCAAAGATAACCAAGGCGCAGGTCGAGGAGATTGCCAAGCTGAAAATGCCCGATCTTAACGCAAACACTCTCGAAAGCGCCATGAGCATGATTGCCGGCACCGCGAGAAGCATGGGCGTTGAAGTTGTTGACTGAATTTAAAGAGAATATTGTTTAAGGCGTCCGCCTCAGGCGCGGCAGCCAAATTAAAGAAAGTGGGAGGGTTTAAGCCCGAAAGTACCACAGGAGGTAATTATAATGAAACACGGAAAAAAATATACCGAAAGCGCAAAATCCATCGAGTCGTCAAAGCTGTATGAAGCGGATGAGGCGATAAACCTTGTTCTTGAAACGGCAAAAGCCAAATTCGACGAAACCGTTGAGCTGCACGTCCGTCTCGGCGTTGACCCCAAGCAGGCTGATCAGCAGGTCAGAGGCGTTATCGTTCTGCCTAACGGAACAGGTAAAAACGTCAGAGTTCTTGTCATTGCAAAGGGCGACAAAGCCGATGAAGCGAAAGCCGCCGGCGCAGATTTTGTGGGCGCAGAAGAGATGATACAGAAAATCCAGACCGAAAATTGGTTTGATTACGATGTTATCATCACTACCCCCGATATGATGGGGCTTGTCGGAAGAATAGGTAAAGTATTAGGACCTAAGGGCCTTATGCCGAACCCCAAGTCCGGTACGGTCACGATGGACGTTGCAAAGGCTATCAAAGATACAAAGGCCGGTAAAGTCGAATACAGATTGGATAAAACCGCTATTATACACTGCCCCATCGGCAAGAAGAGCTTCGGAAAAGAAAAAATCAAAGAGAACTATGAAGCGCTTATGGAAGCCATCGTCAAGGCTAAACCCTCCGCGGCAAAAGGTCAGTATTTAAAGAGCGTTGCCGTTGCCAGCACAATGGGTCCCGGGGTCAAAATCAACGCTAAATTTTAGTTGACAACCGCCGATGACGGTGGTATAATCGAACAGTAAAATATCAGCCATAGACAGTAGGTGTTTAATTTGCGGCTTGCCGCAAAACCGACCGAGGCGGAAACATTATTAAAGCGTGTTATCATACGCCCTTGTTTTCGTGTCGGAAACGGGGGCGTATTTATTATTAAACAAGGAGGTAAACGGAAGTGTCGGCAAATTTTGAAGCAAAAAAGGTAGCAGTTGAAGAGATAAAAGAAAAAATCCGTAACGCAAAATCGGTAGTGTTTGTCAAATTCAGCGGACTTTCTGTCGCAGAAGACACAGAGCTCAGACGTGAATTCAGAAAGAACAACGTTGAATACAAAGTTCTTAAAAACACCCTCATAAGACGTGCGTTCAACGATATGGGCATAACGGATTTCGATGAAGATCTTAACGGTCCGACGTCTGTGGCATTCGGTCCGGACGAAACAGGCGCGTCGAAGATCATCATCGATGCGGTGAAAAAATATGAAAATAAAGTTACCGTTAAAAGTGCCTTCGTTGACGGCGGCAAAATAGGCGTCGACGGCGTAAAAGCGCTCGCTGCGATGCCTTCGAAAGAAGAGCTCATTGCAAAGATGCTCGGTTCTTTGCAGGCTCCTATCACGAATTTCGTGGGAGTTCTGTCCGCAATGCCGCGCAGTCTCGTAATTGCGCTTAACGCGATTGCAGAAAAGAAGGCGCAGTAAAAGAAAAACAAAAAAATAAAAAAATAAAACAAATAAAGGATATAATGGAGGATATAAAAATGGCAGACATTCAGAAAATGTTAGAAGAAGTTAAAGGTATGACGGTTTTGGAGCTCAACGAGCTCGTTAAGGCTTTGGAAGAAGAGTTCGGCGTAAGCGCCGCTGCTCCCGTTGCGGTTGCGGCTGCTCCCGCTGCTGCGGCTGCTGCTCCCGCTGCCGAAGAAAAGACCGAATTCAAGGTAGTTATCAAAGAAATCGGCGATAAGAAGATCGACGTTATCAAAGCGGTCAGAGAATTCACCACTTTGGGTCTCGGCGAAGCGAAGGCTCTTGTCGAAGCGAAGGGCGTTATCAAAGAAAACGCTACCAAGGAAGAAGCGGACAAGATCATTGCCCGTTTCAAAGAAGCCGGCGCTACCGTTGTTGCCGAGTAATTTGATATCTGCAAAAGAAATACAAAAGAAATACCTTTTATTTCGCATAGAAGAAAAATGTATTTTTAGGTTTAACCGCAAGAAAAAGGAACGGAGAATTTTCCGTTCCTTTTTTCGTCGCGCTGTTTCCGCAGCCCGCATTCGGCGTTTTTTTAATACCGCATCGCAGCAGAGCGGCAATATTTCTGCTATGCGATTTTTCTCTTCATGCACCGAGAAATCCCGCGCGAACCTTTTTTCGGGTCGGTAAATATAAGCGCCGTCAATCCGTATAATATGATGTTGTCAGTTTAAAATGAAGGCAGTGGCGGAAATATATCTTTTATCGTTTTTTTCCTTTTTAAAAGATTTTCAGATTCAATTTCCGCAAACGGCATTGTAAAATCGTGTCCGATATACGGAGAATTTATTTTTTTCTGGCTTAAAATATCTCCTAATATCGTTGTGCGTTATTGATATTGTGCTCCCGCAATGTATCCGTCATGCATAGTTTGTTTCAGCGGGAAAATTTTCGGCACTTTTCCCGTTTTTTCGGGAGAAACGTTTTTTGTTGTTTTTTAAAGATTTTAATTAAAGATAAATTTATTATCGAGATAATCGGTTTCAAATTGTGATTTACGTTGTAAAAAATGATTTTTTAAAGCCGTGTTTAAAATTATCGAGTTTTGATCTTTACGGCGGCCGCATGCAATGCTTTTTTATCGTAAAACGGTTTTGGGGCGGGCGTTCCCGAACGGGAACGGGTAATAGGCGCCAATGCGGCAAAAAAACAATAAAAAACATTATTTGTCAGATAAAAGGCCTTGTTTTATTGACAAGACAGTAAATAAACTGTAAAATATAACAGAGAGTTGGTAAAAACTTTTTCGGAGATATGTATGAAACGTTTTGTTAAAATTTTTGTAAACATACTCGCCGTGGCTATGCTTGCAGGTGCTTGTTTAGGGCTTACGGGGTGCGGAGAGGATATAAGAAAGCTGGAAGTGACCGTAAGCGTTTATGATGCCGATGAAGGCGATGCCGTTGAAAAGAAACTGACGATAGATCTTTACCGCCATCTCGCACCCGAAACGGTGGATGCAGTTCTGGAATATATAAATGCCGGATATTATAATGACACGTTCTTTTATGAAATCTCTGACTATTCAAGTCAGATTATGGTCGGCGACCTGAAATTTTCCGCAGATAAAGAGATCGAGCAGGTTCTTTTTAACGGAGCAATTCCGCCCGCTATAGAAGGGGAGTTTGAAAGGGGAGGCACTACGGGCTCCAATCTCACCAACAAGGAAGGTTCCATAGGGCTTTGGAGAACGTGGACGGCAACGGACGATGCTACCGCATCCAACGGTTTCGATACCAGCACTTCCGTGAATACGGGAAGAGCGACATGGTTTATGCCCACGGCCGATTTAAGTTCTTATGACAAATGGTTCTGTGTTTTTGCGCAGGTAGACCTTGAGGATGAGGACAACAAAGAGACATGGGAGCTTATTAAAACAGCTCTGGCATTCGACACGGAAACCCTTTATTCAACGTATACTGTTTATTATACAGGCGAATACGACGCGACAGAAGCCGACGCCAATTACGGCCTTACATTCAATGTTTACGAAGGCGATAAAGAGGAGTTCGACGAACAGGTCGAAAACGGAGATATAGATGCTTTCGAAGCGGAAGGCGGCGAATATGTTGCCTACAATGCTTATGAAATAAAAGTGCCTTTGGTAAATAAGGGAAACAGCAGCAAGCAAGCTGCCGGCGCGAGAATCGTTTCCGTCGCGGTAATTTAAAGTTAAATTATCCGATTTACAGAGTTTATTCGGTTTACTGAAAATATTTTAAATTTTCCGTCCGCCGCTAAAAGCGGCGGACGGATAGTTTATACGGAATTTACAGTAAATTAAACGGAAATAAAAAAATTTTAAAAAAGGATGATACGTTCGGGTATTATTCTTTTTTTATATTGGTTATTTTTTTGTTCTGCACGCTGAAAGTGCAGTATTCGGTTTGGTACAGATTATCCGATTTTTTATAAATCAATCCGATTTCTTCAGGCGAGCGAAAGAGCGGCGGCGGCATTATGCCGATGAATTTGCCGAGATAGCCGTTTAATTTATCGGCATTTTCGAGTATTGTTCCGTCGAGATAGCGTGTATAGTCGCCGCCGGTAAGAAAGTCTTCCAGAAAGGCGTAGGGAATCATTTTATCCGGGAGATTATCCGGCGAAAAATTTTTTGAAACGGAAGTTTCGCGTGATTTTTCTTTTAAACAATTTCCGTCGAAAGACCATGTTGAACGGACAACATGTTTTGCCATGTCTTTACAGTGCGTTACGGTGGTAAAATCACCGTCGAAGGAATATTCGTCGGTTTGAGAAAAGAATATCTGCTTTATCTGCGGGTAGAGCGCATAGACGGACAAGTAAGTTTTTTCCGAGATAAGAATTGCGGCTATAAGTTCGTTGCCATCGGAATAAAATTTTGTTATTTCTGCCGTTTCCGCAGCGCAGGCAAGCGTGTGGACAAAAAAATCCGAAGGCGTTTCCACCGAAATTTTCAGGCCGTCGTCTTTATATACGGTTACTGCCGCATCGGGGAATTTTTCTTGTTTCAATATTTTAAATTCCCCGCCGCCGTGGCTGCTGTTAAACATTATAAGATATCCGCCTTTGAGATCCGTCACGCTTACGCCTTCCTGCGGGGCGGATAAAAATTCTCTGCCGAGTATAAAACAGAACCCTTTTTCTCCGCCGGTCAACGGGCAAATTTCCACGAGCGCGGTTTCGTTGCGAATGTCGCAGGCTTTTACCGTGTCGGTTATAGTGCCGTAATATATTCCGTTCAGTTTTATGGCTGCGGGAAAGCCGCTGGAAAAATAATAATACATATATTAGAAATTATGTATATTTAGTCTTTATTATGTCAATAACTGTGTAAACAGCGGCACTTAAAAGTGTCATAAGGAGATAGAAAATGGATAAAATTTACGGTTACAAAGAAAAAGACATTCTGGGACTTGCACGGTTTATCAAAGAACGCAAAGGCAAAACCCTCACGGAAATTTTCGAACGTTACGGCGCGGAAATAGGTAAAGCCAAAGGCACTGTCAGAAATATGTATTATGCGTTGGCAAAATATTGTGAAAAGGACAAGCAGTTCTGCGAAAAATATCTGAACGGAATGCCGATAAAGGTCGGTAAGATAGTCGGGTTCGGAAAGGACGAGGAGCGCGAACTTGTCAAAAAAATTCTTCTTGCAAAAAAAGACGGCCGCTCTGCGAGAAGCGCAATAAACGAGCTTTCCGGCGGAGATATGAAGACGGCGCTGCGCTATCAGAACAAGTTCCGCAACGCCGTCAGGTCGAACACGCGTCTTGTGGCGGAGGTAATAAGCGAGATACGCGGCGAGAGCGGAGATTTTTCTTATACCGAACGTTCAAAAGCGGAAAACCTGATACCCGATGCGCAGTTTAAAAAACTGAAAAACGAAATCGACAATCTTTTCGGGAAAATTTCTTTAAAGCTCCGTCGCGAAAATGCTTATCTTAAAGAGAGAATAGGCACGTTGGAGATGGAAAACATGCGCCTTTCCAACCTGCTTTACGGCAACGGCGGCGCTGTCGGCGCGATAAGAATGATGCGCGCCGGAAAGGATAAAAATCTTGTGAACTGAAAAACGTTTCGGAAAAGTTTGCTTTTGTATTAAAAAAAGTATATAATAAATCCATAAACAATTTTTTGGGTGGAATATGGATTTATTTAAAAAGTGCGACAGCATAGGCTACGTTCACGCTGCTAAGGAGAAAGATATTTATCCTTACTTTCATCAGTTAGGTTCCATGCAGGGACCTTCCGTCAGGATGGAAGGCAGAGATATTATCATGATAGGGTCGAACAACTATCTCGGTCTCACTTCTCATCCGGAAGTTATCGAAGCCGGCGTCAAAGCGCTTGAAACTTTCGGCTCGGGGTGTTCGGGCAGCAGGTTTTTAAACGGCACTTTGGAATCGCATGTGGCGTTGGAGCGCGAACTTGCGGATTTTTTGAAAAAAGAGGATGCAGTTACGTTTTCCACGGGATTTCAGAGCAATCTGGGAATCATCAGCGCCATTGCCGGCAGAAACGATTATATTCTTTGCGACAAGGAAAATCATGCCAGCATCTATGACGGATGCCGGTTGAGCTTTGCAAGAATGCTGCGCTATAACCATTCGGATATGGAGGATCTCGAAAGGCAGCTTAAAACAATCGATACGACCAATTCCGGCATTTTAATCGTAACCGACGGCGTGTTCAGCATGGGCGGAGATATATGTAAACTTCCCGAGATCGTCTCTCTTGCCAAAAAGTACGGCGCGCGCGTCATGGTGGATGACGCTCACGGACTCGGTGTGCTCGGGGAACACGGCAGGGGAACTGCCGAATATTTCGGGCTGGAAAACGAAGTCGATATTTATATGGGTACTTTTTCGAAATCGCTTGCAAGCATCGGCGGTTATATGGCGGCCGATAACAGGGTTTGCGAATATGTGCGCCATGTTTCGAGACCGTTTATCTTTTGCGCCAGCATACCGCCCGCGTCGGTGGCGTGCGCAAGAAAGGCGCTTGAAATTTTAAAGAGAGAGCCGGAAAGGGTCAAAAAACTGCGCGACATAAGCAACTATATGAGAAAAGGCCTTAAAAGGGAAGGAATAGATATAATAGACATAAGCCCCACGCCGATCATTCCCATTTACACTTACGGCGACGTACGCACTTTCACCGCATGTAAAATGCTGTTCGAACGTGGAGTTTATGTTAATCCCGTTGTGTCTCCCGCAACGCCCGTCGGTAAAAGTCTTATCCGCACAAGCTATACGGCGACGCACACCGAAGAGCAGATGGATAAGGCGTTGAAAGAAATTAAATTTGTTCTTGACGCCGTCAAAGATATCGCCGACTGATTTTCCTGCCGAAACAGATCATTCTTTAAGTTCGGATTTCGCATCGAAGTTTTTCAGCGGCATATTGCGGCATATTACGGAATATTTTTTTTGATTCGATAATAAGAGAAATTTTTTATAACATCCTGCGTTTCGTTTTCGATATCGGGCGCGGGATGTTAATTTTAAAGCGTGAAAGAAGAGTTGATTTATTGCATTTATGATAACCGTTCATAAGCGGTTTTTTTATTTTTCGGCATATAAAAAAATTTTTGCTGCGGGCGTTTATTTTTATTGACAACGGCGCATAATGGTATTATAATGTAATTGCAACTAAAAAGGTTGCAATTAATTTCGGGGTGAACTGTTTTGAAACTTTCTTCAAAAACGCATTACGGGCTTATGGCTTGCCATATACTCGGCAGAAATTATCCTGACAACACCGTTTCGGCAAGTGCGCTTGAAAGCATGATTTCGGTTTCGGGCAAATATTTGGAAAAGATAATGCGCATGCTGTCGGGCCGCGGCATTGTCGCGGCGGCACGCGGCGCCAGCGGAGGTTACTATCTTGCAAAACCGCCCGAAAATATCACGATAGGCGAGATAGTGCGTGCGCTTGAAGACGATATGGAAATCATCGAATGCGTGAAAGACGGGGGAAAATGCAAATGCTGTCCATCGAGCGGGGTGTGGAAGAAACTTTATGACGGAATAAACAACCTTCTCGATTCGATGACGCTCGAACAGATGATAAAAGGAGAATTGCATTGAAACATATGAACTGTATGACAAAAAAACCCATATATTTCGATCACGCGGCGACCACGCCGCTGTGTAAAGAAGCGTTCGATAAAATGCTGCCGTATTTTTCCGATATTTACGGCAATGCCAACAGCCAGCATTATTACGGCCGGGCGGCGGTGAAAGCCGTGGATGAGGCACGCGATACAATAGCAAAGATAATAAACGCAAAACCCAACGAAATATATTTCACTTCTGGCGGGACCGAAGCCGATAATTGGGCGCTGCGCGGAGCAATGCACGCGCTTAAAGATAAGGGCAGGCATTTTATAATCAGTCCTATCGAACATGCGGCAATGCTTGCCACCGCAAAAGCGCTCGAAAAAGAGGGCTTTGAGTACGATTTTATGAAAGTCGACAGTTACGGTTTTGTCGATTTGGAACATCTTGAAAGCATTATGCGGCCCGATACGGTGTTTGTGGGATGCATGCTTGCAAACAACGAAGTCGGCACTATAGAGCCGGTAAAACGAATTTCGGAAATTGCACACAGTCACGGCGCGGTGTTTTTTACCGACGCCGTACAGGCGGCGGGCGTCATAAAAACCGATGTCAGAGAACTCGGCGCAGATATGATGAGCATGAGTTCGCATAAAATTTACGGTCCCAAAGGCGTCGGAGCGCTGTATATAAGAAACGGCATTAAAATCGAAAGCATCATTACCGGCGGGCATCAGGAAAGAATGAAACGCGGCGGCACCACCAACGTTCCCGGTGTGGTCGGATTTGCGGAAGCGTTTAAAATTGCCGCTGCGGAAATGGAGAAAAATTTCAAATATGTTTCTTCTCTGCGGGACAGGTTTATAGACAGAGTGCTTGCGGAGGTTCCGTTTGTCAAACTCAACGGCCCGCGCGAAAACAGGCTTCCGGCAAACGCCGATTTTTCGTTTGAGTTTATCGAGGGCGAATCCATTCTTTTCAGCCTTGACCTTGCGGGGATTTGCGTATCCAGCGGATCGGCATGTTCGTCCGGTTCGCTTGAACCGTCGCATGTTCTTCTGGCGCTGGGACTTCCCGAAGAGCTGGCACACGGTTCTATAAGATTTTCATTCGGCAAACATAACACGGCGGAGGAAATCGACTACGCTGTGGAAAGCATAAAATCGGCGGTCAACCGTCTCAGGGAAATGTCGCCGCTGTTCAAAGCACAAGGAGATATAAAATATGTATAACGAAAAAGTGATCGAAACGTTTCAGAATCCCAAAAACGTGGGAGAAATAGAGAATCCGGACGGGAAAGGCACCGTCGGCAACGCTACCTGCGGCGACATTATGCAGATAACGCTTCGCATAAAGAATGACGTTATAGTGGATGCCAAGTTTAAAACTTTCGGCTGCGCCGCGGCAATCGCCACAAGTTCTACCGCAACCGAAATGGTCAAAGGTATGACCGTTGACGAGGCGTTGAAACTTACAAATAAGCGCGTAGTAGAGGCGCTCGGCGGGCTTCCCGCGCAGAAACTGCACTGTTCGGTGCTTGCGGAAGAAGCCATAAAGAAAGCAATTGAAGATTACAGGTCTAAAAAATCTGTTTGAAAATTTGTTTTTTCCGCATTAAAAGACAAATTTCGCACATAATAATTCCGTAGGCTGAAAGGGGGGATTTTATGGACGAAAAGTTTTTAACGGGCGTAGTGCTCGGAATGCTCGGCGGTGCGTTTATTGCGACCAATTCCGTCAAAGCCAGACAAATGGTAAGAGACGGTCAGGAGCAGGTAAAACAGAAGATGTCTGAAATTAAAAACGCAGCTTCTGAAAAAAGCAAGTCTTAAGGTTCTGCGATAGGCAGATATATTTAATTGCTTTTTAAGCCGCAGGGAACAGGCGCTGATTTATTATCAGCGCCTGTTCGCGTTTTTGCCGAAAAACACTTCGGAAAAAAATTCGGCATAATTTATCGGTTAAAAATTTTATTGGAACCGTAATTTTAATGCAGAGACGTTAATTTTACGGCTGTATTGGCCGTTAAGAAGCATAAAGTCGCAGATATTATAAAGTTTTTTGAGGCAAGCTTACATCCGCAATGCAAAAAAAGTGAGTATTTGCGATTAAAATAAATATTATTTATTGACAAATACTGCTTAAAATGATAAACTAATTAAGTATATAATATCAGGGGAAGATTTTTGCGGCAGTCGCCGATAAAGTCTGTAACCGAGTGGCACTGCGTAAGGAGAATATATGAAAAGATTTTTAAAAATCGCAACGCTTTGTTTGATAGCCGTTCTTTCGGTATGTTGTCTGTTCGCCTGCGGCGACGGCAGTCCCGACGGGGGCGAATCCGGCAACAAGAGCGGACTTTTATATAAGAAATACGGCGGTGATGAATATTATACCGTTTACGATTACGTTGACGACGGAACGGGAGTTACGGAGCTTGACATAGGCGCCGCGGTTCCCGACGGAATTATCATCGGCAGAATAAAGGCGGGAGCTTTTCAGGGTAACGATACGCTTGTTTCGGTCATAGTTCCTTCTACGGTAGAGACCATCGACGAAGGTGCGTTTGCAGGCATGAGAAAGCTTGCAAAGATAACCCTTCCTTTTACGGGTGCGAGCGCGACGGGCGATGCCGGTTACGGAGACAGCGCTTCGGAAGAGGACAAAGCCGTCGATGCGGCAAGAACTTTCGGGTATATCTTCGGTACTGAAAGCTATAATTACGGCACACAGGTCACGCAGTATTACGACGATGCCAATTCCGTGACTTACTATATGCCTTTAACGCTTAAAGAAGTGACTATTGCACCGTCGGAAGATTATAATCTTCCCATGTACGCATTCAGCGGCAATACGCTGATTTCCAAAGTCACTCTCGGCGATAAGGTGAAGGTGATCGGCGACGGAGCGTTTAAAGATTGTTCCGTTCTGCAGACAGTAGCTGTTCCCGCGTCTGTTACCGAGATAGGCGACAAGGCATTCAGCGGCTGTGCCGTGCTCAAAGATAAAAATGACGATAACGGCACGGGATTGTCTTTTGCCGATAATGCCGCCCTTGTAAAAATCGGAGACGAAGCGTTTAAGGGTACAGCTCTCACCAACGTAAACATTCCTTCTTCCGTGACCGAGATAGGTGCCGGAATATTCAGGGAAAGCACTGTCAGAAACGTTGTGCTTCCCGCAGGAGTGACGAAAATCAGTTCTTATGCCTTTTATAAATGCGATAAACTCGAAAAGGTAACCGTTTCCGCGGTTACGGAGATCGGCATGTATGCTTTCTATGATTGCGACAAACTTATTTCATACGGTACCGGTGCCGCGGACGGCACGGTGGATTTAAGCGGGGTGACGAAACTCGGCGGAATGTCGTTTGCGGAGATAGGGAAAACTTTTACCGTGACGAACTATGGCGATCTTAATCTCGAAGAGGCGTTTTATAATACTGAAAAAATTGTCTGATCAGACAATCGATATCCCCGTGCCGTGTGAAAACGGTACGGGGATTTTTTATATATAATTTTATTGTAAAAGCAAATTGTTGAGATAAAAGCAAAGTAAAATTTTTATATGACGGGGGAATTAAATTCGGTTAAATTTCTTTAGCGGATTATATGAGTTTTTCTGCACGGAGCAGATTCCAGACCGTAAAGGGGTTTTTGTAAATTTTAAATTGTTTCTTCAAAAGCGTTTTTTATCGCAAAGCGCCGTTTTGCGGCGTTGTAATTTGATACGATTATATTGCCGTCCGAGAAGGCGGCTTTTTTATTATAAGACGGTAAATTTGTGCCGATAAAAAGTTATCGGAACGGTTGCCGCAGCGGAACGGCATGACGCGGTTTAAAAACTTATCCCCGGCCTGTAACAGACCGGGGACGAAATTTTTAATGGGGGAAAATAATTTTGTTTTAAGCGGTTATTCTCAATACATTCCGCCCATGCCGCCCGCAGGCATCTGCGGAGGTTCAGGTTCTTTGATTTCCGCCACTACAGATTCGGTGGTAAGGAATACGCTGGCTACCGACGCAGCGTTTTCAAGAGCCGAACGCGTTACTTTGGTAGGATCGATGATGCCGCTCTTGATCATATCGGTATACTCATTGGTAAGAGCATTGAATCCGTAATTGGCTTTGCCGGCTTTGAGCACTTCGTTGAGTATCACCGAACCGTCAAGCCCTGCGTTCAAGGCAATTTGTTTGAGCGGAGCTTCAACTGCTTTAAGAACAATGCGGGCGCCCGTCTGTTCGTCTCCGGAGAGAGTTTCCGCATATTCTTTAAGCGCTTTTATCGTAGAAATAAGCGCGATTCCGCCGCCGGGAACGATACCTTCCTGAACTGCGGCTTTGGTTGCGTTAAGTGCGTCCTCGATGCGCATTTTCTTTTCTTTCATCTCTACTTCGGTTGCCGCGCCGACGTTGATAACGGCTACGCCGCCGGCAAGTTTGGCAAGGCGTTCCTGAAGTTTTTCTCTGTCATAATCGGATGTGGTGTCGGCAATCTGTGATTTGATGGCCTGTTTTCTCGCTTCGATTGCTTTCGGATCGCCTGCGCCGTTTATGATGGTGGTATTATCTTTATCGACTTTGACGGTTGCCGCACGGCCGAGCATATCGGTAGTAACGTCTTTGAATTCATATCCGAGTTCGGAGGATATGACCGTACCGCCGGTAAGAATCGCTATGTCTTCGAGCATAGCTTTTCTTCTGTCGCCGAAGCCGGGGGCTTTGACGGCAACGCAATTGAACACGCCTTTGAGCTTGTTGACTACAAGAGCCGCAAGTGCGTCGCCTTCGACGTCTTCAGCTATTATAAGCAGGCGCATTCCCTGTTGTGCGATGGGCTCGATAACGGGAAGTATTTCCTGAATGGAAGAAATTTTCTTATCGGTGATGAGAATGACGGGGGAGTCGAGCACCGCTTCCATCTTGTCTGTATTGGTCACCATATAAGCCGAAGCATA
>CAUHGY010000018.1 GCA_959605945.1 uncultured Clostridia bacterium | reverse complement strand
GGATAATCCATGCTGAGAAGATAAAGCGGTTCCTCGTCCTCTTCTATATCCGGAAACCTTCCCGGCGCCGAATAAAATCTGTTATCCACCCTGTCGTCGTTCACCTTGGAGACCTCTCCGATAAGCACGGGGGCCTCTTCCGCCCAGAACTGATGGTAAATCCCCGGATAATAGGTCACGCTTTCGCCGGGATATATTTTTATGATGCTGCCGGCCTTTACGGTGTAGTTGCGTCCGTCGCGGCTTACTTTTACATCGGTATCGGCAAAGCCTCCGTCGTCTGCGGAATTATAGAGCTGCATTGCAAGCACCCCTCCGCCGCGGTTAATGATGTCTTCCATCTTTTTGAAGTGAAAATGGAAAGGCGTTATCTGTCCCTTTTCCGAAATAAGCATCTTTTCGCAGTAGCTCTTTATGTACGCGGGATTTTTGAAATTGCCGTTGCGCAGCGTGAACATAAGCAGCCCCACCTTAGAAAAATCTCCGCTGCCGAAATCGGTTATGTCCCATCCCAGCATATTGTCTCTGATTTCGTTAAACTCCTCGCCTTTTTCCGCCCAATCTTTCGCATTCCAGAAAGCAAACGGCGGAAGCAGAAAATTCTTCTCTTTCGCAAAGGCGACCGCTCGCTTTAAAATAGCGTTGATTTCAGATCTTTTCATATTCGATTCCTTAAATTATGATAATATCGCTCGGAGCGTCTTTTTTTCGCTCAGAAACTTCTCCGCCGCCACACGGCACCCCTCGTTGCCGGGATGTTCGCCGTAAACGGTTTTGCCGGGCGCCGAAGGATCGCAGAGCGCCGCCGCAAAATCGAAAACATATTCGGTTCGGCAGGAAAGTTTTCGGGTTATGAATCTGTTGATTTCAAGTCTCGTTTTTTCGGCGGCCTCCGAAAAGTTGAAAGGCGGAACGGTAAAAATGCCCGTTTTAACGCCGTTTTCTCTAAGCTTTTCCACAATGAACGATAAATCGTTTTCAATGTTTTCTGCCGTTCTGCCGTGCAGTATATCGTTCACGCCGAAACAGATATTGACGAAATCGCCTTTCTTTGCCGCTGCAAGCCATACCCCGTCAGTCGCCGCATCCTGAGCTCTGCCGTGCCCCAGCCCCAAATTCCACACACCGCACTTATCGGCTATTTTTTCGCCTATACGGGCAACCCAGAATTTATACGCGTCAAATTCCGTTTCAAGTCCCTGCGTGATAGAGTCTCCGAGAAATACGACCCTTTTTTGCACGGGCCTGTCGCACGCGACCATGCAGGGCTGCGGAAATTCGCTGCTCTCCGCGTAAACGCCGCCTTCGAGCACCTGTCCGGGAATTATTTTGTCGGGCGTATACGGAAATTTGCTGCCCGATACCGTCCACTCGAAAACCAAGTAACCGTTTGACGGAACGTTCAGCGTCACGCTGTCGCTCCAAAACTCTTCGCCTTCTTCCACCTGTTTGCCGTTTTTTCCGTCAAAGGTCAGCTCTTTAAGTCCCTCGCCGCCGAAATTGCCATAACCGCAATCACAGCAACCCGCTTTTGCAGAGAGAATTCTGAACCTGCCGCCTTTCAGATTGGCATAGGAAAACTTTCCGTCGTAAAACGTGCTGAAAACGTTATTAGAGAAAAAAAACCTGTATCCGAATTCTCCCCCGACGGAAACTCTGTAAAATATTCTTGCCGTAATTATTTTGTTTTCGCCGAAAAGCAGCGTGCTGTTATTGCACGTTCCCGCAAATGTATTCGAGAAAAATTCTCCGCTCTCGATTTTTTTCATTTTCTTTTCTCGCCCATGGCATCGGTTTCTTCCGCCGATTTGCCGGAAATTTTAAACGTCTTGAACTGGAACGGTTTCAAAGAGATATCTTTATTTACTCCGAATATATCGATCTCCATTTTCGCAACGATGGGTTTATCGCCGGAATTGCAGACGCGCACGACGACAGAACCGTCGGGCTCCGCTTTCAGACATTCCATTACCGCCGACGGATGCGACAACGAAACCGTCGGGTAAACCGGCCGCTTTTCCCCTACTGGGAAAAAGTTCAACGTCTGCATGGGCTGACGCAAACAAAGGCTTTTTCTGCCGATGTCTCTTTTAAGTTCTTCCGCACGGCCGCCGAACAGAACAAAACGGAAATTTCTTTCCCCCTGGTCCATTCTGTAT
Organism: uncultured Clostridia bacterium; assembly: GCA_959605945.1. Taxonomy (GTDB): domain Bacteria; phylum Bacillota; class Clostridia; order Christensenellales; family Borkfalkiaceae; genus UBA1259. The sequence continues at coordinate 28,265 of CAUHGY010000018.1, read as the reverse complement.
GTAAATCTGTCGTTCGGAAGAACCTGCCAATCCAAAATAGGTTCCGCACTGTAAGCACAGCCGGACAGCATGGTGCAGTTCAGCGAGCCTTCCTTAAAATCCGCGCCGTAAGTGCCGAAAGTCATTACCGAAAGCGCATATTCCCCGTCTGTCATCAGAACATAATCCTGCACGGCGCATTCGTCGCCGTTATTTTTCAGCGCATATCTGCAAAACATGCTTTTCCCTTCGGCAGCGGCGTTTTCGCACGCCCCGTTGAAAGCTATCTTTACCTTACTGTCTTTTTCGGCGTTATACAAATCTATTTTTATATCCAGAATATCGTCGTTTTTATAAACGGTGTAAGTCAATCGCGCTCTCGAAAATCCGTGTATGAAATAACATTCCGCCGCCGTCTTGATTGGCCCGTCTTCAATTATTTTGACGCCGTCCGTCATATTATCGGCTATGTTGAGAAATTCGCGTATTTCTCCGCCGTTCATCAAAGTGAATTCGCCTGTTTTTTTCTTATAACCGTTAAATTCAAATCCCCACGGATCGAAAGAATTTTCGATAATGTTGATTTTGGCGCTGTCCTTGCGGAGATATTCTTTTCCTTCTATTAAGTATGAATCCAAAAGCCCCGTCTTTTTATTTATTTTGAAAACCGACTTTTTGCCGTTAAGGCAGACGTAATTTTCGTCGCCCGTTTCGCAAAAGACGGGTTTTAGGCTATTGTCCCTCTTGAAATAACAGCCGTATCTTTTGACGGAAAACGGCCCCACCGCAGCGTTGAAAGCGATTTTCTTCCGCCAATCGAGCGGCACGTCGCTGCTCTCTCTTATAAGCTGAACGGGAATCTGATTTTCGCCGTCATACAAAAGCGGATACAGGCGGTTTTCAAGATCCCAGCCCTGGTCGTCGAGCATGAGTTCGCACTCGACTTCCGACTCTACCGCGTACGGATGCGGATTGATAACAAAAATCGGATATTCGCCGTCGCCCGCGCGCTTTTCGCCTTTCAGCAGATAAAACACGCTTTCGATCCTGACGTCTTCCGTTTCCGCGAGCCCGTGTCTCAGTCTGGTTATGAGATCGTCTTCGACTTCCCTTATGGATGTGCCGGTGACCGAGTCGTGAAACTGGACCTCCAACATATCGAGCTCGGCGCTTTTCAGTTTTTCGGCAGGATATCGCTTTCCCGCCATAAAGCAGAATGCCGCCATTCTCTCCGCCGTGAAATATTCGTTTTCCAGACGATTGTAAAGCTTTTTGACTTCGTATTCCGAAGAATACGTGCCCTCGTTCGCCGTTCCGATATCCGTGTAGGTTTTCAGACCTTTTTCCTTCTTAAGCTCGGCAAAATACGCTTCGGGCACAGAATGCATGAAAAAAACATCGGGATATTTCTCCCTTAGCTTTTCGATTTTTGCCAAATCCTGCCGCGTCGCGCCGCCGCCGTGATTTCCCACACCCCACAAACACATCTGCAGCGGCTGGTCCTTCAATTCGTTAAGCACGAATTCTATGCGCTCGTCGGCCTTGCCTTTGAGCGTGCAGTAACCTTCAAACGACCTGTATGCCAGCACCTTTCCGTTCGGCCCTTCAAGATAAAATCCGCGCTTATCCGGGGCGTCGGCGCCTCTTATGTAAATTAAGCTGTCGTAACCCAGATCATTCAAAATCTGATACATCCCTGGCGAATTACCCGGGCAGTCGTAATTTGTCACGGTTGTCGGGCGCACGAAATCGTTCCCGAATTTCTCTGAAAAATATCTCAGCCCCTCGGTTATCTGACGGATAAGTCCTTCGCCCGACGGTATGTTGCAATCGGCCTGCAGATACCACCCGCCTGCTATATGCCATTTTTTCAGATGTACCAGTTTCCGTATTCTCTCAAAAAGAGCGGGCGAAAATTTTTCTATCCATTTATATAAAACGGCCTCGTTGTGACAAAATACGTAATTATCGTATTCTTCGCAAAAATCCGCCGCCGCGGAAAACGTGGAAATTGCCGTGCCTATACCTTCGTCTATACGCCATTGCCAGACGGGATCTATATGTGCGTTGCTTACCAGATGAAACCTTATCATATATATTCTTTCTCCGGCTTTTCGAATTTTATGCGGCGGGAGCTTAACACTCGACGTCGAAGAAACCCGCGGCTTTGAGTTTGCTTTCTATTAAACTTATATCTTCGGGCGTCACCGGTTTTGCGGGAGCGACAGTATAGCCCATATCAAAACCGACAAGCGTCAGCGCGGCTTTCCAATAAGCTATATTATGACCTATAAAAATATCGATGAAAGAGTTAAGCGTGTCCTGAAATTTACAGGCGCTTTTAATATCGCCGCCGACAAAAGCGTCGTAAATTTTGCAAGCCGTGCGGGGCGCTATGTTATACGTTGTGCCGATGGCTCCGTCCGCGCCTCTGACCAAACCGCACAGCACCGTTTCGTCGGGCCCGTTAAGCAAATTAAGCTCCCCGTTTTTTATCTTCGCTATTTTGCCGAATGCATAATAGTCGGAAATAGAAATTTTTATGCCGGCAACGTTGTCTATTTCCGAAATTTTCCGAGCAAACCAAGTGAGATCGCAATTCAGAACAGGCGTCACGTAAGCGTATACCGGGTGCTTGCTTTTATCTGCTATTAATTTGTAATATTCTATGATTTCTTCTGCGCTGTAATACTTTTGCAGAGACGGCGGAAGCGACGCCACGGCATCGATATCGAAAGAATTGGCGTGTTCAAGCAGTTCCAGAGCTTCGCACAGATGTCCTGCCCCGATATGCGCCATAATCTGCCCCCGCCCTTCATTGAATTCAATAACGCTTTCCAGCATTTGTTTTCTCGTTTTTGCCGGAAGAACGGTACATTCGCCCGTGTTCCCTCCGACGTAAAAGCCTTTAAGACCGCCCGAGAGCTGGTAATCCACCAATTTTTTAACCGTCTGTTTCTTGACGTTCAAATCTTCGTCGTATACGCTGAAAACAGCGGAATACATGCCTGTAAATTGTTTTTCCATAATTTCTCCTTTTAAATAAACCTGAACGAATAAACTTTACTTTCCTTAAGTTTTATTTCCATCACCACGGGTTTTCCCGCAAAGTTTTCCGGCGAACCCTTTGCAAACCAGATTTCTTTTTCGGACGAATCGCCGAATATTTTTCCGCTGACAATGCTGTTTCCTTCGCCGTCTTTTATCTTGACCTGCACAAATCCCGTCGAAGAAGTAGACATGTTGAAAAACAGTCTTTTGCCGCTGAAAATAAATTCTTCGGATACGAATTTCCTTGTCGCGGCGTCCGAATGATAAAAAGCGAATCCGTCCTGTCTGATAGTGTATCTGACGAGTTTTTCGGGAACATTTCCCCACGTTCCCATGGGAACGTACATGGAAATCTCCCCTGTCGAATCGATCTCGTTTGCCGTTTCGATCATTCCGTAACAGAATTTCGAATCGCCGTATATCCATGAAACGCCGTTTTCCGCGCCGGGATAAAAAAACGCTTCTTTCATCCGCGTAAAGTTGACGCCGTCGGTGGAATGGATAAACATGTGATCGGTAATTGCCAGCCCCAGACGGGGATGCAGCTTCATTCTGTTAAGCCTCTTTTCCTTGCAGCAGAGATTTTCAAAATTCCTGTCCCATTTTTTCTTTTCCGTGTACCGTTCGGGAAAACCTAAATAATATCTCTGCGACCTGTAGTACCTTTGTATATTGTTGGTATACAGCTGATAATCGAAACCGTCGTCATAAGTTATTCGCCGAGGGGCGGTCCATTTTTCAAAATCATCGCTGAAAATAACCCGTATATCGCGTACGGCGCGGTTTTCCGCGTTGAGAACGTCTTTAAATCCTTTAAAATCCGTGCCGTCGCTATTGTGGAAATTGCGGTAATAACAGACGTAGCGTCCGAGTTTTTTATCGTAATGCAGCGTGTTAAGGCTGTCGAACGTGCCGTCGCGCGCGATCACTCCGCCTTCTTTAAAATTTATTCCGTCGGCGCTGTAACTCCATCTGAGCGAAGTCGACGCTTCTCCGTCAAAGCCCATATGCAGCGCTTTATACTTTTTCTCCGGCGGGCAATTTTCATTGACGTCCTTATATACAAAGAAATTATCGAACGCTTCGGCGTTTATAAGGTTGTTGTGTTTGCTGCCCCTGTACTCGACAACGCCGTAATCGGGTTTGTTCCAATGTATTCCGTCCGTACTTTCAAGTGCGGCAACATAAGCCTTGGCTCCGAGATCTACAAGATTGCCCTGCCCGTCCAGTCTGTTGAGCGCAACATAATACATTCTGTAAAAACCGTCTTCTGCGACGATGTTAAAATATGTTGCTTCCCTGTCCCACTCGTCAGTAAACTCCATGCAAACGGATTTTTCCGACAGCTGCCCGTATGAAAACAATGCGGTCGTCTTTTTTTTATCCGCAATATTGCCGTCTAAAAACAATATCCTTTCGTTGCCGATATCATACATAATAAACCTTATTTGATTTTTCTTGCGTAAAGTTTACATTTCGCCTGTGCGCATTCGGAAAGATCGCACGTGATTTCCACCCCGTGTTTTGCCGCGCAGCGCTTATACAGCACGTCGCAATGCCCGCAGTAGTCGTAATACGGATCCGTATAAGCGCGTTTCAGCAGCATGCCCTTGGACGGGCAGCCTTTCATATCGATAAGAAAAAAGTTCTTTTCTTCGTCATATTCCATAACAAAATCGCAGGCTTCTTCATTGAGGCTTTTGTTCCAATAATTCCAGCAGCCTTTAAGCCCGTTTTGTTCAATCTCTTTTCCGAGCCGCGGCTCCACGTATCTGTCCGATATCGTTTCCCAATATTTCATAACTTCTTTTTTGCCGCCTTTCTTTTCGAGATATTTAAACAACTCGCTGTAAAGAGGAATAAATTCCGTGCATGATACCATGATAATTTTCTCCTGTTATTTTTTAAACAAAAATTCCGCCGCGCCGGTCTGGTCGTCGTAACGTTTCAATTCAAATTTCAGTCCGCACATCTCCGCAAGAACGGGATAGACCGTAGTTACCGTTTGCCCGTACCACTTCGACGGCTGATGCCCGTTTTCTTTCATGAACTCTATCGCAGGGCACCGTGATATACGAATCCGAAGAGAATTTTCATCGGCTTCTGCAGAAATATATTCGGGGCGTTCCTCGGCAAGATAGATATTTTCAAAATACCCGCGAAGCGCATATATCCCGTCCTTTTTTACTTCTTCGGCAAGCAGTTTATGTGCGCTTTTTGCGTATTGCGTAAGATATTCTTTTACGCCTTCATCGCCGAAAAGCTCCCCTACATACGCTATTCCGATATCCGCCGTAATATGAAAATCTCTGTGAAGATACTTGTTGTCTTGGGCTTTTCTTTCAATCTTCAAGTGTTCTTTTTCTTTCATGATAAATTTACCTTTTGCTCCTTTGGCGAAAAAATAATTTTTAAATTTGACGGGGTAATGTTACCGTGATTACCGCCGTATTTATTCTTTGCCGTCCCGTCCGGCAAGGAATTTTTTTCTGTACTGTTTCGGAGAAGTTCCCGTGCAGACCGTAAATTTCTTGATAAAAGTTCCCGCGTCGTAAAACGAACAGCGTTCCGCTATCTTTTCGATAGACAACTCGGTGTTTTTCAAAAGAAGTTTTGCGTTTTCTATCCGCAGCTGCATCTTCCTTTCCGAAAAAGAAACTCCATACTGCTTTTTTATTATGCGCGAAAGCTGACGTTTGGAGATAAACAACTCGTCTGCGATATCTTTCAGTTTGATATTCGAATCTATATTGTTTATGCGCTGATTTATCCTGTGCGTCATGTTTGCTATTACCGGCACATTTTCGCGCCGGTCTGCTTTGTATGATTTTCCCGCCATATTTTCATACAGCTGCAATATCAGCAGTCTCAAAAGAGATTCTGTGATGAAATAAGAAAACTCCGTCGCCGTCGATATATAAGATTGCATTTCCAGCGCGATGTTTATCAGTTTCGGCTGATCGTGAAGTTCGGCATGTTTTCCGAATATTTCGTCAAACTTATCGAAGGTATTCAAAAATCTGTTTTTTTCAGCTGTCTTTTTAAATGTAAAACTTATGGAATAATATCTGCATCCCGAAGAAAGTCTTAAAACATGCATGTATTTTTGCGGAAAAAAACATATTGAATTATCGCCGAGCTGACTTTTATTTTCTTCCGTCTGCATCAATATCGGTCCTTTAAGCACCAGTATGATTTCACAGTGGGGGTGGTTGTGAAAACCCTTTTTCATATTTATTTCTTTATCTTGTATCTGTCTGAGCAGTGCACCCCCCCCCATCCCGTTTTTCGAGTTATCGACAAACGTACAGTCGCAAAACGCGTCAAACTGGGTGTTCCCCAATACAAACGAAGCGGAAAACAAATGATAATCGGTTAAAATAAACCCGGTATCGCTATCCTGATAATTATCCGTCATAAACTTCTCCTCTTTTCATATGCCTGCTGCGGCGGAGATTTTTTACTTATCCGCTTTTCTCGCAGCTATTTCTTGCCGAGTTCGGTTAAAATCTCTTTTGCGCAGTTTACAATTTCATCCGCAACGCTTGCCGTATAGGGTGAAGTTTTGGCTTCGTACCCGCCTTCGGCAAACGCCGAGTACACGGGGAAATATCCTTCATAACCGTTTGTAATCGCGCACGGCATAACCAAATCCCAATTTTCCGCGGCTTTTATGCGGACCCCGATATCCGTAAACGGTTCTCCCGGTATGCTTATGAGCGCTATGCTGCCGATTTTCAACCCCGACATCGGCAAGTCAAACGTTTCGGGCCCGTTTTCCATGTTGCATATCCGCAGGGCCTCCGCCACAACCGTGGTCAGCTGCATTCCTTTGAAAGGAATAAGATCCGAACGGCCGCTTTCATAAAGCTTTTTATATTCTTTTGCAAGCGGCAGCTGACTTTTCAGGGGAACGTTCGCCCTGACTTTCAGCACTTTGCCGACTGCTTCTATTTTATCTGCTTCGAAATAAGCGGCTTTGTCGTAAATCTGCAAAACCGTGCCCGCCAGCGCCCGTCCGACAAATCTTGCCATGCCGGGGCTTTTCATCTCGTTATCGAAACTGATTTCGGTATCGTTCATGTCTCCTGGCAAAGGGTGAACGTTGGTGCTTCCGACATCGCCCTGCGCTCCCATGATGCAGACGCATTTTACGCCGTCAAGCGCTTTTTCCACCGTCTTTCTCGTCCACCCGGGCCAATCCGCCGATATCAGCTCGCCGTTTACGGTGTCTGCGTGCAGGCCGTAATTCAAAATTACAATGCCGTGTCCGCCTTCTCTGTCAATGCGCAATAAATTCACTCTCTGATCCAACTGTCCTATGGGGGCAACTATATCAGGATCGTTTATCGGCGGGCAAGTCACGGTAGAACCGTCTTTCATCCTGTACCGCCTGATATAAGCTATTCTGTCCGGCGCCTTGCCTACGGCATAAGCAATTTCGGCGGGCTTTAAATCTTCCAGCGCCGCCTGCGACGCTTCGACAATTTTTTCCGTCAGAAAATCGATATAGCGGTTAATTGCGGATTCGTCCGTTGCAAAAAATTCGGGATATACCGTCGTGGGCGCCGTATGAGAATGCGTTGCTGAAATAAAAACGTAATCTTCGGGTATGCCCGTGCCGTCGCTCACCGCACTGCGGAAACGCCATGCGACTTCTTTTTTGAATCCGCCGTTATCCACGCTGACCAAAACGGCTTTTTTTCCGCCTGCCGCAAGAACTGTCGCACTGGCCGTCAGAGGGTCGAGAACTCCTTTTGCATATCTTTCCAGATAATATCCGTGCATTGCACAGCCCGGCGGCGGAGTTACGTCCGCACAGCCGTATCCGACTTTAAAATCGCCCATTTTCGCACAATCTCCTTAAAATATCAGAACGAAAGAATCTTCTTGAATCCCGCGTTTTCGTCCACATAAATCAAATGCGCTCTTTTGCCGACGGCTATTTCGCCGCGATCGTCAAGTCCGAGCGCCCTCGCCGCGTTCAGCGAAGTCAATTTAAATATGCGGTTAAGCCCGTAACCTGCCCTGAAAAGGTTACGGGCGACTCTGTCCATTGTCAGCTTGGTGCCGCATAAATCCCCGTTTTCTATGTTGACGTCTCTGCCGTCGTCGGCCGCGCCCGCGCACGACATGTCGCTGACGGCAACCACCCTGTTTTCTCCGACCGTTTTTATAAGCAGATCGAGTTTTTCTTTTTTCACATGGATCCACTCCGAATCGAGAATAACTTCGTAGAACATATCGTCCATAAGCATGCAGGCTTCGTTGAAACTGACGCTTTCCGTACCTTTATACAGCGGCGGTTCCGCGCACCCCGTGGCGTCGAACAGATGCGTAGCTATCTTCGCGCCTTTTTCACAGGCGGCCTTCACCTGCGGATAAGACGCTCTGCTGTGCCCTATCGCAGGCACTATCCCGGCGGAACGTATGTTTTCGATGAATTTCTCCGTCCCTTCGATTTCGGGCGAACACGTCCATTGCCTGACAATGCCGGTTTTTATATATTCCCCGTATATTTTTTCATCCGGCGTCAGCTTTTCTCCCGTTCCGTATCCCAGAGAAGCGTTTATGTAAGGCCCTTCCAGATGCGCTCCGTAAACGTTTTTTTTCGTTTTCATTGCAGACGCCGTTTTTTTAAGACATTCCGACAGTTCCTTATGCCCGATATCGCGGTAAAAAGTAAGCAGCATCGTCGTGACCCCGCGGTTTAAGTGAAAGTCCGCCACTTCCGCGGGATTGTCCTTCGCGCTGAACTGCCTGCTCGAATGACAATGTATGTCAATAAACCCCGGCGCTATATACCCGTGCTCCGCATATTCCGTATCTGCGTTAACCTCGGGACGATTTTCGCCTATGTAAACTATTTTCCCGCCGTCCGCTGCGACATATCCGTCGAGGATGCCGTCTTTTAAAATGATTTTACCCTTAAATATTTTCATCATTGTCTTTTTCCCGTATAGGCTTATTTTCGCCCGCTCATATATTTCGGAAATCTTTTTTCAAACGTCTTTTAACCGACTATTTCCGCTATTTTTATTTTTCTTACGGTTATTCTGTTAAGACAGCACTTTTCTTTGATCCCGCCCGAACAATACGCAAGAAGCACGCTGTCTCCGGACGGCTCTATCGCGCAGTAGCAAAATCCCCTTGTCAAATCGTATTCTATCACTTCGGGTTCCGAAAAAGTTTTCCCGTCGTCTCTGCTGAAGGCGCATACCAGCCGCGGACGAAGAAAAGTAATCTCCCAATTTTTCATATATTCTTCGCGGTCTTCCATCGGCGGATAAGCGCACCATACCGCGAATAAAAGGTCTTTTTTCAGATATTTCATACTTAACGGCGCGCACGGTCCCGTAAAAACGGTTTTAACGGGATTGCTCCACCGCGTAAGACTTTTATCCTTTGCTTTCATTCTGTACTGACAGCCGTTTTCCGTTCTCGCATAACAGTAAACGGCGCCGTTCCCGAGTTCAATGATCAGCGGTTCCTGCAATCCCGACGGGCAGTTGTTCAGAGAATATCCCTGCGACAATCTGTAAAAATTCCTGTCGTCGTCCGAACCGTATATGTATACGACGCCAGGCGCGAAAACGGTTTCCTTGCCGTTCTTAGTGCTGATCTCTTCGACGGTATGTCTGGAAACGGCAAAAACCAGTCTTCCGTCTTTCAGTCTCACCGCACGGTCGTTGTTAAAAACAAAATAACCTTCGTCGTTCAAAATTCTGCGGGGCTTTGTCCATTTGTTTCCGTCGCCGCTCTCGCTGAGCATTATCGTACTGCTTCTGTCGCCTTTTTTACGGACGAAAAACATCCCCGCCCTGCCGTTTTTAAGTTTTATCAGCGAAACGCTCATTATATTGGAGCCGCCGCAGTCTTCGCAGGAAAAAACCTTGACCGGCGCGGAAAAAGTTTCGCCCCCGTCGAACGATTCTTTTTTATAGAGATCGCACGAAGCGTTATCGTGAAAACTGTCTCCCCTGTACCTGGAATACACAAAAATCAACTTGCCGTTTTCGAACGTGTAAAAAGCGCCTTCGCTGTTTCTCGGATTACCTTCACCCGGATCGACGGTTGTTATAACTTTCCCTAACATATATCGCTCTCTGCCCCTTATAATTTCCCCAAAAAACCATGCCGATTTCCAAGCGGATCTTTCAAAGCCGCTTACGTTGTTTTTTTCACGTCGGGCTTAGTCAAAATGCCCTGTTTTATAAAATTGAAGTCTTCGGTATAATTGCCGTCGTGCATATCGAGATAATTGAACGGTCCGTTCCATTCGGCTTTGATGTTTTTGTTATGCAGCGGCCCGAAAGTATTATAGCGCGTGAGAGAAACTATTAAACAAAGTTCTCCGTCAAGCTCGGTTTCTGCCGTCTCATAAGGCGAGAAAGGCACCGTTTCCGTCACGGAACCGAAAGAAACCTGCTGGCATGCGCCGTTGCTTTCGTTGAATTTCACCGAATATTTTCCGCTTTTTATCCCCGTATGATAAACTATTTTCCCGCTGTAAAACGGAAGCCCCTGCGCGCACACGTCTCCGAAAGACAGCTTTTCCGGAAGTTTTCCGATGGTTTTTCCGTCGCGGCTGACGCCGAATTTTCCCAGAAGATAAACGCATTCCAGATTGCTTTTTTCAGAGAAGTTCCCTTTCAGTCTGACGTGATTTATCCCTTTCTTAATCAAACCCGACGGCACCGCCAGTCTGTCGAAACAGGCGTCTATCCAGAATCCCTTATCGTTTTTGGCGATCTTTGTGCCGTTTACGTAAATTTCGTATAATTCCGATTGTTCGAGACATAAAAACATCTCTTCCGGCGCCGATTCGACGTTAAAAGAATACGTAACGGAAAGTTCCGCAAGCGTTTTCGAATACTTTTCACCGTCGAATTTATTGCGGAACCACGGCTGAATCATCATTTCGTCGCGCTCTTTCACTCCGAAAAATCTGCGGAGCCGTGCGTCCGCCGTGAGAACATATTCGTTTTCCGTGAAAATTTTACCGTCCGCTTCCAACGATACGCGGTCCAGCACCATAACGTTTTCTTCCGAAAGAGTATAGTCGAGAAGCAAAGGTATTTCCGCCGACAATTTTAAGGAATTTTTTCTTTTATCGCAGACTTCGGGCGGAGTTTGAGTAAATATAAACATCCTTTCGCGCCGCGGAGAAAAATCCGTTTTCACGGCTACGGAATTTTCGCGCACGGAATATTCCGCTTTTATGAATTCTCCCGTTCTGAGATCGACTTCGCCTGCATGGAGAAGTTCTCCCAGTTCTATTTCGCAGCTGCCGATATTATTTTCTCCGTTGACCGCAAACAAAACATATCCGTCTTCCGTTTTTCTCAGATTATACAGGACCCCTTGCGGAACATTCAAAACCGTTTTAACGCTGTTTTTCACCGTTTCGCATAGAGCGTCGCAGCCGTCTGCGTAAATAAAGCGGTCGTTTTTTTCTGCCTTTTCGAAATCTATGTATTCGAGTCCGCCGTTGATTACGACGGTGCCGCCGCGCTCTGCAAACGACGACAAAATATCATGGGTTTTCCGTCTGACGGTTATGCTGCCGGAAACGACGACGGCATAATATTCCATATTTCCGATTGCAAGCCTGCAGCCTTTTTCGTCGCAGACGATTTCCGCCTTGCGTATAAGAATATCTTCGTCCGCGTAATCGAAATCCACGCCGCAGTCGGTAAGCGCATAAAAAGTATCGGCATACGTTTTTTCGATTTTAAGTATGGTCTCGTCCGCCGCGCTGACAAAAGACGCTTCCCCCGTGACCCCGTCTTTATATAAAAGCGACCAAACGCTTTCCACCGGCGACAGAACGCACACGTCGGTAACGTATTTGCCGCGGTCAAGCAGATATTCCGTTCTCGCAAAGTAATCTTCGCAGTAAGAAAACTCTTTATACCAACCCGACTGAAAGGAAATGCTTGCCGGATAATCTCTCTTGCCGCGCCCCTCCATCGTGTACCAGGACAAGTGCGGAACTCTGAAATTTATGCCGTAAACGGCACCCTGATCGAAAATTTTCTTATATCTTTCAAAATCCATGCTCCAGCCGGTAGCGCCGAAACATTCGCTGAGCGTATGTTCTTTTCCCAACTGCTTGCATACGGACACGGCCTGCTTTATCTTCCATTCGTTGCCGCCGTTTTCACACAGCACGTCCACTCCGGGATAATCCATGTATTCATAAAAGCGCATCACCGAGCCGCTTCGTACGCTTTGAGCTATAAGCGTTTCTTCCTGCAAAATATGCCCGCAGAATTTCAGATTGTTTTTTTTGCACCAATCGTGATAAGGTTTAGCAAAATTTTCTATGAACATGCATTGCAGAAGTTCGACGAACTGCCACATGATTTTTTTCGGGCCCCCGTCTGCGCTTGCGAAAAAAAGCTCGGGAAGACGGTCTTTAAGATCGTACCCGTATTTTTTCTCGAATTCGCCGAAGAGCTTGCCTGTATACGGTATTCTCGTATCCCGCCAGAAATCTTTTTCGAGTTCTTCTCTGAAAATACTTCCGAAGCTGACTTCGTCAGAAAAAATCCCGAAAATCTTTTTCCCGAAATTTTCCCCGCATAGTTCTTTGTAGCGTTCATGCGTCAGCCCGATAAAATTTTCGACCGCTTTTTTATTCAGCGTGTCCAGATACGAATTGCCGTTATATGCGCTTTCCGGTTCGCAGACGCCCGTATAAAAAACTGCGATACTCCCTGAGGTTTCCCCCGAATATTTTTTATAAGAAAGCAACCTGCCGTCCGCAACCGTAACGCAAAAAACCGCAACCGTGTTTTCATAGGCGTCAGGGTCGAAGTCGGCTGCGTCCTTCTGCGCAATCGCAAGATATTTGGCGCGACAGTCGGGATCGGCAACGGCATATCCGCCGCATGTCCCCGACGGGTACCTGTCTTCGTCATACAAATACGCCTCCATGCCGAGATCGCTTGCGACGCGAGCACAGTAATTTACCAGCTCGCACCATTCGTCGCTCATATATTCTGTTTCCAGCCCGGTGCGCGAGTGCATAAAAAACCCGCCGAAACCCATCTCTTTGAAAATTTCGATCTGCCGTTTTAATTCTTCTTTTTCAAGTTTACTGTTCCATGCCCAAAAAGGTTTGGAACGATATTTTGCATCTGCAACAACTAATTTTTTCATATTTTTAATTATATTCTCAAATCTCATGAAAATCAACCCGAAACGAGATTTTCGTTTTACTTTTTTTATTCCGCGTCGTCGCGCGGCTGAATTCTTATTCAAACAACCGCCGAACAAACGCTGCAAGTTCTCCCGCCGCGCGAGAAATATTTTGTTTTCGGAATACCGCCGTTTAATTTTTCGGTTGCCGTATACCTGCTTGCCGAATTGAAAATCAGTTTTTTCCCTGACTGTTTCGCGGTTTTCCGCCGTCGGGAATACCGCGTTCAGTACAAATAAGAAAAAAACGCCGGTTTCCGCCGATAAGTTTCCCGCCGCGATCGCGCCGTACGGTTCACAACAATCTTTTTCCGCTTATAACCATGTTAAGATTCCCCCGTAAATTGATTATTATAAAAACCGAATACTTTCCTCGCGTCAGGCCGATCGTTCCCGATAACGCGCCGCGGATAATCGGTTTTATATTTTAATCGTTCTCTGTTTATGAATTTTTTTAAAATTCAGTGTAAAAATATATTATTGTATCTATTATATTTGCCGCCAAGCGCTCTTTCAATATACTTACAGGACGTAAAAACGGCAGACTTGTCCCATTTATACTAAAAAACGGCCGTTTAACCGCCTGTTCGTTTTTTGCCGCGATACCGCAAAAAATTAAGAGTTTTGCCGCGGACAAAAATTTAAGCGGAAAACCGCCGGCCTTTACGGATCGGGCGCCGCGTAAATTCGGGAACGGAAAAAATAAAAAGACCGTCCGTAAAACAGTCTTTTTATTTTATAAGGTTGCCGTTTTTAAGTTTTTACAAGTCGTCCGCATCCTGAACGGGTTTATCGTATTCGTCTTTTATGACCGTTCCCGTATAAGATCCCAGCGAATCGAACCTGCTTTTCATTTTGCATTTACTTGCAATCTTTGGTCGCATTTTTAGCTTTACCGTTGCAATTCTTTGCTTTCTTGTTTTCTCTCATAACTTCCCCCTTGACAGTATTATGTGCCGTTTTCGATATAATATACAAAAAATCGACACATCTTGTCGTTTTCTGTATGTAAAAAATTGTCAGTTACGCGCACAATGTGTCGGCCGGGTAAAAGCCTTTTCGGCCGCTATTGACATTTCGGGCAAAAACAAGCCGCTCCGACCGCCGATCAGCGGACGCCTATTCTCGTCGCCTTCGCTTTGCCGCTGAGAATGTCTTTTAACGAATGACGTGCAGAAGCTATCGTCACCTTTGTTCCGCCGGCAACGGCGTCCTTTATATATTCGAGTTTTGCCCTTGCTCCGTTGGCGCCCGCGCGCGAGGCTCCTTTACAGTAATTTTCGCACTCGGTAATATTTTCAAGCACTTCGTAGACGTCTTTGCCGCTTATTTCTTCTATAAGAGTTTGGGGATTGGCGCTGTCTTTGTAAATACCTTCGGTGCTCGTCAGTATAACCAGATTTTCGGCCTTTAAAAGACACGCTATCTGTGCTGCGGTTTCGTCGTTATCGACGCATTCGACCACCTTTTTCTTTTTGTTTTTAAGCGACTGTATCTCGAACCTGCGGTTTTCTTCGGTGCTTACGGCGTCGTTATAGTTTATTATCGGAATGGCGTTCTGCTCCTTGCACCTCAAAAGCATGTCCTTTAAATGCGCTCTTTTGCCTTCATCGTTGAAGTGCTGATGCTCTACCAACACCTGACGCAGGGAATATTTGCTGTCCGCGTACTGACGGTATGTGGACATGAGAATAGACTGCCCCTGCGCGGCGTAATCGGTCTTGACGGCTTCGGCATCGCCCTTCAATTCTTTGCCGTTGCGCTTGATATAATCGAGTCTGCCCGTCTCGGCGGCGCCGCTCGTTACCCACACGTATCCCGGGCGCAGCTCGGACGAAATGCGGGCGATAAGCGTGTAATCGAGAATGCCGCACTCTCTGTCTATAAGCGCCATGGAACCTATTTTTCCGACCAGTTCAACGTCAAACGTCATAATTAACTCCTTGCGGATAATCCGCTTTGTTCTGTGACCGTATTATATATCAAGTTGAATTTTTTTTCAAGTTTTTTCGCGCGTTTTGTCTATCGCCGCCGCGCCGCGTCTCCCGCACTCGGAAAAACCGTCGGCGCGCGGCGCCGGTTACTCTGAAAGATCGAAAATCGCCTTTTTGTAAATTTCATACCATTTTTTAAGGGTATCTTCGGAAACATGCTCGTTGGGCTCGTGGATAGAGCTTTTTTCGTTCGGAAATTCCCCGCCGAAAGAACATCCCTTTTCGAAAACCCTGGCAAAAGTAGAACCGCCCATGCTTACCGGCGCAAGATTTTCTCCCGTAACGGCGTTATACGCCCCCAGAAGTTTACGCACGAACGAATTGTTTTTCTCCACCATGACGGGCGGGTGTTTTTCAAAACTTTCGTACTCGATGCCGAACCCGTCCACAATCTTCAAAACGTCTTTTCGGGTGAGAGGAGCGGGGATTCTGCAATCGCATGTGATTATAAGTTTTCCGTCTTTTTCCTCTATGAGATCGGGCGAAAGCGTAACTTCGCCCTGCTCGTTTTTAAGCGCCGAAAGACCGTTTTCGCCGAACAAAAACCTGTTGACCGCTCCGACGTTCTCTCCCGCAAGTTCAAAATACTTAAACAGCGGTTCAAGCGCGTTTTTCCCCAGCTGCGGCTGCGAACCGTGCGCCGATCTGCCGAAACTCTCTATGACCCCGCCGTCGGACAGTTTCAGCCCGCACTTTTTAACGAGTTCTCCGTCGACGGTTCCCGCCGCCGTCGCCCTGGCATAACCGCAGACGGCGTTGACCACCGTGCCGCCGGAAATCCCGCTGAAACTTTTCAGCGCAGGCAGACGGAATTTTATCACGGTTATCCCTTTTTCGGCGTAACTTAAAGGGAAATTGCCGTCAGGCGAAAAACCGTATTCGGGAAAACCGTAGCGGTCGGCAAAATATGCCGCGTCGCGCCAACCGCTCTCTTCGTCGCAGCCCGCGAAAATACGGAATTTTTTGTTTACCTTTCTGCCGCTTTCTTTCAATGCGTACAGCGCATAAAGACACATCAGCAGCGGGCCTTTATCGTCGCAGACGCCTCTGCCGAAAAACTCCCCGCCCCTGCGGGTGAGAGCAAAGGGCGGCGTATCCCACCCCGTTCCCGCCGGAACTACGTCGAGATGACCTATTATGCCTATCTCTTCGCCTTCGCCGAAAGTCGCTTCGCCCATATAATTTTCGTAATTTTTCGTTTCAAAGCCCAAATCCCTTGCTATGCCGAGAAAACAGTTCAGCGCACCGCATATTTCTTCCCCGAAAGGCTTATCTTCTGCGGGCGGGGCGGCAACGCTTTTAAAAGACACAAGTTTTTCAAGCGATACGAGATATTCGTTCAGATATTTCATAAATATTGCTTCCGTTATTTAAATTTTATGTTTTTATATAAGTATACATCAAAATTGCGGCAATTACCACAAAATTTTCGCCAAATTCAACATTTTATTTTGCTTTTCTCCGAATTTATGCTACAATTGAAAAAATGAACGAAAGCGAAAATCTGCACGCGGGGCACCGCGAAAGAATGATCAAAAAATTCATATCCGATCCCAAAGCCATGCCCGAGCACGAGCTGTTGGAGATTCTGCTCTTTTCCGCAATCCCGAGAAAGGACACCAATGTCACGGCGCACAGACTTCTGCGCGCTTTCGGAGATATTTACGGAGTTCTCTGCGCAAGCCCCGAAGAGCTTGCCGCGGTCTCGGGTCTCGGCGTACGCACGGCGGCGAAGCTTTCGCTTTTCGGACAAATTATAAAGCGCATTATTTCCGAGTATCCCAAAAAGAAACCCGCGGCATGCTATTCTTTTGCGTCGTTTAGAGAGCAAATCATAGAACAGTTCGACGGGCTGGATACCGAAAAATTCGTGATATTTCTCTTCGACGCGAAAAAACGGCTGATTACAAGCATGTCTTTCGACGACCGCAACCGCCACCAGGTGACGGCCGATATACCCGAAATCGCGCAGGCGTTCGCCCTGCACAAACCTGCATTCGCGCTCATAGCGCACAACCACACCAGCGGCTCCCCCGAACCGAGCGAAACGGACGACTTCACCACCGCAAAACTGCATCTTTTGTGTTCGGTGCACGGAGTTACGCTGATGGACCATATCATCGTATGCAAAAACGACGCGGTCAGTTACTTTCTCGAAGGAAAGCTCGAAGAAATAGTAAAAGCTTACAATCTTGAAAAACTATTAAAAAAAGGCAAGGAGAACTGAAATGGCAAAAATAAGAACGCGCTTCGCGCCGAGCCCCACGGGTTATCTTCATATAGGCGGATTGAGAACGGCTCTTTACGGCTATCTTTACGCCAAAAAACAGGGCGGAGATTTTATTCTTCGTATAGAAGACACCGACACCGCGAGATACGTCGAAGGGTCCGTGCAGATAATTTACGATACTCTTCGCGATGCGGGGATAATTTATGACGAAGGCCCCGACGTCGGAGGAAATTTCGGCCCCTATATTCAGAGCGAACGCAAGGAAATATATGCGGAATATGCCAAAAAACTCGTCGAGCTCGGCGGGGCTTACTACTGTTTCTGCGACAGCGAAAGGCTTAATTCTCTGCGCGACGGAGAAGGCAACCTGAAATACGACAAACACTGTCTGAAACTTTCAAAACGCGAGATTGAAGAAAAACTCGAAAGCGGAGCGCCCTATGTCATACGCCAGAACATCCCCGAAAGCGGTACAGGCAGCTATCACGATCTCGTTTACGGCGACATCAGCGTCGACTATAAAGACATAGAAGACGGCATTCTGATAAAGAGCGACGGCATGCCCACTTATAACTTTGCAAACGTCGTCGACGACCATCTGATGGGAATAACGCACGTCATTCGCGGCACGGAATATCTCTCCTCCACCCCGAAATACAATCTGATGTACGACGCGTTCGGCTGGGAAAGACCCGTCTATATCCACCTGCCCCCCATCATGAAGGACGCGCAGCACAAACTTTCCAAGCGCAACGGCGACGCAAGTTACGAAGATTTCGTAAACAAAGGCTATGTAAAAGAATCCATAGTCAACTATATCGCCCTTCTCGGATGGAGCCCCAAGACCAATCAGGAAAAACTCTCTCTCAAAGAACTGACCGAGCAATTTTCTCTCGACGGCATAAGCAAATCGCCGTCCATTTTCGACGAAACCAAGATGAAATGGCTGTCGGGTGAATATATCAAAGCGATGACCGACGAAGAACTTGTAGAAAAAGCCGATAAATTTTTCAAAGAAAGCAAGGTTTACGGCAAATACGATCTCAAAAAAATTGCCGCTCTTTTAAAGACGAGAATAGAAATTTTCAGCGAAATTCCCGATAAAATAAACTTCCTCGAGGAATTCGGCGCGTACGACACGGCTCTTTTCACTCACAAAAAAATGAAGACCGATTCCCAAATCGCAAAGACCGTGCTGCCCGCCGCGAGACAGGCTCTCGCCGAACTTTCGGAATTTACTTTCGACATCGTGCACGACGCAATGATGGCGCTTGTATCACGATTGGGAATGAAAAACGGGCAGGTTTTCTGGTGCGTGCGCGTGGCAATTTCGGGAAAAGAATCCACCGCGGGCGGAGTTATGGAGATTGCCGAGCTTCTGGGGAAAGAAGAAACTTTGAAAAGACTGGATTTTTCCATTGAGCTTCTGAACAAATAAACCGAAGCGCATCGGCATTTACGATAAGGAGAAAATTATGAGAACAGAAAAAGCAGAATGCGATCTCTGCGTGATAGGCGGCGGAATGGCAGGAATCTGCGCGGCTGTTTCCGCGGCACGGAAAGGCTTGTCCGTAATTCTGATACAGGACAGAAACGTACTCGGCGGGAACGCGTCAGGCGAAATACGCATGTGGATCCGCGGTGCAGGCGCGGCGTTCCCCGAATATAAAGAAGGCGGATTGATCGAAGAACTTGCCCTTGACAACATGTATTACAATCCGGCGCTCAATTACAGTCTGTGGGACGCCGTTTTGTATAATAAAGTGGTCATGGAAAAAAATATCCGACTGCTTCTCGGCACCACCTGCATCGGCGCAACATGCGAAAACAATAAAATCACGGGCGTCAGAGCGTGGCAGCTTGCAAGTTACGTCACCTACGAAATAAAGGCCGATTACTTTGCGGACTGCTCGGGAGACTGCATCCTGGCGGAATTCACCGACGCCGAAACAATGCAGGGACGGGAAAGCAAACACGATTTCAATGAAAGCTCCGCCCCGGAAACCGCCGATAAATCGACCATGGGAAACAGCTGTCTGTTACAGCTTAGGCAATCCGAAAACGAAATACCGCACAGGCCCTTCCCTTTTGAAAAGAAAATAGATAAAAAACACTACAAGAACAGAATAGATCACCGTAATTTCAATTATAAAACAGAAAATTTCTGGTGGCTGGAACTCGGCGGCAACCGCGATGCGTTGTATGATGCCGACGAAATAAATAAAGAACTGCTGGCTTTATCTTTCGGCAGTTATTCCGATTATTTAGAAAATACCGACGCAACCCGCGGCCTGACACTGGATTGGGCAGGCTTTCTTGCCGGCAAAAGGGAAACTCGCCGCTACAAAGGAGACTATGTTCTGACTGTCGAAGACATAAAAAACGCCGCTCCTTTCAAGGACGAAATCGCCTACGGCGGATGGAGCATAGACGACCATAATCCCGACGGTTTTTACGCAACGTCGCCTAACGTTTATCATCGTCTGTCACAGCCTTACCCCATACCTTTCCGCTGCGTTTATTCAAAAAACATCGAAAATCTCTTTTTCGCCGGAAGAAACATCAGCGTTACCCATCTGGCGCTTTCGTCGACAAGAGTAATGGCGACGTGCGCAATGCTGGGTCAGACAGTGGGGTTTGCCGCATATCTTGCGAAAAAACATGCCGTTTCTCCACGCAAAGTGGGAACGGAACATATAAAACAACTGCAGGAAATATTGCTTGACAACGACTGTTTTCTGCTGCACACCAAACGCATCAATACTTTGGGTATCGACACTCCCGAAAGGGAACTTGAAAATAAAAGCAATAAACTGATTCTTGAAAAAAACCGACGCATAGAATTTACTTTCCCCGAAACTTACTGCGAAAAAATCCGTATGGTTTTCGACAGTAATTTTGCCCGCGACGACGCGGACGAGTTCGCTTTGAAATTGTACCCGGCGCTGTGCTACAATTCCTGCGGAAAAACGCGTCTCGACGTGCCGAAAACCATGGTAAAAGATTATGTGCTCGAATTCAGGGCCGAAGGGAAATGGGAAAAAATTAGTAAAAAGGATAATTTCCTGCGTCTCGTCTTTCACGACGTCGGCAGACGTATCGACGGTATCGCCTTTACCGGATTTAAAACATACGGGGCAGATAAAGTAAATCTGTTTTCGATAGACAAAATTTAAAGTTTTATTAAAATAGCGAAAATATGCCCGCAGTATCGCAACGGCAGGCTTCGCCCGTTTTTACGCTGCGAAAAGCTCACGGCAAATTCTGTGCTAAATGCGATTTTCAAAATTTCGTTACGATAACTTAAAAGACTGCCGCAAAAGGCAGTCTTTTATATATCCGAAACACGAAAAACCACACGCAGTAAGTCCCCACACTGCTGCGGTTTGTTTTGATTTTTGAATTATAATTCAAGCGTTCCTTCAAATCCCGTCACATCCGTACCGTTATGACAGGTAAGAATATAAAATTTGTCGCCTATGACTTCCGGTCTGCCGCTGCTTTCGCAGGAAACGATAGCGTTATAATGACTGCCGAACGCGCTCCCGTCGTCGCTTAGAACGTCTTGCGGCTCATTCCAATGCAGCAGATCCCTGCCGAAACTTACCTGCATGGTGTCGGTAAACCCCGTCGGTTTCCTGTCGGGAATATATTTCATGCTTGCCATAACGTAAATGTTTTTTTGCGGACAATATGCCACTCTCGGATGCCAGGCGTTGAACGCTATTGCGGACTCCTTTCCGAAGTTGCCCGCTTCGCAAAAACTGCCGTTATAATATTTCACGAAATCTCCCGTTATGCCGTCCTCTCTGCGGCGGCTTCTCGCAACGTAAACATCAACATTGCATATTCTCTCGTTAAACATATCGACTTTCAGTATGTTATAAAAAATATATATGTAATCATCATCGACAAAACACGAAAAATCGCCCGAGCCGAGGTTGACAACGCCGTACTTCTGCCCTATCACGCTGCCCGCCTGCGGATTATATCTTTCGGTAAAAGCCACCTGCTCGCCTGTGAGCACCCACCTGTCGAAATCCCAGGTTCTGCCCTTATCGTCCGAATGCATAAGCCCCACGTGGCGGAAATCCGAATCGAGAAAAGGCGTTTTGCATATTCCGTTGGAATCATAAGCGGTATCTCCCGCCGCCCAACCCGTTTCATTGTGAAACAGACAGAAAAATCTCTGCGTTTTTGGGCAGATATATAACCCGAAAGGCCATACGCTTCCGCGAGACGGTATGCCGTCGGGATATTTCACGCCGTTAAAAGCTTCTCCCGCGGCGCCCGTCTTGAAATTGGTCTTTAAAGGATAAACTTCCTGCATGTTTCTGACGTTTGTGCCGCAAAAAACGCCGATATGCCCCATGTGCGTGTGCCCGCTTATCCCCCACAGCATACCGTCAGAATCCCTGCAAAACGGCACCGTACCGTCCTGATAAACCCCGATTTCATTTCTGAACGGAGTTAAAAACTTTTCACCCGGTTTTACCTTCATGTTTTTCCTCTCCTTTTATTTTTTTAATGGGAAATTCAGTTTATTGCCCATATAAACTTTAATCCGATAGCCGGCAACGCCTAAAATAGCCGCTTACAGGAAAATATGTCTTACAGACTGCTGTTTTTCTTCAACCGTTGCCGTTTACGGCAAACATCGACGATATACCTGTTTGCGACGATGTTCGGCGCGGCCCTGATATAAATATTTACAGGCGTTTATAATGCGTCATCCCCCGGGCGGCAAACCCGCTGTCTTCCGAAAAGCGCCGCTGCAAGAAATCGTGACCGACAAAAACTTTTCCGACCTGCCGCGGTTATTTCCATTATAGCCTACAAAAAAACCTTTCGCAAGCCATTTTTAATTTTTCCCCGAATAAAAATTTTTTAATCTTGCCATGCTTTATGAACAACATATTCATAGTCGGTATCGGCAAATCAAAGCAAAAAGATATCGTTTTTTCGGGCAAAAATTTTATTCGATTTTTCCTGCCGGCGCCGTCTCCCGGGCGCCGCGTGCCGAAACAGACAAATTCCGACAGATTATCGCCGTCGTCAATCTGTCGGTTTCCGTCAATATTAGCGCGAAGTTCCGGAAAGCACGCGCAAAAACTCTTTTTCTCTCGGTTCAATCCGCTGTCGTAATTAAAATCATTATAATGCTTCTTTGTTCTCGGTCTGTTTAAATAGTTCTGTCTGCATATTCAAATCGTTTTCCGAAAAAAACGCTATCCGCCCCATGCGGAATTTCCGCCTTTTTCCGAAATAAAAGGGTTTAAAATACCGTCGGCCGCGCGAGACGGTTTTTTAACTGCCCCGCACTTTTCGTCATAATACAGGCGCCGTATCCGCAGACGGAATACCATAAATATTTACCGTCCGAACATTTCTCTGCCGCCGTAAAACGCTTCGGGCAAAAAGCGGCGCACCGCTTTCGGGAAAAAATCTCCGACTTTAATAAATATTCCTCTTTTGCTTTTAATATGAAAACCGTATCGCATTTTGTTGTGTTTTACAATCGACTGTGATATCATAAAATATGAGGGGAAAAAATATGCTCCCTCATAAAAGGATAAGGCAATGGATTTCAGAATTCTGGATTTATTCTGCGGCGCAGGCGGCTTTTCGGCAGGATTGGAACTCGTAAAAAATTTTAAGACGGTTATCGGAACCGATTTTAACGACAGCGCCATAAAAACGTTTTCGGAAAATTTCCCCGACGCACTTGCGATTAAAGGAGACATCACCGATAAAACCGTCAGCGACCGAATCGTTTCGCAGGCAAAAAAATTAAACGTAAACATGGTAATCGGCAGGCCTCCCTGCCGAGGATTCGGCTTGAAAGGCAAAAATCCGGGGTTAAGCGAAAACGGCAATTTCCCTTTCAAAGAATATCTGAATATCGTAAAAGAACTCAGTCCCGCCGTTTTCATCATCGAATATGTAAAAAACATTCTGAATTCCGCAAACAGTTTTTTCAGAGACGAAATTTTGAAGGAGATAAGGTCGCTCGGCTATATAGCAAACTGCGGAGTGTTGAACGCCCGGGACTACGGCGTTCCGCAAAACAGAGAACGGGCATTTTTTATCGCTTCCAAAACAAAATTTTTAAATTTCCCCAACCCGTCGCCTGAAAGAACCACCGTACGCGACGCCATCTCCGATCTGGCTTATCTCGAGAGCGGCGAAGGAGAAATTTTTTGCGACTACTTAAACCCGCCGACGAGCGCTTATCAGCGGCTTTTGCGCGGCAAAAAACTGCAATACCACAAAGCTTCATCCCATTCGCCTGAAACAATAGCAAAATTAAAACTGATCCCGCCCGAAAAAGGCAAAGAATATCTCCCGGAAGAATATCGCGGCAAACAAAAATTTTCCACAACATGGTCGAGACTGGTGTGGGACGAGCAGAGTCCGACGATAGACACACGGTTTGACACTCCTTCGAACGGCAGGAATACACATCCCGTTCTGAACAGAGCCCTCACCCCGCGCGAAGCCGCAAGATTACAGAGTTTCAGCGACGATTTTTTCTTTTACGGAACCAAAGTCGCAGTATGCAAACAGATCGGCAGCGCGGTGCCGCCCCTGCTCGCACAGGCTATCGGCAGGCAGATCGTAAACGAATTCAACAGCGACGTCATAGAAAAAGATCATTATACGCTTTATGAAGCCAACGCCTATACAGTAATCGACGAACTGATCGCAAAAAACGTCAAAGTAAATCATATAATAACCGATCCGCCGTACAATATTTCCAAAGAAAATAATTTCAACACGCTGAAAAACCCGAGAAAAGGCATCGATTTCGGCGATTGGGACAGGAATTTCGATCTCTTTTCATGGATCCCCAAATACGAAAAAATTCTCGACCGCAACGGTTCCATGATAGTGTTTTGCTCTTACCGATACATAAGTTTTATAATTAAAACCATGGAAGAAAACAATCTGGAAGTAAAAGATATAATTATCTGGAAAAAATCCAATCCGATGCCGAGAAACATAAACAGAAGATACGTACAGGATATGGAATTTGCGATATGGGCCGTTAAAAAAGGCGCAAAATGGATTTTTCATAAAGCAAAAGACAGTCCGTATATGAGAAGCCTTATCGAAACGCCGCTCGTATCGGGTTCGGAAAAAATGAATCACCCTACGCAAAAAAGTTTAAAACTTATGCAGAAACTTATAGATACCCATACCGACCCCGGCGATACCGTCATCGATCCGTTTATGGGAAGCGGCACGACAGGCGTCGCCGCTCTGCAGGCGGGAAGAAACTTTATCGGCATAGAACTCGATAAATCCTATTTTGACGACGCCGTCGGGAGACTGTCTAAATTCTGATAAATTAAACTTCCTTGTCCGACGCAATTTTCCGATATCAATTGCCGGGTTATAATACCCGGCTTTTTAAATGCAATATATGACCGGATAATATTTTAAAACGTATCAGCCCGAAACGGAACTTTTAACTTAACCGATAACCTGAACAGTGCCGGCATTACTGTTTGTCGTTCCCTTTTTTCCGCATTCTTTTGTAACTTTTACAGGTTCATTTAAAATTCCGGTTTTTATCATAATTTTAAATATGCTCGGATTTTTTGCTCAGTACCGTTGATATACCAAAAAAAGTTGATATAAAAGCAAAACGCTTCTACAAAAAAAAGTTATAATGTTAGATATATATCAAAATAAAAATCCTTTTGAACAAAAAAATGCGTATATCCGCAAAAATTTATTGCACAGGTGTATTGATTATTAGCGTTTTTCTATCATTTTTACTACGAAATTTATGAATATATTAAAATATTGTTTCAAAAAGCGTTCAAAGCCCCTCGTTTTAAAGAATTAAACGTTAAAAAAAGAAAAAACAGCAGATTTTTGCTGTTTTTTCTTGCTTTTGGTTGCACGTCCGTGAGCCTAATTGAACTTTTTTCTTACAAATGTTCGGTAGGCATTATACTTCAACTTTTTTAATATCTTCAAAATCTACTGAAATGAAACCGTCAAAATCTTCCGTTTCTTTGCCAAAGTCCACTAAAATTTTATTTTTAGTCGCCTTATTTGAAGCAATAATGCCCTTATCGCCTTTGCGTAAACCATATTTAGAATATTTTTCTTTATCTACGATAAGCTCAACTTGGTCATATTCGTTAAAAGGGATTTCTTCAAAATTGTTTTTATTCGCAATCTTATCAGCATTGTTCTGTATATATTCTTCTAATTCCGAAGAAAGCTTTTCGGGCAATACCATGTCGGTAATTTCTAAATGTTCTTTATTTATAAACGAAATCAAATAATCCCCTTGATTAATATTATTAAAAAACATAATTAAGCATTGTGATTTTTTCTCGTTTAACAAAAGCCCTAATGTTCCATTATCAAGTCCAACTTTTTTATGCTCTTCTTTAAGATTTTTTAATTTTACTATCTTATATTTCATTTTACGAATTATAATCGTAAGGAATTTTATTCTTCCTTTCTCCTTTTAGGTTTAATATATATCCGTCTTCCACCTTACACCACCAATTAGGGTTATGTCCTGGTAAATCTTCTAAAATATCTGCATCAGTCATATTAGAACTTTTTACAACTTCTAAATGGCCTACAAAAATTTCTATCATTGCATAGTCTTTGCCTTCTTTATCACTAAATACAACTTCATATTGATTATATCTTATTTCAGACATGATAATAGTCCCAATAGCACCCTTTTTCACACCTTCATCTTCATATTTATCTGTTAAAACCTTTACTTCGTCTAGCCATTTCATAATCTTTTCTCCTTAATCTTTTATTAAAGGTGTTGCAATTTTAATCTTTCCAAACGGCCATGCTACACAACCCACGTGGCAATTAAACTTTTCTTTTGCGTGGTCTCTTTTGCCGTTTAACGTAAAGTTTACAGTAAAATGTTGCCCATGATTATTAAGTGTTTTCAATTTGTAATCGCCAGATAAAAATTTATTTTCTACTTCTGATTGAATTAAGTTATACAACTCATTTGCATCTTCAATGGTATATCCCATTGTTTTAATCATTGCTTTCTTGTCTTCGTTTACAAAAAGATAACCTGTAATTTTCTGCAAAGGAAAATCAAAAACAACTTCCGTTAATTCATATTTTTTATTTTTACATTTGCAATATGGATGATAATAAATAGGCTTATTATCATTTCTAAACACCGTATCATTAAGCGCAACGCATAACGCACAAGTTCTTGTTTTATCATCTTTTACGGCAACACCGTTGCAAGTTTCTATATTCTCAGGACTAATATTTTCTCTTATAACAAATCCGTTACCACTAATCCCAAAAATATTATCTAAAATCCATCTTATACTCTCAAATATATTATATCATATATCCCCTTAAATTTCAAAAGCCTGAAAGAATTTTATTCCCTCAGGCTTGTTTGCTTGTAATATAACACGACTTTTTTCTTTGTCAATAGGTATATGACAATAAAAAACAACCTAACTGAACCTTGCCGTTCAATTAGGTTGTCATTGGTTGCGGGAGTGGGATTTGCTTCTCTCGAGCCTCCCGCTAAAAGGTCCACAGGACCTTTTATTTTGCTATCGCAAAACAACTTGCAGGCAAGTTGGCTCCTAATTCAAATCCCTCTCCCATGCTCTCTCGATCATAAAAAACACCGCGAGGCTTTAATATGCCTCGCGGTTCTTTTGGTTGCGGGAGTGGGATTTGAACCTCACGACCTTCGGGTTATGAGCCCGACGAGCTACCAAGCTGCTCCATCCCGCGATAAAATACGTGCGCCGATTCTCTATAAACACTGTGCCCTTAACTTATGTCGCATCCGGCCCCGTTAAGCGGCAGACCCTGCGCTGCAACAGCCGCAAACTTTTTGGAATCGCTGTCTGACGATCTTACTGCCGTCCGGTGCTTTATATAATATATCATCACGGCAAATTTGTCAACCGTTATGACCCCAAATTTGAAAAAAACCGTTATTTTCGGTAAAACCGCCGAAACACGCAAAAATATATTCTATTCGGCTTGAAATTTTGCAAGCGGTTTGATACAATATAGTCATGAAAGCGGATTTAACGAAAATTTACCCGCACGACACGGTTGCGGTTGCGGTTTCGGGCGGCAGCGACTCGATGGCGTTGCTGCATTTTTTGCGTTCCAAGGCCGACGCCCTGCAAATAAAAGTCGCAGCGTTGAACGTCGAACACGGAATACGCGGCGAAAACTCGTTAAAAGACAGCAAATTCGTTGAAAATTACTGCAAAAAAAACGATATTCCCCTGCTTTCATATACCGTCAACAGTTTAGATTGTGCGGATAAAGAAAAATTATCCGTCGAACAGGCGGCAAGGAAACTGCGTTACGAATGTTTTCACAACGCGATTGCCTGCGGCAGATGCACCAAGGTTGCAACGGCCCATCATCTGTCCGACAATGCCGAATCGGTGTTGATAAACTTGTTCCGCGGCACGGGACTTAAGGGAGCGGCGGGTATATCCGCCGACTGCGACGGCAAAATAGTGCGCCCGTTCCTTGCGGTTTCAAAAGAAGAAATAGCCCGTTACATACGGGAAAATAACATTCCCTACGTGACTGACGAAACCAATTTTTCCGACAGCTACGCCCGCAACTTTCTGCGTTTAAACATTATGCCGCTGATAAAGAAAATATATCCCGAAGCGGAAAAAAGCATCGCCCGCTTCTGCGCGATTGCAACGCTCGAAAACGACTATATGGACGGGGCGGCGCGCTCTGCGGTAACTTTTACCGAAGGCCGCGCGGAAATAGCCCTTCCCCTGCACCCCGCC
>CAUHGY010000017.1 GCA_959605945.1 uncultured Clostridia bacterium | reverse complement strand
CTGGCGGACAAATCTCTCTCTCTGATCTATCGGATCGTTGAGTTCGGAAAAAGCATTCCCCATTTCGCGCGCGTAAATGAAGTACTCGAAACGCTGCGTAAACGCCGGGTCATCCTCCTTTCTCTTGGCAAGCGGAGAGTTTTCAACAGGATAGTCGTAAATTATTGTGGGCTGAATCAGCTTGTCCTCGACATACTCGTCAAAAAACGCTGCCAATACCGTGCCCTTCGTGGCTTTTTCGCCGTCTTCGATATGCACACCGTGTTCTTCGGCTGCTTTTACGGCATCATCGTCGGTCTTCCAGTCATAATAATCAACTCCGGCGTATTTTTTGACGGCCTCCGTCATTTTAAGCCTTTCCCATTTTTTGCCGACGGCTATGTCCACTCCCTGATACTTAACGGTATCCGTGCCGCACACTTCAACGGCAAGTTTGCGGTACATATCTTCGATCAGATCCATCATATCGAAATAATCGCTGTACGCTTCATACATTTCGATGGTTGTAAATTCGGGATTATGCGATGCGTCCATCCCTTCGTTTCTGAAAATTCTGCCGACTTCGTAAACCTTGTCAAATCCGCCTACTATCAGCCTTTTTAAATAAAGCTCGGTCTCTATGCGCAAATACATGTCTATATCGAGCGCATTGTGATGAGTTTTGAAAGGACGCGCCGCCGCCCCTATTTCAAGCGTATGCAAAACGGGAGTGTCAACTTCTATATATCCCAAAGAGTTAAGATAGTTTCTGATAAAAGCCAACACTTTGGAGCGCACCGTAAACGTCGATTTGACTTCGGGATTGGCTATCAGATCCACATATCTCTGGCGATATCGCATATCCTGATCTTTAAGTCCGTGATATTTTTCGGGCAGCGGCAGCAACGACTTGCTTAAAAGCTCTATGCTTTCGGCATGTATGCTTATCTCTCCCGTGCGGGTTTTGAATACTCTGCCCCTGACGCCGATTATATCGCCGATGTCGTAATCTTTAAATGCCTGATAATCGTCTCCGAGATCGTTCACCGAAAGGTACAGCTGAATGGAGCCGCTG
This sequence comes from uncultured Clostridia bacterium, assembly GCA_959605945.1. Lineage (GTDB taxonomy): Bacteria > Bacillota > Clostridia > Christensenellales > Borkfalkiaceae > UBA1259. Next base: position 30,197 of record CAUHGY010000017.1, on the reverse strand, counting down.
CCGTCCATAAGCCTTGCGAACGAAGCCTTGCCCATAACTCGTTTGGAGAGTATTCTCCCTGCGACCGAAACGGTTTTTCCCTCGAGTTCGTCAAAGGCGCCCGTTACGGCTGCGGCGGTATGGGTACGGTCAAACTTCACTTTGACAAAAGGATTTTTGCCTTCCGACACAAGTTTTTCGAGTTTTTCGCGCCGTATCTTTAAAATCTCGTTCAGATCGGGTTCTTCGGTTACGTTCGTCTTGATCTTTTCGTCCATTTTCGCTTTCCTTAAATTTTTAATATACCTTTCTTACCGTAATGTTCATGATCCCCGACGGAACGCTTACGGACAGACTGTCGTTTGCTTTTCTGCCCAAGAGCGCGTTGCCTATCGGCGATTCATTGGATATTCTGTTCTGATCGACGTCCGCTTCGGTAGTGCCCACTATCTCGTATGTGAAAACTTCACCAGTGGCGTCGTCTGAAAATTCCACCTTGCTGCCGAGCGATACCGTGCCCTTCTTGGCAGCGTCCTTGATAATTACGGCATATTTCAGTTTGTTTTCTATTTCAAGGATTTCTCCCTCAATCATCGCCTGCTCGGTTTTCGCCGCGTCGTATTCGGCGTTTTCGGAAAGGTCTCCGAATTCCCTTGCCGTTTTTATTCTTTCGGTTATCTCAGCGCGTTTGGTTATTTTTAAATATTCCAACCGTTTTTCGAGCTCTTCTTTGCCTTCTTTGGTGAGCAAAACTTCTTCAGCCATTTCAAAACCTCCGTTATATGGCACTAAACGCATTTCCGGTTAAATATTATTGCCTTTCAGAAAAAACGCAAACCCTGCGGACGACCCGTACCGAACAGCGACGCAAATATGAATATAAAGGCATATTAAACCGTATTGTTTATTATAATATATAGATGCAATTTTGTCAACATTATAGTCAAAAAAGCAGTCAAAATCACCGCCGTTTGCCCGCTGCGGCAAAAAACTTAAAAATTTTCAGAAAAAATTTTAAAAACCCCCTTGACAAACCTTTTTTTTGTGCTACAATAAAATTGTAAAAAATAAAAAATACGGTTGAATTTTATTCAACACAGGGTTAATTCCGAATAATATATGGGAAAGGAGGCCGCCGGATGCGGCCTCCTTTATTTTAAATTTCCGCTCAACAGCAGATAAGTAAATTAATTTATGACAAATAACAGATTTCCGAACCGATTCTCGGATTTGCTTAAAAGAATAATTTACGGTAAATAAAAAAGACCGCAGCGGGTCTTTTTTATTTACCGTAAAAATAGTTTGCGAAAAATTATTTTTCGGAATAGTCGCCGCAGCATGTGCACTGTTCGCCGCAGCCGCAGGTTACTTTAATGCAGTCGAGCTGGCAGTTGCAGCCGTCGGCATTATGTCTGCACTTTGTAACGTCGCATTTAATAGAATAATTTCTGTTCATAACACACTCCTTTATTTTTATTATTCCTTCCGCCCGTAAAAATATACGCGTTTTCATTGACAATTTCTTCTCGCTTGGGTTAAAATAAAAAAAACCGTTTTTGCGGCGTTCCGCAGAAAAAGGAGATTAAAATGAAAGTCATATTGCTTAAAGACGTGAAAGGTTCCGGCAAAGCCGGCGATATAATTGACGCCAAAGACGGGTTTGCGATGAACTTTTTAATAAAAAAAGGTCTTGCAAAAGTTGCCGACGCGCAAGCCATAAACGACAACAAAACACAGAAAGCCGCAATGGAATATCACCGCAAACAGACGCTTCTCGCAAACAAAGAACTGCGCGAAAAAATCGACGGACTGAAAATAACCATTCAGATGAAAAGCGGAGAGACGGGGAAATTTTTCGGCAGCGTGACGAACAAGGAAGTCGCCGACAAACTCGCAGAAATGGGCTTTGCCGTAGACAAGAAAAAAATTATTCTTGCCGCTAACATCAAAACAGCGGGAGTTTACCCCGTAACAATAAAAATTTCGCCGGAAGAAACGGCAAAAATCACCGTAGATATAATCAACTGAGGGTTAGGCTCCGTAAGCGCGCCGTCCGCGCGGTTTATGCCGTAAAATTTTTATATTTACCGATTTTGCGCAGAACGGGATATATTTTCGCAACACCTTCCTGTCTGCCGAAGTTATATAATTTTTCGCAGAAAACCTTTAACCCGTTTTCTCGGGAAAGCAAAACCTGATGTTTCAGCGGCAAAAATACTGCCGCTGAAATTTATATAAAACAAACGAAATGAATATTTTTCTGCAACGGTGTACGGAAAAAGACGTAGATATTCTTCGCGAAATTTCCGTCAAAACGTATTTTGAAACTTTTGAAAAATTCAACTCCCCGGAAAACATGCGGGCTTATCTTGACAAAGCGTTCGGTTACGATAAACTTTACCGAGAATTAAGCAACCCGCATTCGTTTTTTTATATTTTGTACGGCGAAGGGAAACCTGCAGGTTATCTCAAAACAAACGAGTTCCCCGCGCAGACCGACGTTCATGATGAAAAATCGTTGGAGATCGAAAGAATTTATATCTTAAAAGAACACCGGGGCTATGGATACGGCAGATATTTGCTGCAACAGGCGGTAGATTTTGCCGTTCAAAGAAAAAAGTCGTACGTTTGGCTCGGCGTGTGGGAACACAATGCAAAAGCATTGAAATTTTACAAAAACAACGGTTTTTATAAAATCGGCGCGCACTCGTTTTTTATGGGCGACGACGAACAGACCGATTATATCATGAGAAAAGATATCCGATAATTTTTTTATCCGTTTATTAACTGCTCTCTTATACTACGGCCTGTTACCCTGCCTGACAGAAGATTTTTTTGCTTATATCAGCAGCAAAAAGCGTTTAAAAATTCCGAAAAATGAAATTGCGCGGTTATTGCAGATAAAATCGATGCGGAAACTTTTAAATAATATTTCCGAGTCAGCGCAAGTCAAAACGGCAAAAAGGCAAACAGAAATCCGGCAGCAACGCCTGACAAATAAATTCTCTTCCGATTATCCCCCCGCCTTTATGCAAATATTAAACAGACGGAACATTCCGTCTTTGCAAAAAAAGTCTGCGCAGATTTTTCCCGCAGACGGTTTCCTTTATCACGTTAACAAATTAATTTCAATATGGAATAAATTTTTTAAACCCGGCGTTATCCGGACCCGCAAATAAGCAACGAACAGGTTTCCGCAGTCGCATCGCCGGCGCTCTTGACAGAGGTCTTTCGGCAGTCGGACGTCAAAAACAATCAGGCGCGGCAATTTCCCTTAACGCAAAAAGCCGCTTGAAAACAAGCGGCTTCAACAGTCGAAAAAAATATTCCCGAAACAGCCTGAAATCAGCCGTTCTTTTTCTCTTTCGCAGAAACGTCCACTACCTGCTTGCCGTCATAATAACCGCATTTGGGGCAAACCCTGTGGGACGCTTTAAGTTCGTGACACTGGGGGCACTCCGAAAGATTGGGGGCTTCCAGCTTCCACTGCGCAAATCTCGTATTCGTTCTCTGTTTAGACGTTTTACTTTTCTGTACTGCCATTGTTCTTTACCTTCCCTGTTTATTTTTCACACCGACACTCTTCCGCGTTGAGATCGGCGCCGCACCCCGCGCATATTCCCCTGCAATCGTCGCGGCAGAGAAAATTAACGGGCGAATTAATCATAATAGAGTCGTCTGCTATTTTTTTAAGATCCACCGTGTCGTTGACAACCGAATAACCGTCGGTATTGTTTTCCCGCACCTCTTCGGCAAACTCCGCTGTATATCCCCTTTCGGTATCTTTCAGACACCGGGTACACGGACCGCTCAAAACAAAAGCCACCTCGCACTCTATATAGGCGCTGTGCCTGCCCGTCAGCGTAATTTTTCCGGTAACCGAAACGGGAGCTTTTACATTCACCGACGGAATGTCGGTAAGCGGCGTATCCGGCGCGTATTCAAAATGAAAAGAGCTTTCCTCTTTGCCGCTCGCTCTGAGCCGCTTCAGATCTAAAATCATAACATCCTTATAAAAATGCTTAACAAGTATATACTATTTATCGATACTTGTCAACTTTTTTTCAAAAATTTTTCAGCCGACCAGGTTCTTCGTCTCTCTCGCGATCGATAACTCTTCGTTAGTCGGCAAAACGAGAATTTTAACCGAAGAGCCGTCGGCATTGAGTTCGGCAGTACCGGAAGAATAGTTTTCGTTCTTCTTTTTGTCGAGTACCGCGCCGCAGTATTCCATGCCTTCCATGACCAGACCTCTTACAAGGCTGGAATGTTCCCCGATACCGCCCGTAAACACTATGGCGTCAACGCCGCCGAGCACCGCTATATAGCTGCCCACGTATTTTTTGACGCGATAGGCGACAATTTCTATGGCGAGTTTTGCGCGTTCATTGCCTTGTTTCGCGGCTTCGGTAAGATCACGCATGTCGCTCGAAAGCCCGCTTATACCCAGCATGCCGCATTTTTTATTGAGATAATTGACCACTTCTTCGGGTTTAAGCCCCGCTTTCTCGCGCAGATAATCCACCGCCGCGGGGTCTATATCGCCGCTTCTGGTCCCCATAACAAGCCCTTCGAGCGGGGTAAATCCCATGGATGTATCCTGACATTTACCGTCTTTGACGGCAGATATCGACGAGCCGTTGCCGAGATGGCAGATAATCATTCTGGCGTTTTTGTTTCCGAGATATTTGCCCGTCTCTTCGCTGACGAATTTATGCGAAGTTCCGTGGAATCCGTATTTTCTGATTTTATGTTCCCGATATATTTCGTAAGGTATGCCGTACATATACGCTTTTTGAGGCATAGTGGAATGGAAAGTCGTGTCGAAAACAGCCACCATGGGAACGCCTTTCATAACTTCTCTGCAGCTCTTGATGCACGCGATATTTCCCGGCATATGAAGCGGCCCTAAAACGGCGTTCTTTTCGCAGATTTTAATAACTTCATCGTCGATAACGACCGATTCGTGAAAATCTTCGCCCGAATGAAGCACCCTGTGCCCCACCGCACCGATTTCGTCAACGCTCGAGAGAGCGCCCTTCTCTTTGTCGAGCATGGCTTTGAGAACCAGCTCCATAGCCTCTTTATGCGACGGCATGTCCTGTCTGATCTCCGTCTCTCTGCCGTCAAACGTTTTCTGCGTAAGACGCCCGCCGCTGAAAGTTATGCGCTCGCACAGTCCTTTAAGCACCACGCTCTCGTCTTTCATGTCGATAAGCTGATATTTCAGCGAAGAACTTCCTGCATTTATAACGAGTATTTTCATCTGTTCAACCCTCTCTTTGTTTTTCAGTTTGCCTGCAAGGCGGTTATGGCAATTACGGCGACGACGTCTTCTTCCGAACACCCGCGCGACAGGTCGTTGATGGGTTTTGCAAAACCCTGGCAAATCGGGCCCAGCGCCAAAAATCCGCCGAAACGCTGAGCAATCTTGTAACCGATGTTTCCGGCGTTGATATTGGGGAATATAAACACGTTGGCATTACCGGCAACCTCGGAATCGGGCGCTTTGAGTTTGCCGACTTCGGGAGCAACGGCCGCGTCGAACTGGAATTCGCCGTCAAGAATGAGATCCGGTGCGGCGGCTTTGGCAAGCGCCGTAGCCTGCTGCATTTTGGGAACGCTTTTAAAGTATTTGTCGTCGTTTCCTGACCCTTTTGTCGAGAACGACAGCATCGCCACGCGCGGCTCTATTCCCGCAATATCTCTTGCGGTCTGTGCCGAAGAAACAGCGATGTCGGCTATCTGCTGCGCGTCGGGCTCGATGTTTATGGCGCAATCGGCAAAAACGGCAACGCCGTCGGGCAGATACTTGTTTTCGCCGGGAGCGATCATGACGAAACTGCTGGATACGGTATTGATGCCGGGCGCAGTCTTGATGACCTGCAATCCGGGACGAAGAGTATTCGCCGTCGAGTGGCAGGCGCCTGAAACCAATCCGTCTACGTCGCCGGCTTTGAGCATGAGCGCGGCATACATTGTGTAGTCTTTAAGTATGCTTGCGCGCGCCGCGGCAACGTCGGCATATTCGGGAAGACCGGTTTTTTTGTTGATTTTGCCTTTTCTTATTTCGAAAAGCATCTCAGCATATTTATCTGTATCCGCCGAAGCAACGGGATCGACGATATTGATACCCGAAAGATCTACCCCCGGATTATTTTTCCCGATTTCTTCGCGGTTGCCGAGAAGCGTTATTTTTGCCAGCTTCTCTCTGACAGCCTGTGCTGCCGCCGCAACTACTCTCTTATCCTCTCCTTCGGGAAGAATGATGTGTTTGTTCCTAAGGCTTGCCTGCTTCTTTATATTTTCTAAAACCTTTGACATATTTTCGTCTCCTTCAAAATTTATAGTCGAAAAAGTTTTGTATTTTTGCCCGAAATGTTGTAAAATAACAGTTAAAGAGAAATTTTTCTCCGTCCGTCATATTACCCGCGGCTGCGGCAATAATATTATTGACGGCGGAAAATTTCCGCAACCTGAAACATTTTACATCATTTAAAAAAAATTGTCAACTGTAAGCGCGGAAAACCCCGCGACGAAAACCGCAAAAATCGGCATAAGGAGACCGCAATGAAAATATGCGCCTGCATAGCTGAATACAACCCCCTTCATCTCGGGCACCTCAAACATATCGAATACATGAAAAACGAGTTGGGCGCCGAAAAAATCATCGTCGTCATGAGCGGCAACTTCACCCAGCGCGGCGAGCCGGCAGTGCTAAATAAATTCTGTCGGGCGCGGCAGGCCGTCATAGCCGGCGCCGACATGGTAATAGAGCTTCCCACGGTTTTCGCTACGGCAAACGCCGAAACTTTTGCCGCGGGAGCAGTGGGAATAATAAACGCGCTCGGCGTAGCCGACGGTCTGTGTTTCGGTGTGGAAAGCGGCGACAAAGAAAGTTATCTGGCGCTTGCCTCGGCTATGAACAATGAAAGCAAGGAATTTAAAAAAGCGCTGAAAGCCGCTCTCGACAGCGGCGTGTCTCTTGCCAAAGCCAAGTTTGAAGCCGTAAAAGCCACGGGCGGCGGCGGACTCGACGAAAAACTTATCGGCTCCCCCAATAATATTCTGGGACTTGAATATACCAAAGCGCTTTTAAAGCTTAAAAGCGACATAAACATATTTCCCATGCTGCGCGAAGGCGACCACAACGACACAACTCTTAAAAAAGGGATTACCAGCGCGACGAGCATACGCAGTATCATCAAAGCGGCGCAGCTCAAAAAACTCAAAAAAAATCTTCCCCCGTATGTTTACAGAGAGTTAAAGGAATATCCCCACGCTTTCGACAAAATTATCATGGCGGCACTTATGACCGCCTCGCCGCAAAAACTTGCGGCAATAGCCGACTGCACCGAAGGCCTTGAAAACCGCATCAAAGCGCTTTCTAAAGACAACCGCACTATAGACGCGCTTGTGGAAAAAGTTTCTACCAAGCGCTACCCTTCGACGCGTATAAGAAGAATTCTCACCGCCAACCTGCTCGGCATCGATAAAAGTTTTACAGAAGCCTGCCTTGCAAGCAAAATGTATGCTAAAATTCTCGCGGTGAACGCCGACAGCAAAGATCTGGTTTCGCTTGTTTGCTCCAACAGCACCATACCGGTGCTGACGCGCAAAAGCGACGCTGCCGATCTCAAAAAAGCGGCGCTCAAAAGTTTCGAGCTGGACATTTTGGCAAACGATCTTTACAATCTTGCCGCAAACGAGAACACAAACGAAAATCAGATGCTTTTCATTTGATTCGCTGCACGGCCGTTTTGCCTGCCGCGCCGCTTCTCATGGCGGCGTTTTTTAATGTTGCAAAAGTTTATGACAAAGTTCCCGCCTTTTCATTAAAGTATTTTGCGTTAATTTGATAATATTTGCTTTTTGATATAGACAAATCGGATATTTTATGGTAAAATATTTCAGAATGAAATAAACTGAAATGGGGCTATCCCGCGAAATATTTTTTCTCAAGGAGCTTTATATGGCAAAAAGCATTTACAAAAGAGTTATCATAAAACTCTCCGGCGAGGCGCTTGCCGGCAAAAAAGGCAACGGAATCGACGAAGGCGTTTTATCGGAAGTGACCGACCAGATCATAGCGGTAAAAAAATTAGGCGTCGAAATAGGAATAATCGTCGGCGGCGGTAATTTCTGGCGCGGCAAACAAGGCACCGAGATGGACAGAAGCGCGGCCGACCACATGGGAATGCTGGCAACCGTAATCAATGCGCTCGCCATACAGGACGCGCTCGAAAGAAAAGGAGCCCCTACCCGTGTGCAGACGGCGCTGACAATTACCCGCGTTGCCGAACCCTATATTCTGCGCAAAGCGATGAGTCACCTTCATAAAGGCCGCATTGTCATATTTGCCTGCGGCACGGGCAACCCGTACTTTACGACAGATACCGCGGCCGCGCTAAGGGCGGCGGAAATCGGCGCCGACATTCTGCTTCTTGCCAAAAACGTGGACGGCATTTACGACTCCGACCCCAAAATCAACAAAAACGCCGTTAAATACGAGAGCGTTTCTTACAGAGAGTTCATAGAAAAAAATCTCCGCGCGATGGACACGACGGCGATAACCATGTGTATGGAAAACAACATACCCGTTCTTGCTTTCGGACTGTTCGAAAAAGACGCGCTTTTAAGAGCCGTGACCGGCGAAAAAATAGGCACGCTGATAAAATAAATCACTGCATCCGAAGGACGGATCGAAAAGTCTTTTTTCCCGTATCCCGGCGGTTCCATCCGCCGATACGGGCATATAATAAATATGTCGAATAAAGGAGAAAATTATGGCAATAGAAAACGAACAGTACGAAGTAATTATGATGGAGCTTTTGGAAAAAACAGAAAAAACGGTATCCGTGCTCAATTCGGAGTATGTTACCATACGCGCAGGCAGAGCAAACCCGCACATTCTCGACAAGGTTACGGTGGATTACTACGGCACGCCTTCTCCCATCAACCAGGTAGGCAACATTTCGGTCGCCGAAGGCAGAATACTTGTTATATCGCCCTGGGATGCAAGCATGCTTAAAGTGATCGAAAAACAGCTCCTTGCCGAAAATCTCGGCATAACCCCTACCAACGACGGAAAAGTGATAAGACTGGTATTCCCCGCGCTTACGGAAGAGCGCAGGAAAGAGTTGGTAAAACAGGTCAAAAAAATGGCGGAAGACGCAAAAGTAGCGGTCAGAAACGTCCGCCGCGAAAGTATGGACGCCATCAAAAAAATGAAAAACAATAAAGAACTTTCAGAAGACGAACACGCGCTTTGCGAAAAAGAAATAGACAAGGCCATATCCGAAGCCGTGGAAAAAATAGACAAACTCGAGCAGGAAAAAGAAAAGGATATAATGGTCGTCTGATGGATAACGGCAAAATACCCGCACACGTAGGTATAATAATGGACGGCAACGGCAGATGGGCGGCTCAGCGCGGAAAAAAACGCTCTTACGGACACAGCGCCGGCTCCGCCAATGTCGATAAAATAGTGTCGCATGCCTTTTCCCGCGGCATAAAAACGCTTTCTCTTTACGCTTTTTCTTCGGAAAATTGGGCACGCCCCAAAGAAGAAGTCGACGAACTGATGAAACTTTTAAAAACGTATTTTAAAAAATTCATCAGAAAAGTTCTCGGAAACGACGTGCGTCTCTATGTCATGGGCGATCTTACGGCGCTGACTCCCGATCTGCAGAAAATTATCGCCGATGACATGAAGAAAACAGAACATAACACCGGCCGCGTTCTCAACGTCGGCATAAATTACGGCGGGCGTCAGGAAATTGCCGCCGCCGTCAATAAACTTATCGCGCGCGGCGAAAGCATTACCGCGGAAAGTATCTCGCAGGAACTGTATACCGCCCCTTTCGGCGACCCTGATCTGATAATCCGCACAGGCGGAGAATTGCGGCTTTCCAACTTCATGCTCTACCAGTGCGCATACAGCGAACTGTACTTTACCGACGTTTTGTGGCCCGATTTCGACGAAAGCGAGTTTGACAGAGCACTGGCCGATTTCGGGGCGAGAAAGAGACGGTTCGGCAAAATATAGACAATTAAGGAACTGTTAATGAAAAGACTGATTTCCAGTGCTGTTTACGTGGCCGTGGTCACGGGATTTTTCCTTCTGAGGCAGCTCACGCCTTATCCGCAGCTGTTCGACATCTTAATATATTTCTTTATCGCGGCGGGAACGTTCGAAGTCGCGAGGGCGGTTTCCCCTTTCTCCGTTAAGGGCACCGTCGTCGGCTCTACCGTCTACGCTTTGCTCTTTACGCCTGTTTTTTTTGTTGCCGACCAATTCCTGTTTGAAGGAAAGGGCTGGCTTTTCGCTCTCAACTTCGCGGCTCTTTCGCTTATCGTTCTTGCTGTAAGATGTCTTATAGAAAAAACCGACATGCAGACTTTTGCCGTTAGCGCGCTGCCGCTCGCTTATCCGTCGCTTCTTGCGCTTACCATGCTGCTTTCCAATGCCCTGCCCGAACCCAAAGGCTTTCTGGCATTGCTGACGCTATTCGTTATTTCTCCGTGTTCCGACACAATGGCGTTTCTGACAGGCAGTCTCATAGGCGGCAAAAAGCTGTGCCCGCGGCTCAGTCCGAAAAAAACCTGGTCGGGTGCGGTCGGCGGCGTCGTCGGCGGGGCAATCGGTTCGCTTCTGGTATATTTTGTATTTAAAAACGACGCGCTTACCCTTGATTTTTTCTCCCCTGCGCTGCTGTTTGTTCTCGTGGGGCTTTTCGCCAGCATCCTGACCGAGATCGGCGATCTTTTCGAAAGTTTCGTAAAACGCAGATGCGGCATAAAAGACATGGGAAACATAATGCCCGGCCACGGCGGCATCATGGACAGAATAGACGGCATGCTTTTTGCAAGCGTGCTGATATATATAGTATTTCTTTTGGTTTGATATGAAAAAAATAGCAATTATCGGCAGCACCGGCTCCATAGGCAGACAGACGCTTTCCGTAATAAGACGGCACAGCGACAAATTCAAAGTGGTCGCGCTTGCGGCAGGAAACAATGCCGACCTGTTTTGCGAGCAGGTAAAAGAATTCAAACCGGAAATCGCCACGCTGTCCGTTTACGACGATAGGCTGAAAAATCTTTCCCCGCGGACAGAATTTTTCTTCGGTGAAAACGCGTTCGTCAACGCCGTCACGGAAGATGCAGATTTAGCGGTGGTTGCCCTTGTGGGTTTTACAGGCATAATCGCCGTGGCGGACGCAATAGAAAAAGGCGTGGACATTGCTCTCGCCAACAAAGAAAGCCTCGTCGCGGGGGGCGAAATCGTTATGCGACGGGCAAAAGAAGCGGGCGTACGCATACTGCCCGTAGACAGCGAACATTCGGCAATATGGCAGGCGCTCGGATTCAAATTCGACGCGCCTTTTAAAAAACTTATTCTCACTGCAAGCGGCGGCGCTTTCAGGGATTACAGCGAAGAACAACTGTTACATGCTACCGCCAAAGACGCTTTGAAGCACCCCAACTGGCAGATGGGCGCGAAAATCACCGTAGACTGCGCAACTCTCGTCAACAAAGCCTTCGAAGTGATCGAGGCCAAATGGCTGTATAGCGCGCCTTTCGAGAAAATAGACGTAATAATTCACCGCGAAAGCATCATACACTCTATGGTAGAGCTATATGACGGCGCCGTTATGGCTCAGATGAGCTACCCGTCCATGGAACTGCCCATTCAGCTCGCTCTCACCTATCCCGACAGGCTGGAAACCGACGTGAAAGGTTTAGATTTCGCAGCATTGCGCACACTAACTTTCAGCGCCCCCGATTTTAAACGCTTTCCTTGTTTCGGGCTCGTAGTAAACGCCGGAAAAGCGGGCGGCTTGTACCCTGCCGTCGCAGGCGGCGCCAACGATGCCGCGGCAGAGCTGTTTCTAAAAGAAAAAATAGCCTTCGGCGACATTTACAGAGCAATAGACGGCGCCTTGAACGCCTTTCCAAACAGAGTTTGCAAAAATCTCGGCGACGTTCTCGCAGCAAACGCTTTTGCGAGAGACTATGTAACAAAATTATTCGGAGTGTAAATGAATTTTTTACTGCTTGCTTCTTTCGGCGAAATAATGCAGTACATCGGATATGTTCTGATTGCCGTACTCGTGCTGCTTTTAATGATAACCGTGCACGAATTCGGGCATTATATCGTCGGCAAATTATTCGGTTTCGGGATTGAGGAATTCGCAATAGGATTCGGCCCCAAACTTTTCAAACGCGTCAAGAAAAACGGCGAAATCTTTTCAATAAGAGCGCTTCCTCTCGGCGGATTCTGCGCTTTTAAAGGCGAAGACGCCGACGATGACGATCCTGCGGCTTTCAACAATAAAAAACCGTGGCAACGCATTCTCGTTCTGATCGCGGGCGCATTTATGAACTATATATTCGCCGTTTTGATAATAATGCTTATGTTCGGCGTATACGGCCAGCCGTCGGTCATCACCCATTACGTATACGACGACCCGTCGTTTGCAGCCGAATACAGCTTTCAGACCGATGACATAATCATAAAAGCCGACGGCTCCAACGTTTATCTGACGACGGATCTCATGAAAGCCGTGGGAGGCAGAGAAAAAGGCGACCTCGTTGATTTCACAGTGCGCCGAGACGGCAAAGACGTCGCCGTCAAAATAATGCTCCGCGAAAATACATCTTTCGAAAACGTGGAAGACATCGACCTCTTATACCGCGCTCTCGGCGCATATCGCATCGACGAGAACGACCGGCTAAACGGCGGACTGTATTCCACTAACGTGCGGTTCGGATTTTTTCCGACCATCGGCAGAAGTTTCGAATATTCATTTAAACTTGCGGGAACCATTTTCACCGTGCTCGGTCAGCTACTTACAGGCAAACTCGGCATCGGTTCTATGGGCGGCACCGTGACCACCATCGCCGTAACCGCTAATGCCATAAAAACGGGCGGACTGTGGTATCTTTTGTATATCTCGTCATTTATCGGCGTCAACCTTGCGGTTTTCAACCTGCTCCCCGTTCCGGCGCTCGACGGTTCGAGAGTTATTTTCTGCCTCATCGAATGGATCAGAAAAAAACCGCTCAACCGCAGAGTGGAAGGTATAATACATGCCGTAGGGTTTGTTCTGATACTTCTGTTTGCCGTTTTTATAGATCTGCAGCAATGCTTTTAGAAAATATATAAATTCAAATAATAATATTTATAAAAAATTCATATAAAAATTTGTGGCGAAAAATTCTTCCGCTGTGCTATAATATATGCATATAGACTTGGATAAGTCTAAACTTGAAATATTCATTTCAAAAAACCGGAGGATAAAAATCATGGCAATCAAAAACGCATATTTAAACGATCTATTGGAAAGAACTAAAAAAAGAAACCCCGGCGAACCCGAATTCATCCAGGCGGTCACCGAAGTTTTTACTTCCCTTGAACCCGTAATCGAAAAACGACAGGATCTCGTCGATGCGGGCGTTCTCGAAAGAATAGTCGAACCCGAAAGACAGATTATGTTCAGAGTGCCCTGGCAGGATGACAAAGGCAAAGTGCACGTCAACCGCGGTTTCAGAGTTCAGTTCAACTCCGCCATCGGACCCTATAAAGGCGGCATAAGGTTGCATCCGTCCGTATATCTCGGAATAATCAAATTTCTGGGATTCGAACAGGTGTTCAAAAACAGCCTGACAACTCTGCCCATGGGCGGCGCCAAGGGCGGTTCGGACTTTGATCCCAAAGGCAAATCCGACAGCGAAATAATGCGTTTCTGCCAGAGTTTTATGACCGAGCTCTGCAAATACATCGGCGCCGACTGCGACGTTCCCGCAGGCGACATCGGCACGGGCGCAAGAGAAGTGGGATATATGTTCGGTCAGTACAAAAGAATAAGAAACGAATGGGTGGGCGTTCTCACCGGTAAAGGTCTCACCTACGGCGGTTCTCTTGCAAGAACGGAAGCGACCGGTTACGGACTTTGCTATTTTACCAAAGAAATGCTTGCCGCAAACGGAATGGACTTCAAAGGCAAAACCGTTCTCATTTCCGGTTCCGGAAACGTTGCCATATATGCCTGCGAAAAAGCAACCGAATTCGGCGCGAAAGTAGTTGCCCTGTCAGACAGCAACGGATACATATACGATAAAAACGGCATCGACCTTGACTGCATAAAACAGCTTAAAGAAGTTGAAAGAAAGAGAATAAAAGAATATCTCAATACCCATAAAGATGCAGAATATCACGAAGGCTGCAAGGGCATTTGGACAATTCCCTGCGACATAGCTCTCCCCTGCGCCACTCAGAACGAAATAGACGGCGAAAGCGCTGCCATTCTCGTGAAAAACGGCTGCAAGGTCGTTTCCGAAGGCGCCAACATGCCTTCCACGCCGGAAGCGATCGATATTTATCTTGCAAACGGTCTGCTCTACGGGCCCGCCAAAGCGGCTAACGCCGGCGGCGTTGCTACGAGCGGACTGGAAATGTGCCAGAACTCCGCAAGGCTTTCCTGGACTTTCGAAGAAGTGGACGCGAAACTGCAGAGCATTATGAAGAGCATCTTCAAATCCTGCGACGAAGCCGCCAAAGAATACGGCATGCCCGGCAACTATATGGCAGGCGCAAACATCGCGGGCTTCCTGAAAGTTGCCGAAGCGATGAAAGCACAGGGTAACGTTTAAATAAATTCCGTAAACGGCGTTATCGCGTTTTTACTGGCTGATTCAGAGTTTTAAAACACAATACGGAAACTCGTCTGAACGATACTTTCCAAAAATAATGAGCTGTTCCCGTTTTTCTTATGCTTTGATACAGCATATTAACGGGGATGCTGACGGCTGAAAAAGGCAGACCAAAGTGAAATTCACAGAACGAATATTGTGTACGGTAACGTAAAACTTTTCGGTTCCGGCGTTTATACGCCGGAACCGTTTCAGTACTAAACGTTATTGTCCGTTAAATATTTCGGTCTTTACAGAAAATTTCCGCAAAAACGCGTCTAAAATTTCATCGGTTTTTCTGCCCGGCACAATGCAGACACTCCCAAAATGCATATAACGGCGGATTTTTATGTCTTTATGCACTCAGGCTAGAACACAGGTTTTAAACGGCGGCATAGTCATTCCGCATATTTCAATATCTCTTTTCTTATTCCGCCTTTAACTGCGATACTGCCGTCTCATCCGAAAAAATAACAGGGCAACAAAAGTTTGTTGCCCTGTTATGCGTTTTTAATCATTTTATAAAACTGCGTCGGTACATCGGTCTTTTTCTTTCCCGTTATACCGAATATTTCAAATCAACGCAGCTCCAACAGAACCGCGTCCTTTCCGCAAGCAAAATCACAAACCAAAGTTCCGTTTTTCAGACAGATATTCTTGTTGTCGCCGTAATATGCAACCGCAAAATGCGTCAGTCCGTACTTTTCGACATCGACGGTAACTTTTCTCTCTCTGTCCGATAAATTCCATACCGCAAGCAGCATTCTGTCTTTATTTTCGGAAATCAGTCCGAGCGCGTAATCTGTTTTGTCCGAAAGCCTGATAAAACCTTTGGGGAAAACCGCATAAGACGATTTTATGAAACCGCGATTGTCTTTATAAAGCGATATGCCTTCTTTAAGAAGGTCAAGAGCTTTGCCTTCAAGCTGATTTATTTTCCCGGAAAGATATAAACTGCCAGGCATGCCGTTTATGACGTTGAACGCCGTCTGTCTTTCGGAATTTACCTTGCCCAGATCCTTTTCGGGAACACGCACTTCTTCCATATTTTCAAATTCCAGCGGACAGGGATAGCACCAGAGCCCCGCCTTTTCGGGAAGCAAAAACGCCAGGCTCCCGCCCGTAACGGAAGGATTAAGAGTATAATCTTCCTGATCGCTTACCGACTGAATCGAAAAGTGTTTCAAAGTGCCGAAATCGCTGCGCATACCGCCGCCGCCGCAGTTTTCTATTATCAGATCCGGAAATCTTTTCCGAATTTCATCAACAAGCGAAGTGAAAGCTCTCGCCTGCGATGCGACCGCTTCCGAAAAACAGTCTGTCCCGTCAAAGCCTATTCCTTCGCAGTTGTTGTGATCGTTTTTGATATAGCGTACGCCGATTTTATATAAATCTTCTATTCTGTCTAAAATATATTCCCGTGCTTTTTTGCAGCTGAGATTGACTTTCTTACGATGCTCGGTCAGATATTTGCCGTAACGTCTCAGAAAATAACCGTCGTCTCCGATTTCCTCGGCCGTTTTTTCCGACGCTCTTTCAAACTCGAACCACACACCCGGCCTCATGCCTTTCGATATGATATACTCGATTATTCCTTTAAAACCGTATTTGCCGAAAAGATTATCGAGCGGTTTCCATACTCCCTGTTCCGCCCAGCCGTCGTCTATGCAGAACGTTTCCGCCCCGACTTCGCTTGCGCGGTCGATGAGCGGGATCAGTTTTTCGTCTGTCGGCAGACCCCAGTTGCAGTTCATAAAGTCATTGAACACCAAAGACGGCGGAACATCGTTCAGATTATACATGCGCTTATATTTGGTAAGTTCTCTGACCGCTTCATCTATGCCGCCCTTGACCACGCCGAAAACGCAGGGCGAAGACGTATATTTCTCTCCCTTTTTTAATACCTTGCCGAAGCCCAGCCGCTCGTCCGCTCCCCCGGCTTTGACGGATAAAAACTTCGCGTTTTCACCTTCACAGCAGAAAATTTCCATAAACCAGCTTTCGCCGTTTTCTTTTTCGATGAAAAAACACTCGTTTTTCTTTTTATCCGCGATAAAAATCAGGGGATAATATTCGTTTGTGCTCCATGACGACAGCGATTCGATGCGAAAAACATTCTTTTCCCATACATGGCGGGAAGCACAAAAGACACCGACGTCCTCCGGCGTCACGCACCGCCACTGCCCTTCCGCCTGCCAGCGGGTAAGGCAGAAATAAATTTCTATGCTGCCGTCGCCGAGCCTTTCTTTGATGCCGTTCTCGTCGTAACATATTCCGTTAATCTGCGCCGAAGAAAGCTGTGTGAGAACCCTGCCATCGGCGTTGCTGATAAAAGAACAGGTCTGGCGGATACATTCCGCGCCTTGCGTCTTTTCGCAATCTACGACCAATTTACCGTCCTTTCCTTTTACGTCATAAACGATGCTGAACGCGTCGCCGTTTTTCTGCATGCTGTCGTAGGTAAGAAAATCCGCCGTGGGCATGATCATATTGCCGTCAAGCTGAGCTTCATAATCACCGTCAAGAGAGATCGCCGCGTTACAATAGCCGTATTCCGGCGGAGTGAATTCTTCCCCCGTACTGATAAAAAACTGCCCTTTGCCGTTAAAGTTTATGCGCATAATGAAATATATCCTATAATACTTTTATTTGACTTTCATTTTATCATAAGGGTCGGAACATGTCAAATTTATTTGCATAAGGCGTTGAAAAGTTCGACGTCGGCAATATCGTATTTTTCCTTGATTGTTTTGAATTCTTTAAGTATGGGGTCAAGCTGGCTGCTCCGGTTAAAACTCGAGCGCGGTTCGCGGCATACTCCCTCTCCCATGCCCATCGTTTTCAGAAGAGCCTTCATGCTTGCCATAAAATTGCACCTGATGAGAGCATCCACAATACATACGCAGGCTTCGTTCAGTCTTAAAAACCGCTTCATATCGCCCGCAAGGAACGCGTCGCGCAGATCCATAAATATTTCAGGCGTAAGATTATACGTTGAACCTATGGCGCCGGTTGCTCCCGCTATCATGGAAGAACCTATCATTTCGTCGGCTCCGCTGAAAATGAATTTGTCTTTCATCTTTAACGAAAGCATTCTCATAAGATAATGGTTGTGATTGGTATATTTCATGCCGATGCAGTTGGGAATCGAGCAAATTTCCAGAATTTCGTCTATCAAAAGCTGCCGCGTCGTGAGATTGGTATAAATCACAAGCGGGATATCGACGCTTGCGGCAATATCGGCATAATACTTCTTTATGTCTGCGAATTCGAAACCGCTCGGGGGAACCGAAGATACGGCGTCTGCGCCGCATTTTTCCGCAAATTTCGAAAGCTCTATGGCGTTTTTAGTGTCGTTCATGCCCGTATAGGCTATCGCGGGAACTTTGCCGTTTATTTCTTCCGCACACGTTGCTATCAGGCGCTTTCTCTCTTCGGCAGACATCATAAATCCTTCGCCCGTCGCGCCGCCTATATAAAAGCCGTCCGCCTTTTTGTCAAGCAAAAATCTTATAATTTTGCGCTGCGCCTGTTCGTCGAAATCGCCGTTTTTATCAAACATAGTGACAACGGCGGGAATTATGGGATATTTTTCAAATTTCATAAGCCTTTCTCCTTGAAATCATTGTTTTTTCGGTTTTGCAAGTTCCTGCATAATAGCAAGAATATCCGCATCTTTCATGCTTTTTTCAATCATTTCCCTGCCCTTATCGCTGATCGACGGCGAACTCATATACTTTATATTCTCCGCGACCTGCATAACGTTATCCGCGCCCAACACCAGGCTTGTAACGCCTTTCAGATCGCGAATAAAACTTATCGCAAGCTCTGCCATATTCATATTTTCTTCGGCGGCGATCTCTTTTAATTTGACCAGATAACCGCTTACGAGGTTTTTAAGCGCGGTATTTTCTATTTTTGACGGGTCGAGAAAAAAAAGCCCCTGAAAAAAAACGCTTCTGACAAATATATGTATTTTTTTATCTATAAGCTTCTGCCAATATCCTTCTTTGATTATTCTCAAATCGAAAATATTCATGGGAATCTGCGTCGCTTCGAAAACATCGTAACCGAGCATGGCGCCTATCTCTTCGGTATACCGCGCCATGGAAAGCCCGGCAATACCGATTATATTGCGGGATTTCAGTTTTTCAAAAGCCTTTGCTATGTTTGCGCCCTGAAACACTCCTCTGTAAAAAGAATTATGCAGCAGCAGACAGTCTATTCTGTCCGTGCCCAATTTTTCGAGCGACGTTTCGACAGACGTAAAAACGTCTTTCTCCACCCGGTTATAATCGGCGTCCTCACCGACAGAACATTTATATTTAGTGGTTATAAACGGCTTTTCCCTTTTGCAGGATTTAAAATATTCGCCTAAAACGTCTTCCGCATTGCCGTATCCCCTTGCGGTATCGATCGCGGTTATACCGCCGTCAAGAGCCGTATCGAGCATGCGGAAACTTTTCTGCAGGTCGGGCTGCCCTTCGCTGTTGGCTATGCCGTAGTTCAATCCCAGCTGTACCGTGCCGAGAGAAACTTTGGAAACTTTTTTTCCGTTAATAACTGTATAATCCAACATAGTCTATTTTGCAGTGTAACCTCCGTCAACGGGAATAACCGCTCCGGTTATGTAAGCGGAAGCGTCTGACGCCAGAAAAATAACCGCTCCTTTCATATCCGAATCGTTAGCCATGCGTTTTAAAAACGTTCTGTCATTGTATCTGTCCACAAAAGTCTGTTCCTGACCGTTGAAAAATCCGCCCGGCTCCAAAATATTGCATCTGACATTTTTCGGCCCGTAATAACTGGCGATAAAGCGAGTGAAATTGGTCATGCCTCCCTTATGGAAAAAATAGTCGGGACTGTTGTATCCGCTGAACCCGCACCCCCTGTACAGAGTGTCGTCCGCACCCAAAAGCCCCATGTAGGAACCTATATTGACAATGCTTCCGCCGCCGTTTTCGGCCATGTGATCGCCGAACGTTCTGCACATAGCGAAAATACCGGTAGCATTAACTTTCATGCTCAGCTCAAACGCTTCGACGTCGTCGTCAAAAGATTTCATGGTCCTGAGCACCGAATTGTTTATGAGAACGTCAACCTTGCCTTCTTTTTGTTTCAGCCTTTCCAAAAGCGCCCTGATGCTTTCTTCGCTGCTCTGATCATAACTTTCGCCGAACACCTGATAACCTTCTTCTTGCAAAGACTGCGCATACTCCGCATTGCTTTCGAGCGACCGAGAAGCCGTGTAAACGCGCGCTCCCGCTTCCGCAAGCGCGAGAGTTATCTGCCTGCCGTACAATCCGCTGCCGCCGGTAACCAACGCAACTTTTCCTTTTAACGAAAACAAATCCAAAACTTTCATATAATCTGTCTACCCTCTATTATTACGGACGGATTAACCGACCGTTTATTTGACGTACAATAAAAAACCCTCGCCTGCGGCAACGCGTTTGACCGCAATTTTTTCGCCCGAAACTTCGCTTTCTTTTCCTTTGTAAACAAGCCCGAAAGTCAGTTCCCTGTCAAACACAAGTTCAACGTTTCCCGCGGTGACCACGGAATTGTTGACGGCGTAAAAAAGACTTTTGCCTTTGTGATCGAAGCACCCCACGAAAAACTGGCTTGTACCCGTCACGTTTTTAAGTTCTTTAAAGCTTTCTTTCACGGGATTGTTGAACGCAGGAAATTCTCCCTGAAATACTCTCGGTTCTATATCTTTGCTCATAGACTGTCTGTCGGGCAGCAAACCGACAAATTTGCCGCCCGTGACAGCGCACTGAAAATATGCGTTCAGAAGATATTTCTGGCATGCCTTTAACTGCTTGAATGCATATTTATAAAACCAATATCTGTCGGTAGGATTCCCTTTTCTGTCGATAACGCCGACGTCTGCCATTGAGTCGGGAATCCAGTCATTGGGATGGCATGCGGGAAAAAGCGTTAAACCCTTCGCGCCGTAAGCGAGCGATAAATTCACGTAAAGCTGAGTATCCGCAAAGTCTGTTATCCTGACGCCGGAACAGTTTTCCCAATGACCGCCCACCTGCATGCACGGCCAGAAAGGAGTTTTATAGTTTTTTTCCGCCCACGCGCCGAACTGTTCGTGAAAGTACAGCGATTTGAACACCATGCTCTCCGACCCGTCAAAATTCAAAAAAGGATAGGAATCGTAAGAAAAAATTTCAGGCTTGACGGTTTCCAGATACTTTTTTACGAAAAATTCGTATCTGCGGCTGTTGTCAAAAGGATTTTCGCCGTTCCAGGAAACTTCTTCCGCAGTCTTTTCTTCTTCCGCATTTTCGGGCACCCAGCCGTATTGATACTGCAAAGGGCTGGCTTCGCCGGGAAACATATTGACGTAAAAAAGCTTCCCGGGACATTCTCTGTCGAACACGTTTTTAGCCGCTTTTATCCCTTCGAAACTGTCCATTCCCGGCTCGTCGATAAAACTTATGCCCGCAAAGGCTTTTTTATTTTTTACCCGCCGCAATTCTCTTACAAACCTGTCGTCGAGAGCCGCTTTGTCTTTATCGCAAAGCGCACGCCAGTCGGGCAGGCCTTTATACCCCAGAGACACGTATTCTTCGCTCAGCGCGATCTTCACTAAATAGCCGATGCCCACCTGTTCGCACAGGTCGAGAGCCTTGAACACGTCTTTGTCGCCTTTCGCGCTCTCTCCCAGAACTTCATTGTGGCCGTAAACTAGATTTACCCCGAGTTCCGCAAGCAGTTTATACGTTTTATAATTTATCATCGACGGATATCTGATGCCGTCCTTGACAAATGCCGGCTGCGGAGAACAATAAGCCCCGACGGGCATTTCTCCCTTTATAACGGTCTTAAACCGCTTTAAACGATCCTTTACACTTTTCATCTTGACGCGCCGCCTTGACTTATCGCAACGTAACAAGTACGCCTTCGCCCTTTTCCACTGTCAGCGTGAGCCTGCTTGCCGCAACGCCGACGGAAATGCCTCGCTGGACGACGTCCATGCCGTATTTTTTATCGAATTCCAACGTTATTTCCTGTTTTTGCAGGGAAGAACAGTTCACCACGTAAAGCGCCGTTCCTCCTTTATAGTCAAAACATCCGACCAGCACGCCTTCGGGAACGTCTTCTCCGGTTGCAGCATCGACGCCGCTCACGCCGTTAAGCTCTCTCCAGGGCAGTTTCAATGCATCCGCCTGAGGTATTTTTGCCGCGGTCTCTCCGGTGGCATAAACACCGACGTTTGCAGAATGCAGCAACACCGGCGCCGCTCCCTGAATCTGCTTATTGGCTTTTTGTATATAATAATACCATTGATTGATATTTCCGGCCGAGCCTATCATACCGTTTCTGTTATAGTCTTCGGCTTCGTCCGCCCTTGAAAACTGGAAAGGCTGTATGGCGCAGAAATAACTTACCGATTTGACGCCGTAAGCAAGTGCGGTATTTATGTTCCACAGCGTTTCGGCTTCATTTGGGAAATAAGGTTCGCTGGGCTTGAACACCTGTCCTTCCCACTGCCCGCCAGCCTGGCAGTACAGCCAGTACGGCACCCTGTATTCGTTGGCTACCTTTTTCGCTACCGACAGGTTCGTGAAATATCCGTTGTTTATATAATCTGTTGTTCCCTGATCCTTATAGCTGAAAGGATAATAGTCGTAACAAATAAATTTAGCGCCCGTATCCGCAAACGCGCGGAGATAAGATTCATAGTCAAGAACCTCGTCGTTTTTGCCGGAAAGTTGGTTGCCGGTGGCGTAGTTCGGAAACAGATTGACGTAAGTGGGATACTTATCGGCGTCTATGACCTGACTGTATGCCTGATTTATCTCCGTAAAATCGGAAAATCTCAGAACCGACGGTTCATCTTCGAGATAAAGGCCCAAAAACGCGCCGTAATCTTTATATTCTGCCAGTCTTTCGGCCGTCTCTTCAACAGATTTGGGAGTTTTCAGATAATCGTCTTCCACAAACATGCCCATGCCGTATTTTTCGCAAAGTTCGAGAGCTTCGATAACCTTGTTTTTGTCAAAATTCCATTTGAGCGTGCTTGTCCAGGTGAAATAGTTGATTCCCGCTTTATCCAGAAGGTCGTAATATTTGTCGTCCATATAATCGGGAATTTCTATTCCGTTTATCGATTCCTTCTGAATGGTGGTCGGGCCCCAGTAAGCGCCGAGCGGCATGACGTTTTCGCCGCCCAAAGCGTCGAATGTAAGCGTGTAGACGGGAAGCGGGGTGTTTTTGACTGTTGTTTCATATCTGGTATTTTCGGTTATCAGTTCCACGTCCGAACCGTTATTTCCGCAGCCTGCAAAACCGCAGGTGAGCACCGGCACGGCAATCGCCAGACTTAAAAGCCTTATCAATGATTTTTTAAAATTTTTCATTATCAATCCTCCTCCTTGCCGACGTCCGGGAACAGCAGATCATCGTCGTCCCACGTGTCGATAAAATCGAAGTCTTTATTCAGCGCCGCACTGTCCTTGCTCGACAGATAGGCTATATTTCCCATATAGTCGGTATTTACGATAACCAGACTGTCTATGTTAAAATTAGTGACGCGTTCTCTCATCGAATAACCGGAAATCCTGACATATCCTTCGGGATTTATGCCGCTGTTATATTCGATCGCCTTGACGTAAGCCCCGTCGTCAATCTTGATATAGAGCTCAATCAGTCCGTCTGTATTTTTAAGTTTGAACGAAAAGGGTTTGTTTCCCGTTTTGCTTCCGTCGAACACGTGAAGTTCCCGAGGAAGGGTTACCCTTAACTTCTCTTCATTATCCTGTACGACAGTCACCACCGTGCAGGTTGCCTTTTTGGTTTGATCGCCGTCGCCCGGGAAAACGTTGATCTTTATTCCGCCGACAATAAAAGCTTCAAGCTGATCGGCTCCTATACCGAAAGATATGCCCGAAGAATTCGGCGTCACAAGATTCCAATCGTCGTCGAAGACCGGCTCTCTGCCTATATAAGGAACGTTTACCGTCATTTCGAAATTGCTGTAAGTTTTCTTGGTTGAAAGATAGCCGTTCGTGACGTTTTTAAACACCAGACTTTCGTTTTCGGCTTTTATATAGCTGTCCTGCCCGGCGGGCGCTCTCGTATACAATTCGTTAAGGTTGAACGAATTTAAAGAAAAGTCTTCATATACATTGGAATTTTCAGGAGCGCTGTTGTAAAGAGAATCTATTTTTACGTGCGTAATCTTTACCTGCGAAGCGTTCCCTGTCTGCCCGAAACCGATATATCCGTCTACGGGAAGAGCCGCTTCGGCATTTTCGTAAAATATCTCGCCGTCCGCGCTTGCCCCGCCTTCGCTTTCGCTCTTCTGGCTGAAATTAAGGCTTATGCCGCCGTCCGCGCTGACCTCAACGTTCATGGTGACGGTTGCGCCTGTATCCGTTACCCATCCGGATGTGTTTTTAGGTTCCAGCACGCTCGTTTCGGCACCGTTCGCATCGAATTTGCTCACTCCGGCTAAAAGAGCGCCTTCTTCTTTGACAAAATACACGAAAGACGAATTCGGTCTGCCGACGACGGGCATTCCGAGCAGCGTGTTTCTGGCAAAAACCAAGCCGAACCTCACTCCGGCGGGAATATCCGTGATGAGAAAGTCTATTTCCGCGTCGAAAAACTTGTCGAAACCCGCATCTATATAACTTTCAAGCCTTGTGCGCGCAAACAAACTGCTGTTTGCGGTTGACCGTTCGTCGAATTTTATACCTTCGTCAAAACCGACGCCGGGATTTGCCGCAGGCGAATACCAGATTCCGCCGTCTATACCGCCGCTGATTGAATTATCGTCTATAAAAGTTCTTTCGTATATGCCGGCATATACCGTATGAATTCCTGCGAACATTGCAACAAGCAATACTGAAACAATCATTAAAGCCGTCAATTTTTTACGCATTTTTCTTACCTCTGAATATTATTATAGCACCAAGCGCCGCCGCCAAAGCCGCCGCTGCCGGCCAGCCGGAATTCAAAGCGGAATTACAGCCGCCGTCAGTATCGTTTTCCCCGCCTGAGGATGACGTATCGAGTGCCCACCTGCCGTATAAGGTGATGCTCTTGTAAATGACGCTGTCGAAATCGAATTCTTCTTCGTCAATAGTATCCCATCTCACAAAAACACATCCTTCGCGTACCGGATTTTCGGGCTTCGCCACCTTATAATCGCCGCCGGAAACTTCCACCGTAAAAGACGTGCCGTCGCCGACGTCGAATGTGACAAAGAAAGTAGTGAGCCTGACAAATATTTCGCCGTTTACTTCTATCGCCGAAGAAGATATGTTCCCGATATTGTAATCGCCGTCTTCCTTAAATGCAAAGACGCCGTCTTCGAGAATATAGTATTCTTTCTCGGATTCCGCTCCGCCGAAAGAGCAAGACGCAACATTATTGCCTTCCAGCACTATCTTATTGCCAGTAAGGGGATTATAATAAGTGCCTAAAAATTCGTCGTAATCATCACTGTCGATTTCGTTCGGCGAAAACGCCGCGTAAAGATCGAGGTCCTCGGTTATCGTTACGCCGGGCACAAAATCCTCACCGTTCACCGAGCCTATTTTCCAGCCTTCGAAAGTAAATCCTTCCGCAGATACCGGATATTCCGCCACGGTTTCACCGGCGCCCACCGCAACTTTTCCGATCAGCTTCCCGAAACTGTAATAACTGACGGTATTAAAATCGGATCTGTTCATTTCCGAAAGATCGAACTCATACAGTCTGTCGGCCGTGGCTGCATACAGCACGCCGTCTTCACCGATCCCTATTTCGTCGTAATAATCGAGAATTGCGGAAATGTCGATCGTTCCGTCGCCGTAGATAACTATTCTGTCGTCATCCTTGGTATACAGCCCCTCGTAAATACCGGGGTCCGCCACTACGCCGACCCAATGTGCCGTAAGCGTAAAGTCATCGGTCGCCGAAGAAGAAAAGTCGAATAATTTCTCTCCGCTGCCCGCGCCGTCGTCAATATACCATCCGCAGAAAATATATCCGTCTCTTTCGGGATAAACGAAATAGTCGTTTAAAGGCGTGTTGGTCGTAAAATTCACTTTCTTTTCCACATCGTCGTAAAGTTTATAGGTGACCGTCTTTTGAGAATAGTATCCTTCTTCGAGAAGCGAAACTTTGCTGACAAGAATATAACCGGGATTGTTATAGGCACTCCCGAGATACAGCTGCGATGCCGAGCCGGCTTCGATTCTCATACCGTACTGCAATCCGTACAGCACTCCGTCATCTCCCGCAAGCGCGGCTGCCTGTTCGGCAGTGAGATAGAAATCCACCCAGTCATCCTGAACAATGTCTTCGGGAATCATTATGCCGGTATCCGTGCTCTCGCCGGTTATGCCTTCGCCGTAGCCGTAAAGGAAAATTCCGAAATTTTCACCGAAAACAAGATACGGAGAGCTGCCTTCGGTAAGGTGTGCATATACTCTGAGCTGCAACCCGCCGGACGCTCTTAAATCTTCGACTTTGATCGGTTTTTCAAAAAGTATGGAATTTTTCGAAACCGCCGTGTTACCGCTGTGAAGAGAAAGCCTGTACGCTTTATCGACGGTTTCGCCGTTATCCTCCGGAAGTTCGGTCATCTGGTTATAAAGATGCGGACCCGGCATTATGCTTATAGGCAGCAGGCTGTGCTGATAGTCATGATATGCGTCGCCGTAAGCCGTTTCGCTTGCATCCATGGACCTTTCGGTACCCATAACGTGCGTAAGACTGCCCATACCCGTATAAGTTGCCAATTCTCCGTATACCACGGGATCATCGTTCGGTTCGGCAAGGCTTATGCTGCTTATAAATATTACGGGGTCGGGGTTTGTGATATAAAAATGTTCGGGGTTGCTTCCGAGCAGGTTGCTTTTTATGTTGGATCCGAATGTAATGCCGCGTACCATGCCGTCATCGTCGGCCAGACGCGCGGCATCGAAAGCGTTTATTCTGAAATCTATCCATTCATTCTGCGTTATATCGGCGGGAATCCACACGGGATGATCGTCGTATCCGCCGGTCGCGCCCAATCCGTAAATATATATTCCGTAAGCATAATCGGAAACGCGGCCCTGCACGTAGAACGGACTTTTCGAAGACAGTCTTGCATACATCCTGATTATCAGTCCGCCTGAATTTTTGACGTCCTCTGCGGAAACAGGAGTTTTAAATACTATCGCATTGCTTTTGACCTGCGTATAGAAGGGATGGATATATACCCAATAGGCGCCGGGCACAGCGGAATTATCGTTTTCGTTGGGTATTCCGGATGTCACAAAGTCTATTTTGGAAGATGTGTTATTGCCGTCCCCGTTGGAAAGTTCGGGCGACAGACCGTGAACATATTGCAAAGTACTGTCGTCTGCCAATTCCGTTTCCAAAACCGTGGCGTCTTTTTCTTCAAGAGTTACCTTGCTCAAAAGCACGTAACCGGGGTTTCTTGCCGTGTTGCCCTTATACATGACGTCGGATACAACGTCTATACGCGCGCCGTAATTAAGGCCGTAAAGCACGCCGTCGTCGCCGACCATATTGACGAGAGTCGACGCGGGAATATACAGATCCGTCCATTCATCCTGTACTATATTTTCGGGGATAAGCACGGCGGTGTCGTCGGCTTCGCCGGTGATCCCTTTGCCGTAGCCGTAGAAAAACAAACCGTAAGTATCGTTGAATCTTGTATAGTCGCTGCCGTCGGAAGTGAGATGCGCGAATATCCTCAGCCTTAACCCGCCGGAATTTTCAATGTCGCTCACCGTAAGCGGCTTATCGAAAAGGATAGAATTTTTCGCCACTGTCGCCACGCTGCTGAAATGGTAAGTAAACCTGTAGGCCTTTTCTACCGGCTGACCGTTGTCTTCTTCAAGTTCTTCAATCGGTTCGTATATGCGCGGACCGGGTACAAGATCCACCGGCGTAAACGCATCGTAGTATTTATTGTATCCTTGGTCGGTGATTATTTCGGTATAGCCGTTGACGTGAGTCAGTCCGCCCGTACCGGCATAAATTTTCAGTTCTCCTGTTTGCGCCGGCGCAGTATCGGGAGCATTGAACGAAATCGATTTTATATAAATATACGGCCCCGCGGGACTGTTCGTGTCGGGATCAGCAGGACTGTCAAGATAAAACATATCGTCGTTTGCGTCCGGCATATTGTTCCTTTTAATATCGGAAGCGATCGCAAGTCCTTTAATTTTTCCCGTGCCGTCGGCAAGGCGAGACGCGTCGTAAGCGTTTATTTTAAAATCGACGTATTCATTCTGAGTTATATCGGCAGGTATCCACACCGGATGATCGCCGTACATGCCCGTAGCCCCTAACCCGTAAATATAGATTCCGTAAGAAAAATCAGATTCTCTTGCCTGAACGAAAAAATTATCTCCCGCGGAAAGTTTGACGTACATTCTTATGGTAAGTCCGCCGGATTTCTCCATATCGGCTGCGGAAACGGGCTCGTCGAATACTATCGCGTTTGCAGTTACCGCGGCATAAAGCGGGTGTATATTTACTCTGTACCCGCTTGTCACCGGCGTACCGTCATTTTCATCGGGCATTTCCCAGCCTGAATTCACGCTTTCGAATTTAATCTGCGGTTTATCTGCGGGAAGATTGGGTGTTTTACCGACAATGTACTGTAAAGTAGCATCATCCTGCAGAGTAGTGGCAATCTCTCCGTAAATAACATCGTCCGCATACGCCCTGAAGTCCAAAAAAGACAGACCTGTGACCGAAAGCATCAGCGCAAGAACGATTATTCCCAAGAGAGATCTTTTCATGTTGCTTTTCATTAGTTTCCTCCGTATTTATAGAGTGAGTAAAAAATGCAAATTTTATCGAAAAAGGATAGTCAAGCTATCCTTTTTCACTTAACCGGTATAAAAAACGACTATTTTTTTGAATTACGCGAACTGATCGTTGTCGCCGAAGTTATCGCCGTCGTCATTGCCGTCGACGAATCCGCCGCTTGCCAGAAGCACGCAGTCCTGCGACAAAACTGTCGGCATGATTTCAGGTTTTTCGTATTTTTTCATAATCATATCTCCTTATTGAATTCCCGCATAGGTGCGAAGCAATTCGAGCTGCTCCTCGCTGTATCCGGCGTCGGCGTCTTCAAGAGCCGCCGCTGCAACCTGCGCAATGGTTCTGGTGTTGTCGTCGGCGACAGCATAGATCCTGCCCGCAGTACCGTCCGCATAAATTACGTCGATAAATCCTCTGCCTGTATATTCCATCGTATAGAATTCGCTTGTGATATTTTTTATTACCCCGTTAAAACAGATATTTCCCTCTCTTTCAATCGTATTGGCCACATCAATTTCAAGCGATTTATTGTCTCCGCGGTCGACTTTTACTCCTAAACTGACGTTTTCTTCGCCTGCAAGCGCCGTCAATGCCTGATAATCGTCATTACTCAGTTTTGCCGTAAACCTGATGCCCGAGGGCTCCGAAAGCCTTATGCTTGCTCCGTGTTCCATATTGAAAGTTACGAAAACCGCGTTGAACGTCATGTTGCCGTTAAGCGTGACCTCGGACTCGTTTGCATATAATTTATTTTCCGATTCCCAGCCGGCGAACACTTTTCCGTCAGAGACGGGCGCCTCTTCAGGCATAACTATTATGCTGCCTTCGCTTGCGGTAAAAGTATCCACGGTTTCGTCGCCGTTTTTAAACGTTGCGGTATATTCCGGCTTTTCCGCAAGAGTTACTTTGCTTAAAAGTATATAACCGGGATTGGTTGCGGAATTTCCGTTATACATAGCAGTGCCGGTCAACCCGTCTATGCGCGAACCGAAATTCAGTCCGTACAGAACGCCGTCGTCGCCGACCATCTGTTTTAAAGTTTCGGCGGGAATAAACAAGTCGCTCCAAGCATCCTGTTCCACATCGACGGGAACCATAAAGCCGATATCGTCCGATTCGCCGGTTATACCCTTGCCGTAGCCGTAAAAGAACAGCCCGTAAGTGTCATTGAAACGTATATACGGACTTCCGTCTGACGTCAGATGAGCGTAAATCCTTAAATTCAGTCCGCCGATATTGTCGATATCGTCCGCCGTGAGCGGCTGTTCGAAAAGTATGGAATTTTTAGCCGCAGTAGCGTTGCTGCTGCCGTTATAAGTAAACCTGTAAGCTTTTTCCACCGGCTGGCCGTTGTCGTCGGGCAGCGCATCGAGCGGTTCGTAAAGCCTGTAACCGGGAACAACGTCTACGGGTGAAATTCCGCCGTAATAACTGCCGTAAGAATCGGTATTGCCGTCGATAGCCACTCCGTTGACGTGCGTCAGACCGCCGATGCCGGCGGTAATGCCTATCTCTCCCGCGGCGACAGGCTCGGTTTCGGGAGCGTTAAAGGACACCGATTTTATATAAAGATAGGGATCGGGAGCCGTAGTATAAAACTCGCTGTCACCCACAGGAGCAGAATCCTTATCTATATGCGATCCGAGAACGAGTCCTCTGATCATGCCCGAACCGTCTGCCAGACGGGAAGCGTCATAGGCATTTATTTTTAAATCGATATA
>CAUHGY010000016.1 GCA_959605945.1 uncultured Clostridia bacterium | reverse complement strand
TGGATCACGACAGTCTTTCGGGCGTGAAGGAGTTTAAAGCCGCCTGCAAAAAACTGGGTTTGGGTTCTACCTGCGGCGTTGAGGTGCGGGTGAGATTCGACCGCGGGTTCGGCAGAATCAATCACCCCGATCAGAAGGACTGTTTTTATATGGCGGCGCACGGCATTCCCGCGCAGAACGTCGACGCGTTCAACGCCTATCTTGCGCCGTTCAGGAAAGCGCGCAACATCAGAAACGCCAGAATGTGCGAGCTTATTACAGGGAAATTCGGCAAGTTCGGCGTGACGCTCGATTTTGAAAAAGACGTTTACCCGTTGTCATGCGCGGCGGAGGGCGGAAGCGTTACCGAAAGGCATCTTCTTTACGCGCTTGCCGTTAAGCTGGAAAAAAAATTCGGAAGAAACGAAAAACTTCTTGAATTTCTGACGGACGATCTGCACCTTTCCGTCAGCGAAAAAATCAGAGGCTATTTACTCGATTCGCAAAACGGAAATTTCCTTTACGATCTGCTCGGCGTGCTTAAAGCCGATACGGCGTTTTTCTATATCGACGCGGAAGAAGAGATGCCCGTCGCCGAAGAATTCGTCGCCAAAGCAAAGTCTTTCGGCGCTATTCCCGCGTACGCTTATCTCGGGGATGTAGGGGAATCGGTCACGGGAGATAAAAAGGCGCAGAAATTTGAGGACGACTATCTCGAAGACCTTTTGAGAGAGATAAAGAAAATCGGCATTCAGGCAGTCGCTTACATGCCGACCAGAAATACGCCCGCACAGCTTGACCGCATCATATCGCTGTGCAAGGAAAACGGACTGTTTCAGATAAGCGGCGAGGATATAAACTCGCCCAGACAGAAATTCGAGTGCAAAGCGCTTGCCGATCCCAGATACTCGCATCTTATAAGTTCTACATGGGCGCTTATCGGTCACGAGGCGATCTGTTCGGAAAAGGGCGAAAAGGCGGGTATGTTCGCGGAAGAAACCATAAAGAAAATGCCTTCTTTAAGCGAAAGGATAAAGTATTTTGCCGAAGTCGGCAGAAAAACGGTCAAATGAACGTTTCGGGCGGCAGACCGCGCGGCGGATAAAGCGGCGGAAAATATAAATAATTTTTCTTTTTAATCGCGGCGGTAACGGTAAAAAACGCTGAAAGTATAAACGGGTGCTATGTCGGCGCGGCGGTAACGGTAATAAAACACGGTAAAAAACGCAGCCAATAAACGCTGTAAATAAACGCGCTAAAAAGAATATCGGGTAAAAAAGAAAATCGCCGCGTACGCTTTTCGTCAAAACCTGAATGAGCGGACGCTTTACAATCGGAAATCAGAATAAAAAAATTAAATTATAAATCAATAAACAAAATTAAACGGAAACTTATTATAAGGAGAAAAGAAAAATGAGTTTAATCGATTTGAAAGGCAAAGTTGCCGTAGTAACGGGCGCCAGCCAGGGACTTGGCGAAGCGCTTGCGCTCAGACTGGACAAGGAAGGCTGCAAAGTAGCCGTCTGCGACATCAATTTCGAAGGCGCGAAGTCGGTTGCGGCAAAACTTAAGGAAGGCATCGCCATCGCCGTGGACGTAACCAAGTTCGACCAGTGCGAAGCCGCCGCCAAAGAAGTTCTTGCCAAGTGGGGCAAGGTGGATATACTTATATCCAACGCCGCTATCGTCAAGAGCGGAGATATTTTCTCGCTTACCCCCGAAGCGTTCAAATTGGTTACTGATATAAACCTTAACGGCTATTTCAACGTCGTAAAAGCGTTCGCTCCTTCCATGCTCGAAAGAAAGAGCGGCAGCATCATTCAGATAAACAGCAAATCGGGCAAAAAGGGCAGTTATAAAAACGGCGCTTACGCTTCGAGCAAATTCGGCGGCGTAGGTCTAACTCAGAGCCTTGCGCTTGAATTTGCGGAAAGCGGCGTCAGAGTAAACTGCATCTGCCCCGGCAACCTTCTGAATTCTCCGCTGTGGGTGAACAGCCTGTTCAAGCAGTATGCCGCAAACCAGGGTATTACAGAAGAACAGGTAAGGGAAAAATACATCAATCAGGTTCCCATGAAGCGCTCCTGCGAATATAAGGACATCGAAGACGTTATGGTCTTTCTCGCGTCCGACTATTCGGGCTATATGACGGGTCAGTCCATCAACGTGACGGGCGGTCAGCAGATGTAAAAGATTGCACGGCGTTCGCCGTACATTTCCGTTTGCTTTTTCGGCGGCGGTCGTTATGCGGACGAAATACCGTTCAAAAGTATAATTACGGTGACATAGGGGAAAAGATATATTTTAAAAGGAGTTATAGATATGAATTTCAATCTTATGCATCCCGCGGAACAGATCGTTCTGCTTATCAACCGCGTATATCAGAAAGGGCTTACAACCACTTCGGGCGGTAATCTTTCCATTATGGACAGTGAAGGCATTATATGGATCACGCCGTCCGGTATAGACAAAGGCTCGCTCACGCCGTCGGATATATGCAAAGTGCTTCCCGACGGGACGGTGATAGGTAAATATAAACCGTCCGTTGAACTTCCTTTCCACAGACTTGTTTATAAAACACGTCCGGATGTCTCCGCGGTTTTACACGCTCATCCGCCGGCACTTGTCAGTTACAGCCTTATCCGTAAAATTCCCAGCATAAACATCATTCCCACGCCCCATCAGGTTTGCGGAACGGTGGGTATCGCCAAATACGAAGTACCCGGCAGCCAGGCGCTTGCCGAAAGAATAGTGGCGGAAATAAAGAAGGGCTATAATGCCGTCATCATGGAAAACCACGGCGTTATAACCTGCGCGGACAGCCTGTTCGAAGCCTTCAAAAGATTTGAAACGCTCAATTTTGCCGCATCGATAGGAATTACGGCGTCCATTCTCGGCACGCCGCAGTCGCTTACCGACGAACAGATAGCGCTGACCGACAGAAAGGGACTTTATTCTCTCGGAGAATTTATTCCCACCACTTACAGTTCTGAAGAAAGAAAGCTCAGAAAGGAAATGTGCGCACTCATTCACAGGTCTTACGACCAGGGGCTTTTCACCAGCACGCAGGGCACTTTTTCCGTAAGACTCAATAAAGACAGTTTTCTTATCACGCCGTACGGAGTGGACAGAAAATATATCGAACCCGAAGACATCGTGCGTATAGATTTCAATTGGAGAGAAGCGGGCAAACGCCCCAGCCGTTCGGTAAGTCTGCATAAACGCATTTATGACGACCATCCCGAAATCAACGCCATAACCGTCGCTCATCCTAAACACCTTATGGCTTTCGGCGTCACGCACACTCCTATCGACAGCCGCACCATTCCCGAATCTTATATCGCCATGCGCGATATCGGCAGGGTGCCTTTCGGAACCAATATTACGAATCCCGAAAAGATTTCCGAAATGATTTCCGACCACTCTCCGGTAGTTCTCGTCGAAAACGACAGCGTCATCAGCACGGGAAAAACTCTTATCAATGCGTTCGACCGCCTGGAAGTTGCCGAATTTACCGCAAATACTATTATACACGCTAAAATGATAGGCGAAATAGTGATGATAAGCGACAAGGAAGTGGAAGACATCAACAAGGCGTTCAACCTCAACTGACAGAAGAGCGCAGGACTTCGCCTTAAACGGAGAGCCGTCTTTTACGGCGGCTCTTTATATTCTTAAACGGAGAAAATTAAATGATAAAAGAGATCAGAGAACTTGTAGATATTTCGGCTTACGCCGGCAGCCGTGCCGATTATACGCAGGGCGGCGGGGGCAACACGTCGGTCAAAAATACCGCCAAGGGGCTTATGGCAATCAAGGCGTCGGGTTACAGGCTTATGGATATAACCGAAACGACAGCTTTCGTCGCCGTAGATCAGAAAAAAATAAGCGACTATTATAACAGCGTTGATCTTTCCGTCAAGAAAGATTACGAAAAAGAAAGCGCGGAGATCGCAAAAGAATCGATTGTTCCGCTTGAAGGCGTCGCCACGCTGCGCCCCAGCGTTGAAGTAGGATTTCACGCGATTCTTAAAAAATACGTCATACATACACATTCGGTTTACGCGAATATTTTAACTTGCAGCCGGGAAGGCGAGTCGCTTGCCGAAAAGCTGTTCAAAGACAAAGATTTCGGTTTTATTTTCCTGCCTTATATCAATCCCGGTTTCGAGCTCACGCTTGCTATGAAAGCCGAAATAGAGAGATATATCAAAGCGAACGGCAGATATCCGGAAGTTATATTCATGAAAAATCACGGGCTTGTAGTTCACGGCGATTATCTGGACAGGGTAAAGACAGTGAACACCGACGTCAACGAGACTATAAGAAATTATTTCGGGTTTTCGGATAATTTCCGCAAAGTCGAACTGACCCCCACGCCTACGGGGTACTGTTCGGATACTCCCGTTGTCAAGCGGTTCGTTGCCGAAAACGAACTTAATAAGGCGTTTCTCGATAAAATACCGCTTTATCCCGATCAGTTGGTTTATCTCAATAACATTCTGGCTCATTCTCCCGACACTCTCGTGGTGAATAAGGGCAAGGTTTATTATAATACCGACTTAAAGCAGGCAACCACTCTCGAAGAAACGCTTGCGGCGTATCTTTTCGTCGTCACGGCGATAAGAAACGCCAAACTGACGCTTTCCGTAATGAACGAAAAAGAAGTGGATTTCATCAATAACTGGGAAGCGGAAAAGTACCGCAGGTCGGTGAAATAATATCGTATTCGGCGGCGCGATAAGTAAATGAAATGTTTTTGACGTCGGCGTAACGGAAATAAATTATCTAATTAAGAACGCCCGGCGGAAGGGAAACCCTTCCGCCGGGCGTAACTTTATTTAAAACAATTTTATGTCAACAATCCAGCGGTCTTATGAATACGGTTTACTTTCAGATTTATACGATTAAAGCCGCTA
Organism: uncultured Clostridia bacterium; assembly: GCA_959605945.1. Classification (GTDB taxonomy): domain Bacteria; phylum Bacillota; class Clostridia; order Christensenellales; family Borkfalkiaceae; genus UBA1259. The sequence continues at coordinate 26,957 of CAUHGY010000016.1, read as the reverse complement.
AAACGCGCCCTTTTTGTGCGGGCATGCGGGCGGTAAAATTTTCTCCGCTTCGCTTGAAATATTTTATCATCCGTGATATACTGCTAAAAAACACGTAAAGGGGCAGGCTATGGATATAAACGAATTTCACTTTATGCTCGGGCAGACGATTATGTATTGCCAGATAATAGAGCACGACGTAAAAATGATATACGCGGCGATGCACAACGGGGATATGAAAAGAACGCTCCGTGAGATAGAACGCAAAAAATGGACGCTCGGCGCGACGATAGAAAATCTTAAACGGCTGGATTTGAGCGACGGCAACGCCTATATATCTTTGGAAGATTACGAATTTTTGCAGGATATGACGGATAAAAGAAATCACTGGTGCCACGACTGCTATATAAATTTCATCTATGAGCGCGACATTGATAAAAGCGTGTCTTACAGCAGAGAATGCGTAAATCTTCGCCGTGATAACGCTAAACTCGGAATGGTTTATAAAATGCTTGAAAACGTACGAGTCAGGGCGATGGAAGACTTCGGCAGGACGTGACGTTTTTGTTTACCGCGAATAAAAGAGACGCAGCATAACGAGTTTCTGCAAAAAAGCGGCAATAATTTCAATATGTTTTAAATTTCTTGAATAAATTCAATACGATATATATTTCATATTAAAACGTTGTGTATGGCTGATGACGGCGGTTTTATCGATTGCCGCTCAAGTTAAGTTCATAAATTTTTTTATATTTTCTGTTATAAAAAATTTTTCAAAAAACGCCGCAAATTGCGGCGTTTTTAACATAATCAACCGATAGTAAACTGTCCGGCAAGGCAAGAAACATAATATTCTTTTTCAAAATTCCGTATTTTCCGGGGTGATAAGCCGGCAGCCCGTCTGAGCGATGCGCTCGACATATTCTATCGGCGGGGTCTTTTCGGTTATAAGATAATCTATGTCGTCAAAGTCGAAGTCCTTGCACATGAAAGTTTTGCCGAATTTAGTACTGTCGCAGAGCATTGCCACTTTATGCGAATTTCTGCGCATTTGCTGTTTGAGCTTTGTCTGTTCGATGCTTGCGTCCGTAAAACCCGTGTCGAGCCCCACTCCCATGCATGAAACTATGGCAAGATCTGCGTGAAGGCGCGAAATGTAATCCATGGTATCCGTGCCGGTGATTGAATTTGAGTGGTTTTCCACCAGCCCTCCCGCGACGTATATTTTGACGCTGTTGGTCTGCGAAAGCAGTATGGCGTTTCTGATTCCCGTGGTGGTGACCGAAAGATAAGTAAAGTCGTTGAGCAGGGGAACTACAAAACCCGTCGTGCTGCTCGAATCCACGAAAAGCGAAAAGCCGTTTTTGATAAGCCGTAGAGCGAGACTTGCGATTTTTCGTTTTGCGGCGGTGTTTTCCTGTTCTCTGATGGCGAAAGCGCTCTCTTCGGCGCTCGATTTAAACGGCATTGCGCCGCCGTGCGAACGGATGAGCAGACCCTGTTTTTCCATAGCGCGGAGATCGCGCCGTATGGTCGCCCCGCTGACGTAAAGTTCGGCGGCAAGCTCGTCTACCGTTACCGATTTTTTTCTGTTCAGTATCTCCAGAATTTCTTCCTGTCTTTCCAAGGTAAACATATGGTTCTCTCCCTGCTCCGTTTAAGCTTTGCGCATTTATGTTTATTTGTGATTATATTTTATCATAAATAATTACATTTTGCAACTTGATTTTATATGATACTTTTTAAATGTTTATATGGTATAATAGCGGCGGAAAATAGAGGAGTAGTCTGAAAATTATCGGGGCTGCGGTATTTTCGTAATAAGAAAGTAGTCAGGAGGATAAACATAAATGAAAACCAAAGCGGTTAGACTTTACGGCAAAAGCGATCTTCGTCTCGAAGAATTCGAACTGCCCGAAATCAAGGACGATGAAATTCTGGCGCGTGTGGTATCTGACAGTATATGCATGTCGAGCTATAAGGCGGCGATACAGGGCGCAGATCACAAAAGAGTGCCCGAAGATATCGACAAAAATCCCGTCATCATCGGTCACGAATTCTGCGGCGACATTATTAAGGTGGGTAAAAAGTGGGCGCACAAATTCAAAGAAGGCAGCAAATTCGGCATTCAGCCGGCAATGAACTATAAAGGGTCTCCGTACGCGCCCGGGTATTCATACTGCAACATCGGCGGCGACGCGACTTACGTTATAATTCCCAATGAAGTTATGGAGACGGACTGTCTTATTCCTTACGACGGCGACAGCTATTTCAAGGCCTCGCTTGCCGAACCCGTTTCCTGCATCATAGCGGGCTATCATGAAAACTATCATTCTCATTATGAAACGCATTCTCACATTATGGGCATCAAGGAAGGCGGCGCAGTGGCAATTCTGGCAGGAGTGGGCCCGATGGGGCTCGGCGCCGTTGATTACGGCATCCACTGCGACAGAAAGCCGTCGCTTATGGTCGTAACCGATATCGACCAGGCAAGACTTGACAGGGCTGCAAGCCTGCTCACCGTGGAAGACGCGGCTAAAAACGGCGTCAAGCTGATATACGTCAACACTTCCGGCGTGGAAAATCCCGTCGAATATATCAAGAGCCTCAACGGAGGCAAGGGGTATGACGACGTGTTCGTATATGCTCCCGTATCGGCTCTCGTCGAGCAGGGCGACGCGCTTTTGGGCGAAGGCGGCTGCCTGAATTTCTTCGCGGGTCCTACCAAGACCGATTTTTCCGCGAAATTCAATTTCTACGACGTGCATTACGCTTTCCACAGAATTACCGGAACTTCGGGCGGCAATACAACGGATCTTCGCGAAGCGCTTAAAATGGCAGGCGAAGGCAGGATCAATCCTTCCATCATGATCTCTCACGTCGGCGGGCTTGACAGCGTTATCGACACCACGCTCAATCTGCCCAACATTAAAGGAGCAAAGAAACTGGTTTATACGCATATATCAATGCCCATGACCGCTATCGCCGATTTCGAAGAACTGGGGAAAACCGATAAATTCTTCCGCGATCTCGATGAGATTTGCAAAAAGAACAACGGCATCTGGTCGGACGAAGCGGAAAAATACGTCCTTGCCAACGCTAAGAAAATTCAGGACTGAATTTCCGGAACAGAAAACTTTTTAAAATAAATTAAGGAGTATCGATATAATATGGCAAATCCCGTATTGATGCCGAAGCAGGGCATCACAGTAGAAAGCTGTATTCTGACAAAATGGAACGTCAAGGTCGGCGATAAAGTTAAAGTCGGCGACGTGCTGTTTTCTTACGAGACGGACAAGTCGGCATTCGATCAGCAGTCGGAATTCGAAGGCGAAGTGCTTGCGCTTTTCTGTGAAGAAGGCGACGAAGTTCCCGTTCTCACAAACGTCTGCGTGATTGGTAAAAAAGGAGAAGACGTTTCGGCGTTTGCGCCGGACGGCGCTGCGGTTCCCGCCGCGCAGGAAGTTTCCGCCCCCGCAGCTCCCGCCGCGCCTGCGGCGGCGCCCGTATCCGTAAATGTGGCCACCAATGCCAAACCCGTGCTTATGCCGAAGCAAGGCATCACCGTTGAAAGCTGCATTCTGACAAAGTGGAACGTTAAGGTCGGCGACAAAGTTAAGGTCGGCGACGTGCTGTTTTCCTATGAAACCGATAAATCTTCTTTCGAGCTGCAGTCTGAATTCGAAGGTGAAGTGCTTGCGCTCTTCTGCGAAGACGGAGACGAAGTTCCCGTTCTCACGAACGTATGCGTCATAGGGCAGAAAGGCGACGAGTTCATGTGCTTTGCACCGAACGGCGCCGCGGCGCCTGCAGCGCAGGAAGTTTCGGCTCCCGCCGCCGCGCCCGCGGTTTCCGCCGCTCCTGCTCCCGCAGTGCAGACGGCTCAAGTCGCGGCGGACGGATTCATTAAAGCCTCTCCCAGAGCCAAAATGCTCGCTAACAAACTTGGCGTCGATTTAAAGACCGCAGAGGCTACGGGGCCCAACGGCAGGATAATCGAAAGAGACGTGCGCACGGCAAGCGTCAATCCCAAAACGGTTGCTCCTGCGGCTGCCGCGGAAACGGCCGTTGCCAAAGCTCCCGCCGATTTCAAGGCGTATAAAGACGAAAAGATGTCCGGCATCAGAAAGGTCATTGCCAAGAATATGGTTGCCAGCCTTTCGACCATGGCGCAGCTCACTCACAATATTTCTTTCGACTGCACCAATATAATGGAGTTCAGAAAGTATCTTAAGGACAATGCGGAAAAACTTAAACTGCCTTCTATCACTATAAACAATATTATTGTTTTTGCAGTTTCGAGAGTGCTTAAAAATCACAGAGATCTCAACGCAAATCTCATTAACGGCGATACTATGCGCTATTTCGAACACGTAAATATGGGCATCGCGACGGACACTCCGAGAGGCCTTCTCGTTCCCACGCTGTTCGGCGCGGACACAATGAGTCTTTCGGAAATTGCGGTCAAGAGTAAAAAACTCTCGTCCGACGCCGTTGAAGGCAAACTTTCTCCCGATCTTCTTACCGGCGGCAGTTTCACTGTAAGTAACGTCGGAACAATGGGCATAGAGAGTTTCACCCCGGTTATCAATCCGCCGCAGACAGGCATACTCGGCGTATGCACGTTGGAGACGCGCGTTAAACTGGGCAAGAACGGGGAGATGATTCCGTATACGGCAATGAATCTTTCTCTCACTTACGATCACAGAGCGCTTGACGGCGCACCCGCTTCGAGATTCTTAAAAGAATTAAAAGAATATCTTGAAAATTTCAGTTTCAACCTTTTGGCTGACAGCAAATGCATATAGGAGATAAAAAATGGAAATTTACGATTTAGTGGTTATAGGCGGCGGCCCTGCGGGGTATCTTGCCGCAGAGCGCGCGGGGCACGCGGGGCTTAAAACGCTGGTCGCCGAAAAGAGAGAGTTCGGCGGCGTGTGCCTGAACGAAGGCTGCGTTCCCAGCAAAACTTTCCTTAACTCTGCAAAAGTGCTCGACTATGCAAATCATGCCGCCAATTACGGCGTCAAGGTGGGCGGTAAAACTTCCGTCGATCAGAAATTTGTGGTCGAGAGAAAAAACGGCGTCGTAAAAATGCTTGTTTCGGGCGTCAAAGCGCAGCTTAAAAGAAACAAAGTTACCATGAAGAATGCCGAGGCATTCATCGAAGGCAAGACCGACGAAGGTTTTGCGGTAAAAGTGGGAGATGAAAAAGTAGTTGCGAAAAGACTTCTTATCGCCACCGGCTCCATGCCCGTGGTTCCGCCCATTCCTGGATTGAAAGAAAATATCGAAGCGGGGCTTGTTCTCACTAACAGAGAAATTCTCGATCTCGAAAAAATTCCCGAAACGCTGGTAGTTATCGGCGGCGGCGTCATCGGTCTTGAAATGGCAAGTTATTTCTCTTCGGTCGGCACAAAAGTTACCGTTGTGGAAATGCTGGGCAAGATTGCAGGGCCCACAGAAGCCGAAATCTCCGCTATCCTGCAAAAATCGCTTGAAAAGAAGGGCGTTAAGTTCAATCTCGGCTGCAAAGTGACCGCTGTCGAAAAAGACGGCGTGGTCTTTGAAAAAGACGGGAAGAGCGAGAAAATCGCCGCCGAAAAGATTTTGCTTTCCATCGGCCGCAGAGCGGTTACGCAGGGCATAGGTCTCGAAAACATCGGAGTCAACTTAGAGCGCGGCGCCATCGTTACGGACGATACCATGCGCACCAATGTAGCGAACGTTTATGCGGCGGGCGACGTCAACGGCAAAATAATGCTTGCGCATACGGCTTACAGAGAAGCCGAAGTCGCCGTCAACAATATGACGGGCAAGAAGGACATCATGCGCTATAACGTCATTCCGTCCGTTATCTATACAAATCCCGAAGTCGCTTCCGTCGGCGAAACCGAAGAGAGCGCAAAAGCCAAGGGACTCGACGTCAAAGTCGTCAGTCTCCCGCTCACTTATTCGGGAAGATACGTAGCCGAAAACACCGAACTTGACGGCATTTGCAAACTTGTCGTCAACAAAAAGACCAACACGCTTATCGGCGCGCATATCATAGGCAGTTATTCCGGCGAATATATCGTCAGCGTATCGGCTATGATAGATCTCGAAGTGGATATCGAAAACATCAAAAAACTCGTATTCCCGCATCCCACCGTCTGCGAAATCGTCAGAGAAGCGATTTTCAGCATATAATCAATAACTTAAAGGAGAAGAAAAATTATGCCTAAAAGTGAATTTATTGACCCTAAATTTATCAGGGCGAAAGGTAAAATAACGTTTACCGACATTCCCGTAAACGTATACGACAAGACCATTGCCGACGAAAAGAAAAATTTCACGAACGACGATTTCGTGCGCATTTTCAACGATATAGCCACTCTTCGCGAATTCGAAAGTATGATCCAGTCCATCAAAGTCAAGGGCGAATATCAGGGCTTTAAGCATTCTTATCCCGGCCCCGCGCATCTTTCCATAGGGCAGGAAGCGGCCGCCGTCGGTCAGGCGTATTGCCTGGATATGGACGATATGACCTTCGGTTCGCACAGAAGCCACAGCGAAGTGCTTGCAAGGGGATTGCATTCCATACATCTTCTGCCGGACGACAAGCTCTATAAAATAATGAAAGATTTTATGGGCGGTGAGACTCTCGCTCCCGTCGAAAAACTCAATAAGAGCGGAAACGTCAAGGACCTTGCGGTAGACTTTTTGCTTTACGGGTTTATGAGCGAAATTTTCGCCCGCCGTACGGGCTTCCACAGGGGAATGGGCGGCTCTATGCACGTTTTCTTCCTGCCGTTCGGAATTTACCCCAACAACGCCATCGTAGGCGGAGCGGCTCCCGTTGCGTTGGGAGCGGCGCTTTTCAAGAAAATCAACGACAAGCCGGGCATTGTCATCAGCAACGTAGGCGATGGTGCGGTAGGATGCGGCGTTGTTTACGAAAGCATGAACTTTGCGGCGATGGATCAGTTCCGTCAGCTTTGGGAAAAGAAAGGCGGTCTTCCCATTCTGTTCAACTTCTTCAATAACGGTTACGGCATGGGCGGTCAGACGCGCGGCGAGACCATGGCTTACGATTTCCTTGCTCGTCTCGGCGCGGGCATTTCTCCCACGCAGCTCTATGCCGAAAGGGTTGACGGCTTCAATCCGCTTGCAGTAATAGACGCCATGAAGAGAAAGAAGAAGATCCTTCTCGACGGCGACGGTCCGGTCCTTCTGGATGTTGTTACTTACCGTTACGGCGGACATTCGCCTTCCGATTCCATGAGCTACCGCACGCAGGAAGAAGTGGACGCATGGAAAGAGTATGATCCGTTAGTCACCTACAGAAAGGCGCTCGTCGACGCCAAAGTCGCAAACAACGGCAAGTTCGACGATATTCTCGAAAGCATCAGCGAGAGAATGCTCAAACTCTGTAAACTCGCTGCCGATCCCGTGGAATCGCCTTATCTCGATTTCAAGAAAGATCCTTATTACGTTGAAAACCTCATGTTCTCCAACGGCGCCGTCGAAAAGATGGAAGACAGACCCGTCGACGTCAAGATGCCCATGGAAGAAAACCCCAGAGTCAAGCAGATTGCGGGAAAATCCCGTTATGCGTTTGACGAAAAAGGGCAGCTTGTTTCCAACATGAAACGCTTCAATATCCGCGACGGTCTTTTCGAAGCCATCATCGACAGATATTATAAAGATCCCACGCTCACTTCTTACGGAGAGGACGTCAGGGATTGGGGCGGCGCGTTCGCGGTTTATAAAGGTCTTACGGAAGCTCTTCCTTATCACAGGCTTTTCAACTCTCCGATATCCGAAGCGGCAATCGTGTCTTCCGCGGTCGGTTACGGTCTGTGCGGAGGCAGGGTGATAGTGGAGCTTATGTATGCCGACTTTATGGGCAGAGCGGGCGACGAAATATTCAATCAGCTTGCAAAATGGCAGGCAATGAGCAGCGGCATTCTGAAAATGCCGGTGGTGCTCCGCGTTTCGGTAGGTTCTAAATACGGCGCGCAGCATTCTCAGGACTGGGTGGCGCTTCCCGCGCACGTTCCCGGACTGAAAGTCTGCTTCCCCGCAACGCCTTACGACGCAAAAGGACTTATGAACGCAGCTTTGAACGGTACCGATCCCGTTATATTCTTTGAAAGCCAGAGAATTTACGACAAGGGCGAAGAGTTCAGAAAAGAAGGCGTTCCCACCGGCTATTATGAAATTCCGCTGGGTGAACCCGACGTCAAGAGAGTGGGCAGCGACGTGACCATTCTCACCATCGGCGCAACTCTTTACAAGGCTGTGGAAGCGGCGAAGATTCTTTCCGAAAAATACGGTGTTGAAGCTGAAATCATCGATGCGAGAAGCATTGTCCCCTTCAATTACGACAAGGTCGTGGAATCTGTCAAGAAGACCGGCAGGATAATTCTTGCATCGGACGCCTGCGCAAGAGGATCTATTCTCAACGATTTCGCAAGGAATATAACCGAGCTTTGCTTCGATTATCTCGATGCACCCGCAGTCGTCTGCGGCGCGCAGAACTGGATTACGCCTCCCTTTGAATTCGACGCGGAATTTTTCCCGCAGGCAAACTGGATCGTGGACTATATCAACGACAAGATTTTGCCGCTCAAAGGCCATGTGAGCACCATAAATACATCAGACGCGGAAATCATCCGCAAGGCAAAGAAAGGCGTTTAATAAACGCTTAAAGTGCGGGGGATTGGTTGTAATCCCCCGCAGTTTTTTTATTATGCCGTTATCCGCCGCCGAAGCGTGCGGGAACCGTTTGCCGTATAGAGATTTGCGGATAAAGCATTCGGTGCAAACTGAAAACCGGATTATATCGGTGATAATTAAAACAGCGTTATATAAATAAAGATGAAATATAAATTCATAACACATAACATACACGATCCGTCTTTCAATCTTGCGTCTGAAGAGTACCTTTTGAAACGCAAGGGCGGATACTATATATATCTTTGGAAGAATTCGCCCGCGGTTATAGTAGGGGTAAATCAGAATACATTACAGGAAGTAAATCTTGCATTTACGGAAGAGCACGGCATAAAAGTCATAAGGCGGCTGACGGGCGGGGGAGCGGTATATCACGATCTTAATAATCTGTGTTATACGGTTATCGCGCCTTTCGAAGAAGGGACGGACAGTTACCGTAAATTTACGGGTCCCGTTATCGAATATCTGCGTTCTATGGGCGTCAACGCCGAATTTTCAGGTCGCAACGACGTCACCGTGAACGGCAAAAAAATTTCGGGCAACGCGCAGACGGTTTTCGAAGGCAGAATTATGCATCACGGCACGCTGCTTTTCGATACCGATATGGATACGCTTGAAAAATCGCTTGTGCACAATAAACTCAAAATGCAGAGCAAAGGCATAAAGTCCGTGCGCGCGCGCGTTGCGAACATAAAGGATGAACTTCCCGTTCCGATGTCTGTAAACGAGTTCGCCGAAGGGCTTTGCAACTATCTTAAAGCGGACTGCGAAGAATATGCGTTTACGGACGAAGATATTGCCGCTATAAGAAAACTTGCGGACGATAAATATTCCTCTTACGAATGGAACGTGGGTTATTCACCCAAAGGAAAATGCCGTTTTGACGGCAGGTTTTCGTTCGGAACGCTTTCCGTTACTTTCGATATGGAGGACGGTCTGATAAGAAATGCCGAAATTTTCGGTGATTTTTTCAGCATAAAAGATGTGAAAGAACTTGCCGTAAAATTAAACGGCGTGAGAGCCGAAAAAACATATATAGAAAAAGCATTGTCGCAGGCAGGTAATTATATCGTCGGTGCGGACGGAGCGGAAATTGCCGGAAAACTGTTCGGATAAAGAAAAAAGTCAATTCTATCTGTATGTATCTGCAGGCGTACAGCATATGCAGGCACGGAAAACGTTTCCGTTTGTGCAGTTTTTGCCGTCGGATTTCTCTCGCTGTATATAAGTTTTCTTAATTGATAAAAAATACAGATCATATTTTAAACGTCTTCTGCGGCAGAGCCTGAAAGCGGCGCCTGCACGGAAGACGTTTTTATAAGCAGTTATTTTATTTTCAGGGTTAACGGAATTTGCAACATAAATTTTTTACGGGGAAATCTTAATTTTAAGGTTATAATTTTTTTCATTCAGTTAATTGCAATGACCCCGTAACGTGTTTATCGTGCGCAGATTATTTTTGTCCGCTCACTTTTACGTTCACATTGACGTTCATAACATCAAGGTAATTGTCTTTGTATCTTCCGTAATGTTTGTAATGAAGGCGATAGAGTTTTTGTTTTATTTTGAGAATATCGCTTTTTGTAGCTTTGACAATGTCTATAAGTTCGGTTATCTGGCTTTTCAGTTGGTTTTGCATTTTTTCTCGGAGCATCGGCGGGAGAGTGACGTTTTCCGAATAAACGGTATCTGACTGGCTGTTCTGGTCGCTGATTTTACAGTAGATATCAAGATTTACATTGACGTCCAAAGTGTTTTCGTTTACGGAAAGTTTTATCGACGGGGTGTTGCGCAGAACGGTCATAAGATAATTTTCTCCGGCATGAAGCGGGTTTACATCATTTACCTGATACGTGGTGAGAGTCGAAGGTCGGGTGAGCAGATTAAAAACAAGCGTCAGCTCCTTATCTAATTCGCCCACTTTCATTCCTTTATAAAACAGAGCTGTCGTAGTTGCGTCGAAAAGTATGTTGCCTTTGTTGCCGCTGCCGATGGAATTTCCCGCTTTATCCGCAGCGCCGCCGTTTCCCGTGCTGCCGCCGGACCCTTGCGAGCCGTCTCCCGAATCGGCGCTTTGTTTTTTTATTTTTACGAGCGGCATAAAAGACGATGCCGATTCCGAATAGTATCCGGTGCTGAATGTTTTGATGTCGTTGGGAGCGACGTCTACGTCAAACCCGGGATTTTTGAGCAGTATTTTTTGCAGCGCAAAAGAGGAGATATTGTCGAGCGGAGACGCCGTTTCTATGAGTTCTTTGGCGCTTTTTTCGGCAAGAATCACGAGGGCGGAATCTTGTATGCGCAGGGTTTTGGCAAAGTAATCCATAACATTGAAACAGTTTTCGTTTGTCACCGATTCGCCGATTATTATAAGGTTGCAGAAAGAGAGTTTGGGAAACCAGCCCGAGATCGTGCCTATATTTTTAATAGCTCCGCCGACGGTGTTGCCCTTTCCGGTGATCACCGCTTTTTTATTTTCTGTATTTGTGTCCGTGGCTTCGGGAACGGCTATCTGCAAAGTAGCTTCGTATTCGCCGCTTTCCGTAACGTCGACGGCTACGGCGGTGATAATGGCGTTCTTTTCTATATCTATCAATCCGAAATCGTTTGAAAAGAAGAGAAGAAATACGGCGGCGACGGCAAACATGAAGATTTTAGTTTTGATATAGCGCATTTTGTTTTTTCTCCTTTTTCAGAAAAATAGTCAATACGGGCAAAAGATTGCCGAAGATAAAAAAGAATATGCCTCCGTAAGAGAGAACGAAAGATTGTATCGATGCGAAAAATTCATAAAATATAATTATTAAAAGCAGCATTATTCCGTTGATTATTGCTGCCGGGATCCAATCTTTTTTCAATCCCGTTATCTCTTTCAGACTGATTGCTGCAAAATACAGGGGCAGAGATAATGAAAAAACGCAAGAAAAAAGTATGAAAAATATACCTACATAATCAAATCTGCCTATATTGTTTATAACTGTAGAATATTTTGCTATTTCAGTCAGCGCGAAAATCTGTCTGTGGGCTATTGCCGTGAATATGCAGTAAAAAAGTATCATAAAAAAAACTACCGCGAGAGACGACAGAAGGAAGGAAAAGAATATCTTAAGCGAGTCTTTCTTTTTTATCGAAAACTGGCCTATCATAAACATCAGATAAGCTCCGTCTCCGAACCAGGTCAGACCCGAATAACCGGCTTTTACGATGTTTCCTATGCCCGATTTTGCAAACGGGAGCATAGCTTCGAAATCGGCGTTTGAAACCGAAAGGGCAAAAAGCAGCAGTATTCCCAGCGAGGTAAGCGTCCATAAAATATCCGCACATCTCCCCAGCACCCGGATTTTTTTAGTGGCAAGATAAAAAGCGATCATAAAGAAAGGCAGAAATGTTAAAATGTTCGGCAGCGTCTCGTAAAGGGTAATTTCTATAAAATCTTTTTGTTCGTTAATGGGGAGAATGGCTTTTAACATAAAATAAGCGGTGTAAAAACCGAGAATTATCCTGCTTCCGGTCTTTCCGAAATTGAGTTTTAAAAGTCCGAAAAAGTCAGTGTCGGCACGCCTGCATGTGTACAATACGCAAAGCACCGCAATGCCGTCTGAAATGACGTTTAAAAGGCATGCAAGCCACATATCCGTCCCTGCATAGCCGGCAAGGATGCTTGGAAGCATAAATATTTTAGTAACCGGCAGAAAAGCTATGAAAAATAAGCATATCTGCCTTGTTTTAAGCTGAAATTCCATTTTTAACTCCGTCTATTTGTTTTTGCCGCCCGCAAGCCGCATTCTTTTTCTGTTCTTGTTTCTGAGTGATTTCGGGCGTTCGGTTTGTTCAATCAGAAACCCTTTGTAAATGCCGTCTTTGAGATCGTCGGTGATAAGCGGAGAAAACGGCGCAAGCAGCGGCGTGGCGTAATTTTCGAACGATACTAAATATATCAATGTTCCCGCCATGGCCAGCAAGAGGCCGTATCCGCCGAGCGAGCCGGCTATCACCAAGAACAAAACACGTATCAGGGAAAAAGTTTTTTCAAGTTCGGGAACTGTATAAAGGCATATGCCCGACAGCGCGATTATCATCAGCGCGGGCGCAGATATAATACCTGCCGTAACAGCCGTTTCACCGAGAACGAGGCCGCCGACTATAGAAACCACCATACCGACGTATTTCGGCATTCTGACGCTGGCCTCATTTAAGATTTCAAATATCAGAAGAGTGAAAAACATCTCGAAACTCGGCGACAACGGTATGCCCTTGATGCTGTTCACTATGGTCAGCAGAAACGATAGAGGAATGAGCTGCAGATGGAATAACTCTGCCGCCACAAAAAATGCCGGGGTTATTATTGCTATTATGACCGAAGTCAGGCGGATGATACGCGATATCGTGGCGCTGTATGACGAGTTGTAATAGTCGCCGGGGCTTTGAAAATCTTCAAGAAGCAGATAGGGAACAGTCAGTGCTATGGGAGAGCCGTCCACGAGAACGGCAATACGGCCTTCGAGCATTTTTGCGGCAAGAATATCCGGTTTTTCGGTATTTCCGAGCTGTTTAAATACCGAAGTTTTATGTTCGCCCAAAAATTTTGCGATATACGAAGAATCAAGCACGGCATCGATGTCTATGCCGGACAGTTTTGCTTTCAGTTTTTTTACAAGGTTTTTATCGGCTATGCCGTCGATGTAGCAAATCGAAACGGCCGTTTTGGAATATTTTCCGATCATCATGTTTTCGAAATGCAGTTCGGGAGTTTTAAGTTTTCTGCGCATCAGGCTTATGTTTACCGGAAGGCTTTCTACAAAGCCTTCCCGCGGACCGTGTACAACGGTCGAAGTGGACGGTTCGGTTATGGACCGTTTTTCGAATTTGATAAGACCGAAGGCAAAGCCTTTTGAAAGTCCGTCGAAAATAACGGCTGCGTTGCCGCCGAGAACTTCTTCTATCAATTTATCGGTATCGTCGATGACGTGTTTTTCGGGGCTTAAAAATATTTCCGACACGGCATTCTCGTCCGGCATGCCTTCAACGCTCTTCAAAGGGCGCAAGATAAGCTCTCCGAGAAGTTCTTTATCGGTTATGTCTTTTACGAAAATCAAAACGCCGTCTCGTTCTCCCGCTTTGATTTTAAGAAAAATAATATCGTCGGAAGTCAGGCTTTTTTGTATGACGTTGATGTTTTCCGCGAGATTTTCGGTTATTTTCATACGGTTAGTATCGGTGAACGCCGTTTTTTTATGCAGTATGCTTGACAAAACGGTATTCTGTTGATATACTTTTGAAAAAACTTTCAGGCAGGATGACATGATACGCAGAATGGTTCGCGGCGACAAAGCCGCGTTTTTTGAAATGAGCAGGGAATTTTATTCGTCGGAAGCTGTTTTAAAACCGATTCCCGACGAGTATCACGAGAAAATTTTTGAAGAACTGATGCGCTCTTCGGACTATGCGGACTGTTTTATATTTGTCGAAGGGGAGAAATATGCGGGCTACGCACTGCTCGCAAAGACATTTTCCCGCGAAGCGGGCGGATCCGTTGTCTGGTTGGAAGAAATTTATTTGAGAGAGCAGTATCGCGGTAAGGGTTTGGGAAAGGAATTTTTCGGGTTTTTGGAAAGGGAATTTCCTGCGGCAAGATACCGTCTTGAAGTTGAAGCCGATAATGCAGGGGCAATTGCGCTTTATTTGAAAATGGGCTATAAAAAATTGGATTATATGCAAATGGTCAAAGACGCGCGCGGAAGTAAATAGAAAACTTTACGCACGGGATTAAAGCGGAAATATGTTTAATCGGATTGTTTTACCGAATAAGAAAAGGATAACGGGTTTCGTTATCCTTTTTGCATTTTATAAAGATTTAGGGGATTGATTTTCAGAGTTCGTCGTTGCATAATAATAAAATTCCCGCAACCGTACTTACGAATATGGTTATGCAAACCTTAAATCCCGTGCTGAATTTTTCTCTGACTCCGATTTTTCTGAAAGCAATAATCGTCATGGGAATACACCAACATATCGGAATAAACGAACAAAACGCATATACGATGTCGCCGGATATCAATCCTGAGATAAAATATAAAATTACTATTATACTCCATTCTAATATCATAAAGAGTTTTATTACGTTTGATTTATCGTTCGCGTAAACTTTCTCTGTTCTTACGGGATATCCGCATTCGGGACAGGCTGTAAAGCCGTCGTAGATTTTTTTTCCGCAACGTGGGCAAAAATTCATTATAATTCTCCTTTGTTTTGCTCAATAACATTATAAGGCACAGTGTGCCTTTTGTCAAGATAAAATTGCCCTTTGTGCTATTATTTTTTTATGATAGAATTAAAGGATATACAAAAAAGGCTACGAGAAGAGATAAAAAACAGTAATATGACGCAAAAAGAAATTGCCGAAAAACTTGGAATCAATCCGTCTACCGTAAGTAAATATATCAGACTGAATAAGTTTCCTTCCATTGATACGTTTGCAAATCTCTGTGAAATTTTGGACGTATCGGCGGACGAGATTTTGGGATTAAAAAAATAACTTAAAAAATATTGAACATATAGTGGATTATAATACCTCCCCGCCTGCCTCAACGAAGTTGCGGCAGGCGGGGAGGGGCTTTATAAAAAGTATCTATTTAAATTAAAAACAGGATATAAGAAAGCAATCATGTTCGCGACAATGGCAACGCTGACGATAAAATTTCAAAATAAATTTATCGTGTCCCGCGCCCGCCGCAAAATCGCGGCAGGCGGGGAGGGGCTTTATAAAAAGTATCTATTTAAATTAAAAACAGGATATAAGAAAGCAATCATGTTCGCGACAATGGCAACGCTGACGATAAAATTTCAAAATATTTTATCGTGTCCCGCGCCCGCCGCAAAATCGCGGCGGGCGCGGCGATTGGCTTAAAGCCCGCCGACAGGGGGATAGCCGGTTAATCGTCGAAATCGTTGCTTATAGGTGTGTAGGAATAAGATATTTCGCCGTCTGTGCCTACAATGCGCTCAACTCTGTAACTCTCGGTTATGCCGTTGTCGCTGATGCGGATCCTGATGAATTCATCGTTGCCGCGTTTTTCTTTTTCAAAATATAAGGTATGTTTTTCGCCGCCGTTTATAGAGACCATTTTCAATTCGGTCTCTCTGCGTTCGGTTTCATAAGAGAAAGCACTCCGTTCGGTGAGTTTTCCGTTTTCAAATATAGAATAGCTGTATTCCTGTTCTGTTTCATCGTCTTCCTGTTCCATGTTCTGTTCTACTTTAATAAAGGCTGATTCGCTGAGAGTTACGGTAAATTCCGTCTCGCTTTCCGATTCGCCGTGTTCGTTTTCGTCCCGTCGTTCGCCGCTGATGGAATATTCTGTGCCGTCTATGATCATAACTCCCGAAATGGAATATGTTTCTTCGGTCTCGCTGCCGTCTATTTCGGTTCTGACGGGTATTTTATTGTAAAACATTTCGTAACTTACGGGGTTCCCGTTCAGATCTTTATATGAAACGACGGATTTTTCCCGGTAACCTTCTCTGTCCGACGGCGAGATTTTTATACCGAAATTCTGATCGGAAAGCAGGCTTTCCACAAGGATCATGTATTTGTCGAGTTCATTAAAATTTTCCGAAACTGTCGTAGCCGTTCGGTCGGTTTCTTTGCTGTAGACGTAGTTTGCCGCGGCTCCGTCATTTTCCGTGACGGAATATTTATCGGCCGCAAGCGCCGAAGCGTTTTCGTCCATAGCGGAAATGATCATTCCCGCAGAGGCTGCGCTGAATGCGTAAACTTCTTCGGCTGTGTCGAAATTTTGGAATTTGCCGCTGTTAGAATTGCCGCCGCATGCCGCAAGACCGGCAGTAAGTGCTAACGAAAAGGCGATGATAAATACTGCTATTGTTTTTTTCATGTTATTTCTCCTTAAACGGTGTAATTTTATATGCGAAACGGAAAATTCCGGAAGTTTTCCGCTTTCACCTATATAACAACAGAACAAGGCGCTTTTGTTGGCGGATTTTGAAATTTTTTTAAAAATTTTTCTTTAATGCTTTTCGGTTGGATTATTGACGGAAGTTCGCATTTGTTATATACTGTTAATAATCAAAAACAAATCGATGTATGCGGCTGCGGATTTTACTGCGACGGATTTAAAATTTTTTTCGGTTTCACCAACAAAAAGGGGTATAATAATTGTTTTATTATAGGAAGAGTTATGCAGAAGACAAAACTTGAAAAGAAAATTTCTCTGCTGAAAGCGGGAAATTATAAAGTTTTCGATTATATTTATGAGCATACGCACAAAATAGTTTATTTTAGCGTGTTGTATTTATTGAAAGATAAATCGTATGCGGAAGATATTCTGCAAGAAACTTTTATTAAAGCGCTTTCGCATATAGATCAATACACCGAAGGGAGCAATTTTACAGGCTGGCTTTGTTCCATAGGCAGATCTCTCGCGCTGAACCATCTTAAAAAGTATTCAAGGGAAACCGCAATCGATTTTGACGAACACTTTTACGGGGCGGCAGGAAAGGAAACGGAATTGCCGTTCATTTTCGATCTTGCGGCAAGGGAACTGAAAAAAGATGAATACGAAATAGTAATGCTATGCCATGTTGCGGGCTATAAAAGAAGAGAAGTAGCCGCCATGCTCGGTATTCCGCTGTCTACCGTTACATGGAAAAATAACGTTGCGCTCGGAAAACTGAAATCTGTTCTCGAAAAGGAAAATATAAATTTATGAATGAGATTAAAAAAGAGCTTTATTGTAATAAAGACAAAATTCTGCCCGATGACAGGATAAAGGAAAATATAAAACGGCGCATGGGTTACGAAACATCGGAACAGTCGCTTTCATATGCTCATGGTGGGACTTTTGGAATATCGCGAAGAAAATTTGCCGTGATAGCTGCGGCGCTTGCGCTGATAATTTGTCTTTCGATACTGTTGCCGTTGCTTTTAAAGCGATCGGAAAACCCCGGCGTTCTGTTTCCCGACAATAAATTCGATTATATAACCGATGCGGATTCTTTTTATGCTTACGGAGCTGCGTCGGTCGGGTCAATGCTGGGGGCTGCTGCGGCTGCGGGTAATTTGAATTTCCCGATGGCAGATAGTTATTCGCTTGCCGACGAAAACGAAAAAGCCGTTGACGGCATAAACGGATATATGCCGTTGGTGGAAGAGCTGCTCGGAGAAGGAAAAATAGGCGGAAAGGATATAGGCGGCAACGGCGACTATGATTACGGGATGAGTATCAGCGCGCCGCGTATTTACGGAGAAAACGCGGTATATATAATGTATTACAATAAGAAATTCACGGAAGGCGAAAGCGAAGGCGATGAGCGCGAAGAAGAATATTCCATTACCGGAATTCTGCTTGTAGGAGAAGAACAGTATGCGGTAGAGGGTGAATATTCTGTCGAAGAAGATGGCGATGAAAGCGAAAGCGAACTTTCATTCAAAGCGTATACGGATTCCGAAAAAAAGTCTTATGTAGAAGTGCACAGCGAATCCGAGAACGAAGGCGGCGAACAGGAGAAAGAATTTATATATACGTTTTGCGATAACGGGAAAATAACCGAAAGCGTGGCGGTGGAATATGAGAAAGAGCGCGAGCAGACGGAATTGATGCTCACCGTCGGGGGAAAAGACAGATTTTTGTTTGATTTGCAAGTTGAAAACGGTAAAAAAACCATCTGCGCGAGGGGCAGGGCTGACGGTAAAAATATTTCTTTCAGGGTTTATACGGACGGCAGCGGATATGTTTATTTGTTTGATGACGGTTCTTCGCTGGTTAAAAACGGACTGTCTTACGTAAAATCGGTTTAGAAAAAGTATCGCGGCGGCGCTTAATTAAGCGCCGCCGCAGTTTTTAGCACATTTGATCGCGTACTTAAAAATTTCGCCCGTACAATATCAGTTGATGTCTTCTTCCCGTATGGAATTTGCGCGGAGAGAAAGTTCTAATACGATTTTAGAAAATTTTTTCGGCGAAATGGGAAAGTGCTGGGTTATCCATACCCTCAAAATCCCTATTACGCCGTTTATGGCGTAATAATATCCGTATTGCACGAAAACGGGCGTTTTTTCCGGATTTTCCTGCTGATATTTGCTCATAATAAGTTCTATGAGCTTTTGATTGAAATAACCGTTGCCCGACTTGGTTATGAGAATATTGAAAAGGCGTTCGTTATCCTTTACGTATATGAAAAATTTTTCAAGCAGATCGAGATATGCTTTATTGTCGGTGTAAATTACCTGCGCGTCCTGCGGTACGGGCACCTGGCTCAGCACTTCGTTTTCGATTTCGCGGAGCAATTCGGAAACGTCGTTGTAATAAGCGTAGAAAGTCGAGCGGTTTACATCCGCCACTTTGCAGATATCGGTAACGCTGATCTTTTCTATCGCATGGTGTTCGAGCAGTTCCAGAAACGCTTCGTGAATGAGTTTTTTAGTCATTTTGGTTCTTCTGTTCTCTTCCATAATCTATGACTCCCGAAAAAAATTTTTAAAAGTTTGTCGTACATCCGACAAATCGCAGTGTTTTGTTGAATACACATCGATTTTCAAAAAACTGTTTGTTGCAAATTGTACAGAGTGATGATATAATAATATCACACGGAGGATGAAAAGTCAAGTACGGGAAAGTTTAAGTTGAAATACAAGAGTGCTGGTTGCGTTTAAGAAAAAATCATCGTTGTCAAGAGGAGGCATTATATGGATAACTATATAGTTTTCGAGAACGTCTGCAAAGAGTATAAAACCGGCGACGTATGCGTAACTGCGCTATCCGATGCATCGTTCAGCATTGCAAAGGGTGAGATGTGCGTCATAGTAGGCGAATCGGGCGCAGGAAAGACCACGCTTTTAAACATTCTCGGCGGCATGGACAATCTCACGAGAGGCAAAGTGATCGTGGATGGGGAAGAAATATCGCAGTATAACAAGCGCAAGCTGACCGATTACAGACGGCACAGCGTGGGCTTTGTTTTTCAGTTTTACAATCTTATTCCCAACCTCACCGCGCTTGAAAACGTGGAGATTGCGGCGCAGCTTTGCAAAGATTCGTTCGATCCTGCCACGGTGCTCGAACAGGTAGGGCTGAAAGACCGCGCGAAGAATTTTCCGGCGCAGCTCTCGGGCGGGGAACAGCAGAGAGTCGCCATAGCGCGCGCGCTTGCAAAAAATCCCAAGTTGCTTTTGTGCGACGAACCTACCGGCGCGCTCGATTACGCCACGGGTAAATCGATTCTTAAATTGCTGCAGGACACTTGCCGCGAAAGCGGCACGACGGTGGTCATTATAACTCACAATAAAGCGCTCTGCGCGATGGCGGACAGAGTGATAAGAGTCAGAAGCGGGAAAATAGTTTCGTCGGAAATCAACGAAAACGTTGTTCCCGTTCAAGATATCGAGTGGTGAAACTATGTCGAAAGTAAAAGGCAAAATGTTATTCCGCTCGGTAAAATCTTCGCTCGGCAGATTTTTTGCCATTCTCGCCATCATGGCGCTGGGCGTAGGATTTTTTACGGGGCTTATGAATGCCGAGCCGTCTATGCGGCTGACGGGCGATAAATATTTCAGTCAGCAGAACATGTTCGATCTGCAGCTGCTTTCGTCTTACGGCCTGACCGAAGACGATGTTACCGCTTTTAAAGAGTTTTCCGGCGTTAACGGCGCCGAAGGCGGCTATTCGACAGACGCGGCGGTTATGTCGGGGGGCAAGGAGATAGCTTATAAGTTTTTGTCTATACCCGAGGAGATAGCCGTTCCGAAACTCGTTTACGGCAATATGCCGTCGGAAGAAAACCAATGTCTTGCGGACGCCAAGGTTTTTACCGAGAAAGATATCGGCGAAACCATAAAACTTGTTGACGCCGCGGGATTTAAATATTCCGAATTTGAGATATGCGGCATCGTTCAGTCGCCGCGATATATCAACGTAGAGCGCGGCACCACGGATATAGCAGACGGCAGAATAACCGGATTTATTTATATAGATGCCGCGGCATTCGATTCGGAAGCGTATCACGAAATTTTGCTTGATCTCGACGTCGAAGGGGCGTATTTTTCCGAAGAATACGAAAAAAACGTGGAAACGGCGAGCGAGCCGATCAAAGAACTGCTTTCCGAGCGTGCGAACGACAGGTATGAAAGCATCAAGACAGATGCGCAGAATCAGCTGGATTCTGCAAGAGAAGAACTTGACGCGGCAAAAGCCGAACTTGAAGAAGCACGGGCTTCTCTCGATCAGTATTGGGATCTTTTTAACCGTTATTCCGACGCTTTGACCGAAGAGCAACGCGAGGAATATCGGAAAATGCTTGAAGACGGCGAGGCGGATTACGAACAGGGGCTTGCGGACTATCAGACAGGCGAAGAAGCTTATCAGGAAGGCGTTTCTGAGATCGCCGCCATGCGTGAGCCGTTAACTTATGTGCTGGATCTGAAAAGCAATCAGGGTTACTACAACTTTTCCAACGACGTCGGAATTGTCAGCGGTATCGCCACCATTTTCCCCGCGTTCTTTATTCTGATAGCGGCGCTTGTCTGCCTGACGACTATGGCGAGAATGATCAATGAAGAGCGCACGCAGATAGGTACGTTAAAAGCGCTCGGAATGTCCAACGGAGCTATAATATCAAAATATCTGCTGTATTCGGGCATCGCGTCCGTCGCGGGATGCGTGGGCGGATATTTTATCGGAACAGGCGTCATTCCGCAGATAATATGGGCTGTTTACAATATGATGTACGGATTTGCTTCGCTCGAATATTATTTCAGCGCCATCATGTTTATCGCGGCGCTTGCCGTGGTCATTGTAGGCGCGGCGGCAGTGACGTATTTTACCTGCCTCCGTGAGTTAAAAGCCAATCCTGCAGAGCTTATCAGACCGAAAGCACCTGTCGCAGGCAAACGCACGATATTTGAAAAAATAACGTTTTTCTGGAAAAGACTTTCATTTTTAAGCAAGGTCACTGTCAGAAATACTTTCCGCTATAAGGGCAGACTCGCCATGATGCTCATAGGCATAGCCGGATGCACGGCGCTGCTGATGACGGGGTTCGGACTTAACGATTCAATAGCCAACATCACCGATTACCAGTACGGGGAAATTCATCTTTACGACGCCACTGTCCGTCTCGACGCCGATTACCGCGACGACGTGGAAACCATTTTGAAAAACAATGCCGAAAGTTATGCATTCGGTTATATCGAAGAGACGCATATTTATGCCGGCGAATGGGATAAACAGGTCAACGCGGTCGCGCTCGATAAAGACAGTTATCCGCTGTTTTTCGATCTGCATTCGGGCAAGACCGAGATCGCTTACCCGGAGAGCGGCGAAGCCGTGCTGTCAAGTAAACTTGCGGACGATTTGAACGTCAGGGTCGGGGATACCGTCACTGTCGATATGAACGGGATAAAGACCGAGCTCACCGTTTCCGGGATATGCGACAACTATATCAATCACTATGTTTTCGTCAGTCCCGAGTCGGTTCCCGAATATGCCGAGACAGCTGCTTTTTACACCTGCGAAGACGATGCCGCCGTCAAGTCGACCGCTACGGAACTCAGAGGGGAAGAAGGCATAAGTTATGTTTCCGTCGTATCCGAAGAACGCGAAGTGATTGACAGTTCCATGCTGTCGATGAGCTATGTAGTGGCGCTCATCATACTCTGTGCGGGAGCGTTGGCGTTTATTGTTCTTTATAATCTTACCAACATCAACATAATGGAGAGGGTGAGAGAAGTTGCCACCGTCAAAGTTCTAGGCTTCAACGGCAGGGAAACAGGGTCGTATGTGTTGAGAGAGAATATTATTCTTTCGGTATTGGGGGCGCTTATAGGTCTGGTAGCGGGAATATTCCTGCACATGTTCGTGATGTCGTTCGTGCATGTGGATATGCTGGCTTTCGACGTCAGAATTTCGGTGTGGAGCTATCTGCTGTCCTTTGCGATAACCGTTGTGTTTACGCTGATAGTCAATTTCTTTATGAGATTTAAGCTGGATAAGATAAACATGGCGGAATCGTTGAAATCGGTGGAATAACCGGCGTCATGCCGCGAGCGGCGTAAAAAACAGACGGCAGGGATGAAAATATTGCCGTCAGTCTCTGTCGGTTGTCGCGGAGGTCAGCGCGGCAGAATTTATGCGGCAGGCGGAGATCAAAAATAAACAATCGATTTTACGGCAATAAAAACACATGGCAATATTCGATAAAAAACGTTCCCGTGAATGTAGCGCGATTCGCCTAGGGATTTTTAGATAATTTAAAAGGCTAACGAAAATATCGTTAGCCTTTTCATTTTTACTTTGTAAAGCACACGGCTTTGCGGGCAAAGTATAGTGTGCCATACTTTTAAATACGTTTTTCCAAATAACCGTCGGTTCAACAGATTGGAATATGTTATTCCAATTCTTCCTTTGCGGGAATCTCAAATAAAACCGACCATTCATCAAAGTCTTTCCTGTCCACATAGAATACAGCGTTCTTACCCGCTAATTGATTGCGGGCATCCAATCGCTCCCGGATAACGTCGTTAGGAACATTCATATAATGAATTTTGGAATCTGCTCCTAAAGAGTGAGCTTTTCGTCTGAATTCATCGCGCTCGGATTTTGTCCAGAAACCGAAATCAAGTATTACATCGCACCCTATTTTCAGAACTTTTACAGCGACTTCCCACATTAGTTCTTCGATCTTGGCATGACGCTCATCGTGTTCTGATTCATTAATATCGTGTCCGAAAAGAAAATACTGCCACTCATCGGGAGTTAATCTTAACGCCTTATGTTCTTGCTCCAACTTTTTTGCTTCCGTGGTCTTGCCGCTTCCGGGCAGACCTACCATCATATGAAGTGTAGCCATAATGTATCTCCGAAAATTCTTATTTACCGATAAGATCATTATATCAAAAAAGCATTATATTTCAAGTTATTCCGTGCAAAAAAAAGGAAGTCGGACTTATAGAAAGACAATTTTTCTAAACCCGATATATTTTCGGGAGCGTTTTTTTGCGTTACTTACGCTTTTCAATGTTGTTTTTCAGTTCTTTAACTGCCGTTAAGGTAAGACTTGCCGCGCGTTCGTATTCTTCGTCTGACAGGTTCTTGTCAGAATTTTCTTTCACTACCCGCGCTATTTCCTGTGCGGCGGCAGCGTTTTTAATTTCGTCGTTTTCGGCTTCCGCGATAATATTTTCAACCGCCAGCACGGTAAGGCTCAATGCAGATTCGCTGACATAACAGTGCAAAATTCCTTCTATCACCAGCGTTATCTGACTTACTGCGGTGCTTTTGCCCGAAAAAATGCGCTTTGCCGCCGCGTATATGAGGCTGGAAACAGAACCGCATATAATGCCGGCGGAAACTGCGTGATAATTAAAACTAAACCCCTTCGTCACAAATATACAGTCGTAAATAAAATAGAAAAGTATTCCCGCGGCTAACGGAATATAGCTTTTCACCGTGTACGAAAGCCTGTCGGACAACAGCTTGTTGATAACAAAGCTGACCGCCGCGACTGCCGTAGATATTATTACTGTAGGCAGCCCGTAAAATTCGATAAAACCCTGAAAATCAAAAAAATCCATAATTCACCTGCTTTAAGGGCGGGGAACAGTTTCTTTCATTTTCTCGAAAAGCCTTTTATAGAACGCGAAGTCGTTGATATAATAAAATGACTTAATTTTATTTCCCTCCCTTTATGATATTTTCCAAACGCTTCTTTCATTGTACGCGGAAATAGCGTAAAGTAAAGGGGTTTATGACGGAAAAACGGGACTTGCTTTTATTACTATACCGTAATTTTACGGCATATATTAAAATAAGCGTTTTTTAAGGAGAGAAGATTATGTTTCTTGACGGATTGCTGTATTTGCTGGGTAAAATAACTTTTTTTGCGGGCAGCGTGATTGGAGGAAGCTCTTTTCCCAAACCTCTGCCGCCTGAAGAAGAGGCGGAGTGCCTGAGGCTTATCAAGCTCGGAGATAAGGCGGCGAAAGATAAATTATTGAATCACAATATGCGTCTGGTAGCGCATGTGGTAAAAAAATATACGGGTGCCGCAGAGACCGACGACCTTATTTCTGTGGGCAGCATAGGACTTATAAAAGCCATAAACACTTACGAAACGGGTAAAGGCACGCAGCTTGCCACTTACACGGCGCGGTGTATCGAAAACGAAATTTTAATGCTTTTGCGCTCCAACAAAAAATACCGTAACGACGTTTCGCTTTCGGATCCGATCGGCGCGGATAAAGACGGCAACGAACTCACGCTCATGGATCTTTTGTGCGAAAAGGACGACGAAGTTTTTTCCAAGGTCGATAAAAGCATCGAACGCGAAAAATTTCTGCAGTTCATCAAGGGTGTTTTATCGCCGCGCGAATATACCGTAATATGTCTGCGGTACGGGCTGAAAAGCGAAAGATGCTATGCCCAGCGTGAAGTGGCGAAATTCCTTAAAATATCGCGTTCGTACATTTCCCGAATAGAAAAAAAGGCAATAGAAAAATTAAAATCGGCGGTTAAGAAAGGACAATTTTATTGCTAAACGTTTTCCGTTGTGTTATAATTTTCGCATGGAGAAAATTATGGACGGTAAAATTGCGGTTGTGGCGGTCATTGTCAGTGACTTTGACGCAGTCGAAAGAGTGAACGCGCTGTTTCACGATTTCAGAGATTATATTATAGGCAGGCAGGGCATTCCTTACAAACAGAAAGGAGTGTCTGTCATCAGCGTCGTCATGGATGCCCCGCAGGAAATCATAAACAGCTTATCGGGCAAAATCGGAATGATAAACGGCGTTACCAGTAAAGTTCTTACGGCAAAGTGATGTATTACACGTTTATAAGCGGTGCGACGGGCGGAATAGGCAAAGCGTTCTGTTTCGCTTGCGCCGAAAAAGGTTATCCGCTGTTTATGACAGGCAGAAGCGCGGACAGGCTGGGGAAATTGACAACCGAACTTCATGAAAAATTTCCGGGAGTAATAGCCGAATATTTTGCCTGCGATTTGAGCGACGAGCGTTCCCGCGCGGACATGATAGCGCATATAGACGGGCTCGGCATTCGTTTTGACAGAATAATCAACGTCGCCGGAGTGGACACGCAGATGGCATTTAAAGAATACACGCCGGAGAAAGTGCTCTTTCAGATGCGCGTAAATGTTGAGGCTGCGGTGTCGCTCACACATGCTTTTCTGCCGCGGCGTGCGGAAAAGACCGAAATTTTGACCGTTGCCAGCATGTCGGGCGCAAGTCCCATGCCTTATTTCGCGCTTTACAGCGCCACAAAGGCAATGCTGATAAATTTTTTCACCGCATTGCATTACGAGCTTAAAAACGAAGGCGTTAAAGTGACTGTCGTCATGCCGGGCGGCGTTCCTACCCGTCCCGACATAATCGAGGACATAAAAGGTCAGGGGCTGTGGGGAAAATTATCTTCGAAGTCCGCTTCGTTCGTAGCGGAAAAATCGCTTAAAGCCGTAAAAAAGAATAAAGTCAAATATATCCCCGGGGGATTTAATAAATTTTTGTATTTCGTGATGAAAATAGTGCCGCGGCCTATAGTGCTGCGCTTTATAGCAAGACGCTGGAAAAAAATCAAGAAGGATGCTTTTTAGATATGTGGGAATATAAAACAGTTGAGATCATGCCGGAAAAATCTTTTTGGGGCGGAAAATTCGATGCCGCCGCAATCGAAAACGAGCTTAACGCTTACGGTGAACAGGGCTGGGAACTCGTAGGATTATCCAACCCCGCAATGGGCTACGGAGAAACGCGCGCCATAATCGCCGTGTTCAAAAGAAAAAAGGAGAATTGAGATGAGTTACGCGGACAGAGTTTTTATAGAAAACTGCAAAGAAATTATCGAGAACGGCGTATGGGATACCGATCTGCCCGTGCGGCCGCATTGGGCGGACGGAACACCGGCGCATACGGTAAAAAAATTTTGTCTCGTTAACCGATATGACCTGCAAAAGGAATTTCCTGTTCTCACGCTGCGCCGCACGGCTTTTAAGTCGGCGATAGACGAAATTTTATGGATCTGGCAGAAAAAATCCAACAATATTCACGATCTGAACAGCCATATCTGGGATTCCTGGGCGGATGATACAGGCTCCATCGGCAAGGCTTACGGCTATCAGCTGCGCCAGAAACACAAATATAAAGAGGGTGAATTCGATCAGGTGGACAGGGTTCTGTTCGATTTGAAAAACAATCCGTCGTCGCGCAGAATAATGACCAATATTTATAATTTCGC
>CAUHGY010000015.1 GCA_959605945.1 uncultured Clostridia bacterium | reverse complement strand
TTTTAGTGAAAAAAACTGTTCCAGCAACGCCTCTATAATAAAAATAGAGCAACCGCGTGTCTGAATACGGTTGCTCTTGGCAGGGGTAGATGGATTCGAACCACCGAAGTGACGGAGTCAGAGTCCGTTGCCTTACCGCTTGGCGATACCCCTAAATCGGATTAGCTTACATATTGTATCAAATACGTTAAATTTTTTCAAGTGTTTTGATTATGTTTTTTGGTTATTTTTGATTTTTTATCAAAATTTCCTTTTTTAAGAGGCGGGCAGTTGCGTCGGGCGTTATAATCAGTTATTCAGATTGGTCTTCATAAAAAACGCTTCCCGTTTATGTTGATTTATTGATCTGAATATGCTTCTGGCTCTCTCGGCGGCGCACGGAGCAAACTTGTTTTAAACTTAAAAAGAAATATATGTTTCATAAACGCGCCTTTTCAGCTTCTGAGGTACATCGGTTGTGTAAATTCAAGCTAAGAGCATGGTTTTGCGGCAGGCAGTTGCGATAATATATTTTTCTAATGTATGTTATATATGCTCATTCGTTTTAAACGGGTTGTTTTTTCTGTAATTTAGCGGAGAAAGCCCCATTTCTTTTTTAAATATCAACCCGAAATAGTTGGCGGAAGAAAATCCGCATTCGCAGGCAATTTTATCCATGCTTTTATTTGAATTTATCAAAAGATCTTTTGCTTTGGTCAGTTTAAGGCGCGTTATGTATTCGTTGACCGTGCAGTGCATATACTTTTTGAATTTGGAACAGAGCGACATTTTAGAGATGAAAAATTCTTTTGAAATTTTATCGAGAGTGAGAGGCGATGCATAATTATCGTTAAGATGGGCGACGATACGCGACATGAGCGCCGTCCATTCGTCGGATGCCGCTAAAGCATCTATATTGGTAGAATTAAGTTTATTTTTTGAGAGCACGAAAAGTATAGTCTCCGTAAGAGCAACGGCTATTTCGCGTTTGGAAGCGGTGTTTTTTACGAATTCATCGGCGCCGAGTTCGAGAAGATACAATATAGTTTCCAAACAGGGTTTTTCGATATTTATCGCTATGTGCCGTTCTATTTTTTTAAGCATATCCGCATACTGTTTTTTTAAAAGATCGGCGGAAACGTTTATATTTATGCGCATGTATCGTCCGCCGTCGGTTTTGTGCAACACGAAAGGCGGGACCACAACAAGCGTGTTGCTGCTGACTTCATAAATATTGTCCCCTATAAAAAAATGTCTGTTTCCATCAAGAAGAAAATAAAGTTCGTAATATTCGTGGCTGTGCAGCGGCGTTGTTCTGCGGCCGCCGGCCGATAATTTTTCTATTTCTATGAATTGCATAATTATTTCTTTACGATTTATGTAATTTTAGCATAATTATATAATATTTTATATTGACTTGTCAATGGCCTTATGATAAAATTGTTTGCGGTCTGAAAAAGAAAAATTTATCGCATGCGCAAGTGTTGTAAAAGCGGTTTTTTCGTAGATATACAGTTCAATTCAGCACAGCCTGCAAATCGAGATGTTTTTGCGGCGGAGAAAGTTTTTTCGGGCATTGTTTACATGGAGAATTCCGGGGGCTAGTGCAGTTTATATGTAAAACAAAATAAAAAGAGCTTTTAATTGTATGGAAAATATGTAAAAACAGTGCTAATATATAAAATAAAGTAACGAATTCAAACAAACAAAATTTTCGGGAGAGAAGATCATGAAAAAAATAGCTATTGTTGGAACAGGTTACCGTTGCTACGAAATGTTTGCAAAACCCCTTTCGGAGGATTTTAAGAACATTAAAATCGTTGCCGTGTGCGACAAAAACCCCGGACGCGTCGATTATTATATCAGAACCGTCGACAAGGATATCAAGGGTTATACCGATTTTGACAAGATGATATCCGAAACCAAACCCGATGCGGTTATCGTCACCACGGTAGACTGTTTCCACCATGAATACATTATCCGCGCGCTTAACGCCGGTATAGACGTTTATACGGAAAAGCCGCTTACCATGGACGAAGAAAAGTGCATTGCCATCCGCGAGGCGGAAAAAAAGAGCGGCAAAAAGGTTACCGTAACATTCAATTGCAGGTTTATGCCTTTTTATGCCAAAATAAAGGAACTCGTCAAGTCCGGCGTAATAGGCAAACCGCTCACTGTCGATTACGAGTATACGCTCAATTGCATTCACGGCGGCGACTATTTTAAGCGCTGGCACAGATTTTTGGAAAACTGCGGCGGCATGTTGGTGCATAAAGCCACTCATCATTTCGATATTGTCAACTGGGTGCTCGACGACGACCCCGCGTTTGTTTCGGCGGAGGGCGCAAGGCTTTATTACGGCAACGACGACAGACCTCACGGTGAACGTTGCGGAACCTGCGAATATAAAAAGACCTGCGAGTGTTTTGACGATTTTTCCAAAGACGATCTGATTACGGGTCTGTATTTTGAAAATGAAAAGTTCGACGGTTACGAGAGGGATCACTGTGCTTTCAAAAACGACACCGATATTTATGACTATATGGCGGTCAACGTCAAGTACAGGAACGGGGCGATTCTGTCGTATTCGCTCAACCTTTTCGGTCAGCAGGAAGGTTTTACGTTTAACGTTACGGGCACTACGGGCAGACTGTGCGCGACTTTCTATCCCGACGAAAGCGAATTTTACAAAATAGTAATAAAACGCGCCGATAACGCCACCGAGACTTATTCTTTCTCCAAGGAAGGCGGCAAACATGCCGGCGGCGACGAAAGACTGCGCGAAATGCTCTTCGGCGACGGCGTTTACGAAGATCCGCTGGGACAGTGTTCGGACAGTTACGACGGAATTAAATCGGCAATGATAGGCATTGCCGCCAACATCAGCATCAAGGAAGGCAGGAGAATAGACCTGACACCCACGCTCGAAAAGGTCAGATAAATGAGAAAAATAATCGTCAACGCGCGCGTCGTCACTGAAAACGGAATAATGAACGGCAGCGTCGCTTTTACCGACGGAGTTATCGATTTTATCGGCTGCGGGGCGTGTTCTGCAGATGAAGTTTTCGACGCGGAAGGAAAATATCTTATTCCCGGATTTATCGATATGCACTGCCACGGCGGCATGAATCTGGATTTTATGGACGCCACTGCGGCGGAGATGAAACAAATTGCCGATTTTCACCTTTCGCACGGCACAACTACGCTGCTTGCGACCACGCTTGCAGGGTCCATGCCGGAGACCGAAAAATCGCTCGATACGTTTGCGGAATACAAAAAAAACAATCCGGAAGGCACTCTTATCGGAGTGCATCTCGAGGGACCGTGGCTCAACCCCGAGCAGTGCGGAGCGCAGGACGTCGAGTATATGCGCAGTCCCGACGCATCGGAACTGAAAGCGCTTAAAAAACGTTATCCGTTTATCTTGCGCGTCAGCGCCGCTCCCGAGTTGGACGGCGGCGCGGAATTCGGCAAAGCGGGAGACGCGCTCGGAATCGTAATGAGCGCCGCCCACACCGATGCCGATTTTGAAGAGATTGCAAACGCGTTTGGAAACGGTTATCGGCTGCTTACGCATTTCTATTCGGGAATGAAAGGCGTTACCCGGAAAAACTCTTTCCGCATAGCAGGCGCCGTCGAGGCAGGATATTTTATCGACGGAATGGACGTTGAGATAATTGCCGACGGCAGGCATCTTCCGAAGGAACTGTTAAAACTCATTTATAAGATAAAGGGTGCGGACAGAATAAGCCTGATAACCGACGCAGTTCGTGCTGCGGGGCTTCCCGACGGCAGCGTTTCCGTCATAGGCAGCCTTAAAAACGGCAGAGAAATTATAGTGGAGGATAACGTTGCGAAGATGCCCGACAGACAGTCTTTTGCCGGAAGTACGGCTACTGCAGACAGGCTTTACCGCACTATGGCGGAGGCTGTCGGAAAAAATCTTGCAGAGCTTTCCAAAATGGCGTCTTCAACCCCCGCGAGAGTTATGGGTTTTAAAGACCGCGGCAGCATAGCCGCCGGGAAAAGAGCGGATCTTTTGGTTTTAAACGAAAATCTCGGCATAGAAAAGATAATACTTAAAGGAGAATTTATAAAATGAAACTTGTTATAGCAACGAATCTTGCGGATCTCGGCAAAAAATCGTCCGCCCATGCCGCAAAACTCATAAAAGAAGCAATAGCCGAAAAGGGTTTTGCAAGAATACTTCTTTCGACGGGCGCATCTCAGTTTCCTTTTTTTGACGAGTTCGTCAAAGAAGATATCGACTGGTCGAAAGTGGAGATGTTCCATCTTGACGAATACGTCGGAATTTCGCCCGAACATCCCGCAAGTTTCAACAAGTATCTCACAGAACGCTTTGTAAACAAAGTGCATCCCGGCAAATATCATCTGCTTGACGGCGAGAAAGATCCGGAAAAACAAATTTCGGAACTCACTGATCTGCTTGCGGAAAGCGCTGTGGACGTGGGGCTTATCGGCATCGGAGAAAATGCTCATATTGCCTTCAACGATCCGCCCGCGGATTTTGACGACAAGAGAGCGTATAAAATTGTTACGCTTGCAGACAGATGCCTGCAACAGCAGATCGGCGAAGGATGGTTCAAAAGCAAAGAGGAATGTTATAAACAGGCTATCAGCATGACGTGTTCTAAAATTATGGAATGCCGCCATATAATTTCGGTCGTGCCGTACGCTGTCAAGGCGGACGCCGTTTACAGTACCTTCGCTTCAGAAAAAAGCGTTATGGTGCCCGCGACGCTCATGAAAGAGCACGCAGACTGTACAGTTTACTGCGATCCCGATTCCGCGGCAAAACTTACCGACGATTTAAAGAAAAAATATTGCCTGTAACATATCTGTTGCCGCAGAACTTGCGCGCAGGACGAAGGCCGCAATCTTGGATTTGAGCGATGAATTATGCCGAAAAGCGCATAAATTTGTGCTTGTAACAATAAAAAAACACGGAATTATTCCGCAATTATTTTGATAAAAAGCGCAGAGAAACCTTTGCGCTTTTTATTTTATCGTTATTGTGCGATTGAGTTTCGTTCCGCGAAATTATGAGCATAAAACGCTTCGGAGAGCGGGTATTTTCTGCGGCAACAGAATCAGCGCAGGTTTGGCAGACCGAAAATTTTCTTGCGGGTATT
The DNA here is from genome assembly GCA_959605945.1 of uncultured Clostridia bacterium. Classification (GTDB taxonomy): domain Bacteria; phylum Bacillota; class Clostridia; order Christensenellales; family Borkfalkiaceae; genus UBA1259. Next base: position 27,171 of record CAUHGY010000015.1, on the reverse strand, counting down.
GACGGGCGTAAGAAAAAATGGTACAATGGGTGAAAAAGCATAAGGTGGAATGATGGTAAACAATTTTTGCAAAATACCCTTGTGGGAATGTTCCCGTACGCTTTCTGAAACGGCAATGGGGAAAGTTCCTGCGGAAACCGTAATTCTCAATACTAAGTTGGTTAATGTCTGTACGGCGGAGATTCTGGAAGGAACGGATGTTGCCGTTGCCTGCGGCCGCATAGCTCTGGTGGGCGATGCAAAGCATTGTATCGGAAAAAATACTCGCGTCGTCGACGGCAGCGGGCTTTACCTGGCTCCCGCTTTTCTTGACGGGCATATTCATGTGGAATCTTCCATGCTGACGGTCGGCGAATACGCAAAAGCCGTCATTCCGCACGGTACGTCTGGCATATTCATGGATCCTCACGAGATATGCAACGTGCTGGGGCTTGACGGCGTCAGGTTTATGCTTTGCGATGCCGCGCGTACTCCGCTTAAAACTATGCTGACAACTCCGTCATGCGTGCCGGCAGTAGCCGGTTTTGAAGATACGGGCGCCGAAATAAAAGCTTCGGACGTTGCGGAAACCATGAAATGGCCCGAGTGCGTGGGACTTGGCGAGATGATGAATTTTCCGGCGATAATCGCCGGCGACGCCGCAGCGCATGCCATTGTCGGCGAAACGCTGAAATCAGGTAAAATCGTCACCGGGCATTATTCCGTTCCCGAAAGGGAAAAGGGGCTTAACGCCTATATAGCCGCGGGGTGCAGGTGTTGTCACGAATCGACTTCCGCGGAAGACGCGCTTGCAAAGATGCGGCTGGGTATGTATGCGCAGCTGCGTGAAGGCTCTGCCTGGCATGATTTGAAAGAGGTGGCGAAGGCTGTTGCCGGAAACAAAGCAGACAGCAGATTTGCTTGTCTTGTTTCCGACGACGCGCATCCGCACACCCTGAAAAAATACGGACATCTCGACCACATAGTGCGCCGCGCCGTTGAAGAAGGCATCGATCCGATCAAAGCTATTCAAATGGTCACTATCAATACCGCGCAGTGTTTCGGGCTGGATCACGAACTCGGAAGTATAGCCCCGTCTAAATGCGCGGATATGGTATTATTGGAAAATCTGGAAAAATGTTCGGTAAAGAGCGTTTTTATAGACGGCGAACTCGTTGCTGCCGACGGAAAAATGCTGAAAACGTTTTCACGGTATAAATATCCGGAAAAGGCGTTAAAAACGGTGCATTTGGATAAAGTTACCCGAAAAGATTTTGAAATTCCCGCGGACGGCAAAGTCTGCGAAGTGCGCGTCATAGAGATTATTCCCGCTAAAGTAGGAACCAGAGAGCGACGTTTTAAATTGCATTGCGAAAACGGTTTGCTCAATTCCGATGCGGAGCGCGACATTTTAAAAACAGTTGTTTTCGAGCGACATAAAAATACCGGTAAAATCGGCAAAGGGTTTACCAAGGGCTTCGGCATCAAAAACGGCGCGCTGGCGCAGACCGTTTCGCATGACGCTCACAATCTGCTTGTCGTGGGAACAAACGACGAAGATATGGCAGTTGCGGCTAACGCGCTGATAGAATGCGGGGGCGGGCTGTGTGCCGTTTCAGACGGAAAAGTGCTCGGCCTCGTGGAGCTTCCGGTGGCGGGATTGATGAGCGAAAAACCGCTTGAAGAGATGGATAAAAAAGTGGCAGAACTGGAAGAAGCATGGAGAATTATGGGATGCAAACATCCTTCGCCGTTTATGACTATGGCGTTGATACCGCTTGCATGTCTTCCGGAACTACGGCTCACCGATCGCGGACTTGTTGACTGCACGCGATTCCAATCGGTAGATTTAGTGGTGAAATAATCAGTAATTAATTGTTAATTTATGGTTTAAGCAAGCAATTGCATATTTGTATATATGTAACATGTTGCATATATAAATATTCCTCGGGAGATTTTCTTCCGGGGAAAGTATGAAGGTTGTTTTTCCGTTAATTACCGTTCTTCCGTGGCGGCGGAGTCAGCGTCTTTTTCGCTATTTTGCAAATCGTTCCGTCCGTCTGTTTTTTCTTGTTTATTTTCTTGTTTATTTTTAAAGCGCATGGCGGCGACTATTATAGACGTCATGGTAAAAATTTCTGTCAGAATTCCCGCAAGAGAGAAGCAGTATGCGTTATAAACCAGCCACAAGGCGCTTGAAGGAAAGGCAAGGAGGCGTACTTTTTTTGTGCTTTTCATGCCATAGGCGACCGACGTCAGCACTTTGGCGATAATGACGAGTATGCTTATGGGGCCGTCCCACCCGACGGCGAGCCATACGGCGATGCAGCATATCACTGTCAGTACCGAGAAAAAAATTATGTACGGCGTAGTGGATTTGCCTTTTTTGACGAGACGGATAAAGATAACGTTCCTTATTGCGCTTACGCCGTCGAGAACCATACCCGTATATGCTCCCATCAAGAGATATTGCACGGCGAAAGACAGCTCGCATCCCGTTTTCATCACCACAAGGTTTTTGTGTTTGTTGCTCTGAAAAGAAAGAACGTTCAGCGCAAGTCCGATGAATCCGATTGCCTGTATTATTATTTCAAAAAGCATGATTTTTCCTTTACAAAATATCTTTTACATTATATAATGAAACAAAAAATGAGCAAATCTTTTAACTATTTATTCGCATATTGCGCGTAAATTGAAGAATTGATTTGAAAATATGCTCATTTGCAGGTTAAACGGTCATTTTGATGATTAAAAAGGATGAAAAAGTTATTCTCGACTACCTGAAACGGAACGTCCGTGCGAGTGTGGAAGAGATTGCCGAATTGATATATTGCAGCCGGTCTACGGTCAGACGTAAACTTAGCGCCATGCAGGACAGGGGGCTTGTTATCCGCACGCACGGCGGTGCCGAATTGAGCGGCGAATTGAATATACCCGACTTTGAATACCGTGCCGACGTCAACGCTGCCGTAAAAAAGAGAATGGCGCTTTCCGCGGTAAAATTTGTTAAGGAAGGAGACGTGGTGTTTCTCGACGGTTCTACTTCGGCATTTTATATTGTTCCCTATCTTGCGGAAATAAAAAACGTGACCGCCGTTACCAACGGTGTTGACGCGCTGTCGCTTCTTTCCAAACTGAAAGTAAACTGTTGCTGTACGGGCGGGCGTACCATAAGGACCAATTCGTCTGTTCTGATAGGTGACGTTGCAGAGAGTGCCGCTGCGGGGATCAGGGCCGACGTGCTGTTTTTTTCGGCAATGTCTCTCGGAAGCGACGGCGTGATATGGGACAATTCGCCGGAAGAAAACGCAGTGAGACGCGTTATGATGAAAAACGCGAAAAAATCGGTGTTTCTCTGCGATGCGGAAAAACTCGGTGCGTCTGCGGCTTTCAAACTGTGCGAACTTTGCGACATTGACGCTATGGTGAGCGATAAAGACATGTCAGATATGCTGGACTGTGCTTTCGAACTGCCCGAAATTATCGTTTCCTGAAATCCGCTTGCGGGTAAAACAAGGGAAAATCGCCTCTGTCGCATGAGGCTGATATTGCGGCAAGCTGAATAATGGGTTTATGGCGGGATAATGCTTTTTCGGGTAAACAGTTCTGCTTGGAAATTTGAAAAATATTTTAATGGGTTATAAAAGGGTTATTATTATGGCGATTCCGGGTTATCAGGAATTTATGTTTCCGGTTTTAAAATTTCTATCCGACGGAAATATATATTATAAAAAAGATATATTTGCGGCTATGGCCCGTGAATTTAAATTGACGCAGGAACAAATGGAAGAAAAACTATCGTCGCAGCAGGAACCGACATATTTAAACAGGATAGGCTGGGCAATTACATATTTGAAAAAAGCGGGTTTATTGGACAGCCCGTCCCGCGCCCATTTTGTAATTACCGATGAGGGCAGAAAAGTCGTTAAGAAAAAAGTAACCGATTTAAATTCAAAGTACCTTAAAAGATATAAGGCTTTTATGGAATTTCAGACCCTTCTCGCATAAGCAGGAAGGCAACAAGGTGATTGAAGAAAATGAAGCGGAATCTCAGACTCCGTCCGAAAAAATGTTTTCTTATTACGAGATTATAAAGAAAAGCGTATGCGACGATCTTTTGAATAAAGTAATAGAGCAGACTTTTGATTTCTTTGAGCATTTAGTCGTCGACTTAATTGTAGCCATGGGCTACGGCGGCAGCTTTGAAGACGCCGGCAGGGCGACGAAAAAACAAACGACGAGGGGATTGACGGACTTATAAAAGAAGATAAACTCGGTCTGGATATCATATATATACAGGCCAAACGCTGGCAAAGGGGGAATCTCGTGGGCAGACCCGAAATCCAAAAATTCGTAGGCGCCTTGGCGGGGCAGGGAGCCAGAAAAGGAATTTTTATCACAACTTCGGGCTTTACGAAAGAAGCCGTCGAATACAAGCCGCGTAACGATACGTCCATTATTCTGATCGACGGGCAGAAGCTTGTGGAGCTGATGTATGAGCACAATATAGGTGTGTCTACCGAAAAACGTTTTGAGATCAAACGGCTCGACAGCGATTATTTCGAATCGATATAATATTTAACGCAACGTTATCATCAAACATTATCGGTATAATATGAAAAACAACGTCATTCGAGATGCCGGATCTTATCCTGAAACGGCATCTTTTGTTTTTCAAAAAACACAGCTGCATCCTGCGGTTTTTTCGTGCGGGAAAAAAGCGACGGGAAACATGTTGAAAAAATTTAAAAAAGTATTGAAAAACGATTGACATAAGAAATCTAAATTTATATAATAGTTAGCGTCGCAAAAGTTTAGATTTATTAAACTTTTTGTTAATAATCTCTAAACCGCGAAAGGTGTAATCATGATAATAGGCGAAAAGATAAAGGATTTAAGACTGTCCTGCGAGCTTACGCAGGAAGAACTTGCCGACAGGTGCGAGCTTACCAAAGGGTATATTTCCCAGCTTGAAAACGATCTTACAAGCCCTTCGATTGCAACGCTTATAGATATTTTATCGGCACTCGGCACCAACTTGAAAGAGTTTTTCTCAGATGCGGACAACGAAGAAAAAGTAGCGTTCAACAAAAACGAGTTTATCGAGAAAACAACCGACGCTTTCGTACTGAACTGGCTTGTTCCCAATGCGCAGAAAAATGCAATGGAACCCGTACATATGGTGCTGAACGGCGGTCATCGGACAGACGACGATTTTCCGCATGAAGGGGAAGAGTTCGGTTATGTTATAAAAGGCGAAATCATGTTGGTGATAGGCAAGAGAAAGGTGAAGGTCAAAAAGGGAGAGAGTTTTTACTTTACCGCAAGCAAGACGCACTGCATAAAGAACGTTACCGACAAACAGGCAGAGTTTATCTGGGTATCTTCGCCGCCGAGCTTTTAAATTCTTAAAAGGCTGTTTATCGGCGCATATGTGCATAAAAAATGCGTCGGAAAATTTAAAGCGCATCGGTGTTTCGCGCAGTGCAGGTATCTTAAAGAGTTTTTAGGAATCAGTGAAGTTTGGAATGCCGGTCGGGTACTTTACGGTGCGCGTAAATATCGGCGTTTGCCGCAGAATAAGCGGCTCCCGCGGCGTTTGCCGCGGAAACGTCTTTTAGGCGGCAGAGCGGATTGTCCGCAAGCTTGAAGCGATTTTATTTACAAAGAGGAAAAGTGCATGACAAATTCTGAAAAAATTATTGAACTCGTCGGTATTACCAGAAAGTTTGAAGACGGCGTAGTGGCGGTGGATAACGTCAATCTTTATGTCAGGAAAGGCGAGTTTATAACCTTTCTCGGGCCGTCCGGCTGCGGTAAAACCACCACGCTTCGGATGATTGCGGGTTTCGATAAGCCGAGCGAAGGCAAAATTCTTTTGAACGGGCAGGATATAAGCGATATGCCGCCGAATAAGCGGCCTATAAATACCGTATTTCAGCGCTATGCGCTTTTTCCGCATCTCAATGTTTACGATAATATAGCGTTCGGGCTGAAACTTAAAAAGATGAAAAAAAGCGTCACCGATAAAAAAGGCAATTCCGTTTTAAAGACGGTAAAACTTTCTAAGGATGAAATAGTGGATAAAGTTGAAAAAGCCCTGAGGATAGTCGATCTCGAAGGTTTTGAAAAACGCAGCGTATCCACGCTTTCGGGCGGGCAGCAGCAAAGAGTGGCGATTGCCCGCGCCATCGTCAACGAACCGAAGATTCTGCTTCTCGACGAGCCGCTCGGCGCGCTTGACCTGAAAATGAGAAAAGATATGCAGCTCGAACTCAAAGAGATGCACAAAAAACTCGGTATAACTTTCATTTACGTCACGCACGACCAGGAAGAAGCACTTACCATGAGCGATACCATAGTGGTCATGAAAGACGGAGTTATACAGCAGATAGGCAGTCCTACCGATATATATAACGAGCCGAAAAACGCTTTTGTCGCCGATTTCATAGGCGAAAGCAATATTTTCAGCGGCACAATGGTCGGTGAGAAAAAAGTGCGCTTTATCGGCAACGTTTTCGACTGCGTGGACGACTTCGAGAAAAACGAAAAAGTCGATGTAGTCGTGCGGCCGGAAGACGTTTTTCTCATGGATGAGGATAAAGGTCAGGTCAAGGGGAAAATCGTCAGCTCGATTTTTAAAGGCGTGCATTACGAAATGGTCATGAAGGTCGGTAAAACCGAAATCGTAATTCAGGATACGGTTGAAAGAAAAGCCGGAGAGAAGGCGAGCATATTTATAAAACCGTCCGATATACACATCATGGCAAAGGAATTTTCGTCCAATAAATATGACGGTTATATCACCAAAAAGAATACGGTGTGTTTCGGCGACGGCGAATTCGAATGTGACGTCACGCAGCTTTACCCGGGATCCATTGTCGACGAGGAAGGATATCTGATAACTGCCGAAGGCGAAAAAATCGATCTCACGGATACCGACGTAAACGTTGAAGTAGGGCTGAAAGACATAGAGATAAGCGACGATGCCGACGCAGGCGGCGCGATAGGAAACATCGTTTCCATGATCTATAAAGGCGATCACTATCAGCTTATAGTGAGAACCGACGAAAACGAAGAAGATTTCGTTTTCGACACCGAAGATACCTGGAACGAAAACGACAGGGTGTCGGTCATAATTCCCAAAGAAAAAATCAGACTTTCCTTAAAGCAGGAGATAAAGAGATGACTTCCGTAAAGACAGATAAAAACGAAGTTCCGGCAGGCGGAAGAAAATTTTCGTTTTCGTTCTCCCGCAAACACCTGTGCATTCCTTACGCGGTGTTTTTGATATGCTTCGTGATTTTTCCGCTTATGCTCATCGTCTACTATGCATTCACGGCAAAAGACGGCAGTTTTACTTTCGAGAATTTCGCGTGGTTTTTTTCCGATCCGACGAATATAAGCACGGTTATAATCAGCGTTTTGGTGAGCATCGTCGTTACTTGTCTGTGCCTTCTGATAGCTTATCCCGTAGCGTATATACTTTCGAAAATGAAAGGAAAAACCGCAGCCGTTCTGTTGTTGCTCTTTGTTATGCCCATGTGGATTAACTTTGTTCTTCGCGCGATGGCGATGAAAGAGATATTGGGATTGCTCGGAATTCCGCTGGGAAGCACTGCAAGCATCATAGGCCTCACTTACGACTTTTTGCCGTTTATGGTGATGCCGATATATTCGTCGTTAATTAAAATGGATAAAAGCCTTGAAGAAGCGGCTGCCGATCTCGGCGCAAGCAAGCCTAAGGTTTTTTTCAAGGTCACGCTTCCGCTTTCCATGCCTGGGATTATCAGCGGCGCCATGATGGTCTTTTTGCCTGTTATGAGCTGTTACGTAATTACCGACACTCTTGGAGGAACGGGATTTTCGCTTATAGGTAAACTCGTGGCAAAATGTTTTCTCGGCGACGGCGGTGCGCCTATAAACATAAACGAGGGAGCGGCTATTGCGCTGATAATGCTTATTATTTTGTTTGTAACCATGCTCTTTACAGGCGGATTTAAAGGTGCGGATAATACCAGGGGTACTAATTTATGATAAAGAAAATTTTAAAATACGGATATATTTTTTTAGTGCTCGCATTCATTTACGTGCCTATTTTGGTTTTGGTTATATACAGTTTCAATTCGGGCAAAAATATAGGCATCTGGGAATCTTTCTCTTTTGTTTGGTATGAAAAGCTCGGAACGATAAAGGACGTCATACTGAATACCGTACTGCTTGCCGTCATATCGTCCGTCGTGGCGACTGTTCTCGGAACGCTCGGCGCAATCGGCATATTTTACAGCAGGGGAAAACTCGGCAAGGCTGTCAACGGCGCATCGCAGATACCTGTCGTCAATTCGGAAGTCGTAACCGCCTGCGGTCTCGTAATGGTATTTATGCTTTTGGGTATGTCGAACAGGTCAATGTTCGGCCTTTACGTGGGGCATATTGTGCTGACTACTCCGTTTGTGGTTCTTTCGGTGATGCCTAAATTGAAACAGATGGACGGTGCTTTGTACGAAGCGGCGCTCGATCTCGGGGCGACGCCTGCGCAAGCGCTTTTCAAGGTTGTGCTGCCGGAAATTCTGCCCGGAATAATATCGGGTTTTCTTCTTGCGATAACGCTGTCGCTTGACGATTATATAATAACCGCTACGCTTGCACCGCTTAATTACGATACTATAAGCACCGCGGTTTATAAATCCATCGCGCATGCTACGGAAGAAGGCAGCAAAAAAGTTCCGATATATCGGGCGCTTACCACAATAATTTTTATGATCACCGTTCTGGTGGTTATAGCAATGAATCTGAAAGTAAAAAGCAAGAAAAAGTCTGGAAAGGAGTTTTAATATGAAAACAAGAGCTAAAAATTATTTTATTACATGCGTTATTGCCGCAGCACTGTTTGTTTTTACCGTGCTGCAGTTGGTTCCCGGTTATGCGGTTAAAGCGGCAGACGAATCCGAAACGGCCGAGATTACCGTTTACAGTTGGGAAGATTATATCGAAGTAGCTGACGACGACGTTGAAACGACCGTCGATAACGATCTTATTTATGCTTTCGAACAGCAGACGGGTATTAAAGTGAATTACGTGACATTCGCCACGAATGAGGAAATGTATAATGAACTGATAAAAAATCCCGAAGGATGCGATCTTATATGTCCGTCTGAATATATGATCATGAAAATGCGCGATGAAGGCTTGATCAAGGCTTACGATGCGCCTGCAAACTGGGACAATTACGGATCGCCTTATATCAAACAGATATTTGACGAACTGGATATAAATACTGCCGACGGGAAAACCTATGCTATAGGTTATATGTGGGGAACAATGGGTTTCCTCTACGATATGGATAAAACTTCGGCTGAGGATCTCAATCATTGGAAATCCATATGGAACGAACAGTATAAAGGCAAGGTCACCATCAAAGACAGCATCAGAGATACCTATATAATGGCTCTCGGCGCCCTTTATCAGGATGAACTCCTTGCGCTCGACAAGACGTCTGCCGATTATTCCGACACGCTTTTCGAGATTTTTAACAGAACGGATGACGAGACTGTTGCCGAAGTGGAAAAGCTGCTCAAAGAACTCAAAGGCAATCTTTACGGATTTGAGGTCGACAGCGGCAAAAACGATATTTTAAGCGGCCGCATAGACGTCAATTTTGCATGGAGCGGCGACGCCGTTTATACTATTGACGAAGGGGAAGCCGTAAACAAGAATTTCGGTTACGTTGTGCCCGAGGAAGGTTCCAACGTATGGTTTGACGGATGGGTCATGCCCAAAAATGCGGATGAAACCAACGCTTTGAAATTTCTTGATTTTATATCGTCGCCTGAAAGCGCAATCCGCAACATGGATTATATAGGTTATGTAAGCTGTATAGCAGGCGAAGAAATATTTGACTATGTAAAGGAAAAAGAAGATGCCGACGGAGAAAACACCATAAATCTCGGATATTTCTTCGGGGGAGAAGACTCGGTATATAACGTGAAAGTCGACAATATGTATAAGCAGCTTGCCGCACAGTATCCCGATTATTCGATAATTCAAAGATGCGCGGTTATGGATAATTTTAACGATGCCACTCTTGAAAAAATAAATGCAATGTGGAACAGAGTTAAATTTATAACTTTCCCCGTCTGGGCCATAATTCTTATAGTGGTCGGCGTAGTTCTGATTATAGGCGTTGTACTGATTATCAGATATAAAGATAAAATTTCGCAAGCGCTCAGAAAATCGAAGAAAAGATCGTAAGCCCGATCGGATCCGAATAGAGTTCGGTTGAAAAAAGTCCTTGTACGCAGTTTTTTGCGGACAAGGACTTTTTTAATTCAGCAATATAAGGAATACGTTTGCGCGGAAATCTTCCGAACGGCAGGCAGGAATAAATTTCTGTCATGTTCCTCCGCATTGTTTAAAGGGAGGGGTGCCTGATTTGACTTTTTGTTTTCGGTCATTCGGAAGGGAGAGCGCCGTTCGCGGGCTTATCGGCGGTGTTCCCGCGCTTATATGCGCCGGGTGTTGTTTTCATTATCTTTTTGAAAGAGGAATAAAAGGCTTTCACGTCGCCGTAACCGCATTCGCGGGCAACGGCTTCGACGGGCATATCGGTGGTAAGCAGGAGACGGGCGGCTTCTTCTATGCGTAGTTTCTGCAGAAAGGCGTTTACGGGCAAACCCGTGGCCTTATGAAAAATTTTATTGAGATAATCTTTGCTTAAAAAAACTTGCATGGCAAGCTCTTCGAGCGTGACGTGCGACTGAAAACTTTCCCGCAGGTAGCTTACGGCCCGCTCTACGGTTTCTTTCTGCCGCGGAGAAAGCCGAGCCGAGTGATTTTCCATCTGCCTGAACATTTTGATTATCAGTTCCACCGTGTACGCGCGGACAATTTCTATATATCCCTTTTGGCGAGAACGGTATTCCGAATAGATTTTATTGAACAGTTCGCTGAAAATTCCGTATCCGGCTCCCGAAAGATGCAGGTCTGAGCCCACTGCGGTTTTTTCGGGGAACAGGGAATAGAACAAAAACGACGCGCACACGTCGTCGAATCCTGCGGTGGAGAGCAGCGACGGGTCAAGAAAATCGGGCGTGAACATAAGGTCGTATGCCAAAAATTTTTCGCCGCCGCCATCTTCGTAAAAGGCGTGCGGAGTGTGATAATTTATAACCACCACGTCGCCTGCGGAGACTTTATATTCGCCGCCGGCGCTCCTGTGAGTGGCGGAACCCGATACGATATAGACTATTTCGATGAATTCGTGTTTATGGAGTTTGCCCACGTATTCGGGAAACTCGGAAGCAAGCTGAACGTGCACCTTGCCGCCTTTTCCGAAGGTGTTTTCAGCGGTAAAAACCGGTATTCCGTTTTCGTCGAATACGTCGGGAGATTTCATCGTTTCGCCGTCCTGTAAACTATAAAATTTCGAACAATCTGCAGGGATAGTCCGTCAGATTTTCAACGCCGTCCTTGGTAACGCGAACAACGTCCTCTACGCGGAGTCCCGTGTGCGTTTTGCCGTTGCCGAGAAAGATATCCGCGCAGAACGTCATGTTTTCTTCGAGCAGATAGTCCGAAGTGGTTTCTATCCACGGCGCTTCGCCTTCCATGGTGCCGTTGCCGTGGCAGGGACCGTAAAGCAGATAATCGCCGTAACCCATTTCGGTTACGTTTTTGATGTGAAAACGGGCGACATCCGCCGCGCAGACACCCGCTTTAAGCATGCCGATGACGTCTGACTGCGCCTTATAAGCCGCTTCAATCAGCCTTTTCTGTTCGGGAGAGGCTTTTCCGAATACCACAGCGCGGCCTATGCTGGAAGCATATCCGTCAACGCGTGCGCCTATCTGAATAAAGGTCAGGTCTCCGTCACGGATTTTTTTGTTGCGCGGGCGGCTTATCGCCTGGTCGGACCCTGCGCCCGTGAGCACCCACGGGGGATATGATTCGCGTTCGGCGCCCAGCTCGTGCATTTTTCCGAGCGCGAGCCCGGCGACCTGCTGTTCGGTCATGCCGGTTTTAATGTTTTCGAGAACGAAATCGAAGGTGCGCCTCGTTATATCGGCAGCCGCACGCATGCAGGCAAGTTCGTTTTCGGTCTTGATCATTCTTATGTCGTTTACTATGCGGTCGGCTTTTTCTATTTCAGCGCCGCCGCAGCAACGGAGAGCTTGTTCCAGATCGCGGTAAACGCCTATCGTCATCAGCGGAAGTCCCGCGACGCCGAAGCGTTTTATCGGTTTTCCGCCGTTCAGTTCGGAAAAAACCGAGTTAAACGTGTCGAGTTTTTTGCCGGGATATTCGGGTTCGGACGATTCGCGGAAAGCCTTTAACAGGCGTATGGTTTTAATCTCGGTGCGATCCGCCGCGTACGCATAACTTTCAGGACCTATAAGAAGATAGGGCTCGCCCGTTTTCGGGATGAGCACGCCCGCCGTTTCGAAACTCGGCCAATATGCGGAAAAATATCTTACGTACTGCGGTTCGGCTTCGTTGCCGTAGCAGAGAATAAAGTCAAAGTTTTCTTTTTGCATCGCCGCCTGAACTTTTTCGGCGCGCATTTTGTATTCTTCGTGAGGAATGCGCGGCAGGCGCGAAGTGTCTGGAAATGTTTTCAATTATGTTTCTCCTTTGATTATACTATATTTTAAGCGGTTTGTAAACCTTTTATTTTTTGCCCGTCAGCCAGTCTGCGGGATTATTCCGCAGCATTGTTCTGATCTGTGCGTCGGTTATGCCTTCTTCCCGCATCATGGGGACAATGTTGGAGAGCAGGTGATCGTATCCCCATCCGCCGTATGCGTGCAGAAGGTTTTTAAGGCACACGTCGCATGACAGCAGAAGCTGTTTCAAATACCCCCGGGCGATAAGTTTTTTCAGGAAAGCTACGCGGTCTGTGTCGTGCACGAAGTTGCCGTATCCCGGATTTCTCACTTCGCGGCGGATATAGTATTCCTTTCCGAAGTTGTCGAATTCGACATATATTCCTTTGTCCAGCAGCGATAAAACATAATCCTGGCGGTTTTCCACGTCTATGTGGCTTATGCATATTCTGTCCGCAGGGACTCCCGAAGCAAGCAGAATGTCCGCCGCCTCGATGCCGTTTGTCGTCCAGGGATTGATGTGCACGTTGACGGCTACGCCCGTTTGTTTTTGTGCTATAGCCGCCGCGCGCAACACTTTGCGTTCTTTGTCGTCAAAGATTTCGCTGACGCCTATTTCTCCGATATATCCCGCCTTTATTTCAGTGCCGTGCACGCCTTTTGTTATATCTTCGGACATAAGATAAGCAACCTGCGTATCGGACATGTATTTGAGAGCTTCGGGGTGCGTCGGGCCTACGTAAAATCCCGTGCCCATAATTATGTTCAGACCCGTTTTCAACGCGATGCGCCGCAGCGCTTCGGGGTTTCTGCCTATTCCGTCGAGAGTGGCGTCTACCACCGTGCGCCCGCCGGCGTCTTTGAAGTGTAAGAGTTCCCGAGTCTGCAGATCCTCGTCGTCCAAAAGCAGGTTGTCCTTTAAGGCATAGCAGTCGCGGCTTAAAATGCCCAGATTTTCCATTTTCACTTTTTCGGCAGACGGATCTTTTATGCCCTTGACGGGAAGAGCCCGGAAAAACGCGGTCAGATCAAGCAGAACGTGTTCGTGCGTTGCCGTTATTCCGAGATCTTCTCTGCTTATTTTGCCTGTAACGGTGTTCAGCTCCATTTTTGTTTCCTCGCAACGGTTTTCTTAAATTATATCATTTTAACGGCAGGCGGTACAGAGCGAAAACAGGCATTTTTCTGGTAAAAACCGTTATGGTTGCCGAACGGCAGAATTCGCGCATTGCGGCCCGTGAGGGAACGTTGAGATGTTCGGCGGCATCGACAGCCGTTAATATGTAAAATCGGTTAAAATGAGCCGTAATGTGTATGGAAAGTATGTAATGGGAGTGATAATATATTACGGAAAAGTTGTCCGAACATAAACGGACGGTATAATAAAAAATATCTTTTATGAGGTGCGTCATGCCCGTAATTCACGGAAAAAACTTCAACAGCTACTATTTCAAGCAATTAGGCAGAAACGTCATGCCCGTCGGCATTTACTGTTCGCCGCATCCGCCGATTGAAAAGAACGGTTTTTCTTATCCGTCGCGCATTACCGACGAACAGTTTAAAGCGATAAAGGAATGCGGTATAAACGTGGTCTACGGCCACGAAGAGCTTTTCGGCACGGAAAACGAAAAATGGGCGCTTAAAGCCATGGAATACTGTGATAAATACGGGCTTATATATATGATAAGGACCGCCGTTTCGCTGCGCTATATCGCGCGCGGAGCGGGCGGCGACGAAGCCCTTTACGAAGACAGACCCGACAGCGAAAAGAAAGAGCTTGCCGATGAATTGGAGCGCTGTCTGCGTCTCGCGGGGCAGCATGCTTCGTTCGGCGGCATTCTTTTTGCCGACGAACCCGGCGCGGTCAGTCTGCCGGGTATAGCCGCAGCCAAAAAGGTTTTTAACCGCGTTTGCCGCGATAAACTGTTCCTTGTGAACAACAATCCTTACAATATCACCGAAGTTCAGTATATGTACGGCACCCGCGTTCCGGGGTATGTAAATCACGTGTCTGAATATTCGGAGGACAAGCCGCACGGCGAAAGATATTTCAATTTCTTGAAAGCCATAAACGATGCATATGCGCCCGAAGTTTATTCCTACGACATGTATCCTTTCGGAACGCTCGGCACCTGTAAACAGGGTTATCACGAAGCAATTTACGAACTGCCGCAGATCTGCCTTGAAAACGATAAAAATCGGGGAGTGCCTTATTGGCTGTTTTTGCAATGCGGAGGATATTGGGAAGGTCAGCGGGGTATGAGAGTTCCCACGCTTTACGAGGTGGAGCTTTCGGTTAATTCCGCGCTTGCTTTCGGAGCTAAAGGGCTTCAGCTCTTCCCGTATTGCTATCCGAACTGCTGGATAGGAAACGAGGACGCCATTGCGGGGCTCATTAACGAATACGGCGGCAGGACCTTCCTTTACGGATATTTCAAAAGAGCGTTGAAACAGGTCTCTGCCTGCGGCAGATATCTTATGAATTCACGCCCCGAGAGCATGCTTGTTTCCGGCGAGTTTGAAAACGGTCTGGTCGGAGAAAAAGAGATGGAGCAGATTTTATGGTCCGAAACTATCTATAAAGGCGTGCTTCCGAAGTACGGCAACATAGTCAGGGAAAGTCATAAAGACGTCAAGGAATTCAAATCGGAAAAACAGGCAATTTTAAGCTGTTTCGAGAGTGAAAAGGACAGGCTTTTCTATGTGTTCAACACGTCGGCACAGGTGGAAACGCGCGTTCGGATTGTTTTTAACGGCTGTACGGGGCTGAGTTATATTTCTCTCGGCGAGAAAAAAACAGTCAAGGGCGATACGCTGAATATAAATCTCGACGCGGGACACGGCGCGCTTATAATTTTGAAAAAGGCTTGACCGAAATCACGTCAAAAATGTTTAACGGTTTATTGTAAAACGGTTGAATGCTGAAATAGCGTCTTATACTGCGCCGCCTTTTGTGGGCGGCGCAGCGGTATAATAAGAATGTTCGCCGCCGCAGACGGAAAATAATAAAAACAGTTGACAGTTTTTTGCATATATGATACAATCTGCCAAAGAGGCGGCTGTGAAAAATCGGTTAAAATAGGATTTCGATATCGGCGCGTTTCGGTTTTGGAGAAAAACAATGATACTGCATATAGCAAGCGGCGAATGCTGCGCAGACGATCTGCGCCGTAAATTGCCGAATGCAGAGATACTTCCTTTTAACGAAGCCATGTGCGAAGGGGAGACCTGTCTGCCCGTTTTCGGTGAGCGGTTCTGCGCGCTGCGTGCTACCGCTTACGGCGTGCCGCAAGCGGAGTACGAACGGAAGTCTCCGCGAAAAACTTTGCGGAACGTCGGCGGTTATTCTTCGCTTGAACTGTATTTCGATTATGATATGTTCTGCGCCGTCAATTGTCTTACGTTGCTTGCATATCTGGATCAGCAGGGATATGCGGGCGATATTTTTTTCAATCTCGTCAGGCAGGACGGGAGCGCCGATGTTATTTCGCGTTCGGAAATTTCCGCGAGAGGGGCACTGTCGGCATATAAAAGTATTTTACTGCGGCGCGAACCCGTAAAAACGGGCATCCCTGCGCTTGACGCCACTTTGCCGCTCTATTTTGAATATAAAAGAGAGAACAATGAAATAGTACGTTACGCGCTTGAACGGCTCGGAAAAGACCGTAACGAACTTATACGCGACATGCTTGTACGGTTCGTCGATTACGGACTCAGCGATTCGGCAGCGGAAAAATTTATCGCTGAAGCTGCAAGGGCAACGGAAAAATAACAACCGCCAAAATTATTTCGCGGTCAGACTGCAATTTATGCTGCTTAATAAATATCAAGGAGAAAATATATGGTTATCGACATTCATTCGCATTGCTATCTGCATCCCACGCCCTTTGTGACAAGATTTTTGTCTCCCGAAGAGCTGATCAAGAAAAACAAAGAGCTCGGCATAGACAAGGCGGTTTTGCTGCCCGTGGTCAATCCCGAAATATATCTGCCGCAGTCGGTGGATGAAATTCTGGACATCTGCGCGGCTTATCCCGATAACTTTATTCCTTACTGTAACGTCGATCCCCGCGCTCTGTGGAATTCGCCGAATGCGCCGTTATATAAAGTGCTCGATTATTATAAAAATAAGGGATGCAAGGGGATAGGCGAGGTCATGCCCAATCTGCCGCTCATGCACCCCATGGTGCAGAACCTTTTCGCGGCGGCGGAGACGGTGGGCCTTCCGCTTGTTTACGACGGATCGGATCAGCTTACGGGAGATTTCGGTCTTTACGACGATCCCGGTCTTCCGCAGTTAGAGCATACTTTGCAAAGATTTC
The DNA here is from genome assembly GCA_959605945.1 of uncultured Clostridia bacterium. Taxonomy (GTDB): domain Bacteria; phylum Bacillota; class Clostridia; order Christensenellales; family Borkfalkiaceae; genus UBA1259. The sequence continues at coordinate 10,268 of CAUHGY010000015.1, read as the reverse complement.
CGAAACTTAAAATTTTCGGGCACGGGCCGGTGTTCTGGGCGGAACTCGGCAAACTCAAAACTCCCGGAGAGAGAGGCATTATTTTCAATTTGAAAGGCAATCAGGTAGGCAGGCTTCCCGAAGGAAAAATAGAAGAGGAAGGCAGCGTTCCCGTTCTTTTGCGCCGTTATGAAAATCTTTGCTGCGATCTTTCCGACTGCACTCCGATTGCCGCTCTTTCGCGAGACAGAGATTATGCCGTAAAATTCCTTAACGAATTCCAGGACAGACTGTATTTCGGCACCGATCTTTGCAATATAGACATGGAAATTCCGCAGTTCGATTATTTCAAAGGCATGCTTGACGGCGGGTTCATTTCCAAAGAAGTTTATGACAAGATAATGTTTAAAAACGCCGAAAAACTTTTCGGATTTTGATGTATCGGAGTGATATATGGTTACGGGGAATGATATCAAGGCCGCGCTTAAAGAAATAGGTATAAAAAGCGACGACACCGTCATTTTTCACACGTCGTTAAAGAGTTTCGGCGTGGTTGACGGCGGAGCGGAAACGGTAATAGCGGCGATAAAAGAATATCTCAAGGACGGCACGGTCGTTTTTCCGGCGTTGCGCCTTAATAATTTTAAAGATGCTTTTAAAGATTGGGATATAAAGAACACTCCTTCCGACGTAGGCCTGATTTCGGAAACGTTCAGAAAGCAACAAGGGGTATTAAGAAGCGATCAGGAAACCCATTCGGTATGTGCGTTCGGAGTGAATGCCGAGTATATAACCGAAGGGCACAAAACCGGAAGAAAACGCATAGGTATGCTCAGCGATTACGCCTTCGGGCATAATTCGCCGTGGCAGAAAATGTACGATCTGGACGGTAAAGTGGTTATGGTCGGCGTGACGCTCGCATACAATACTTTCAAACATTTTGCCGAATATAAATTCGTGGACGACGTTTTGCAGTCTATCGGCGACGAAGCCGTCAGGCGTGAAGCCGAAGATAAAATCGCCCGTTTCGACGACCACAATTATTATGTGGAGTTCGGGGACTGGCGCGGTAAAGTGTGGCCTTTTCACGATGGCGTTCAAGCCCAGAAGATGCTTGCCGAAAAGGGGCTTTTAAACAGCGCTTTGTGCGGGCAAAGCACTTTTATAACGGTAAAGATCAGAGAGTTTGTTGACTTTATGTGGAATGAATTTGCTTTTAATCCCGATAAATGGGTCAGCGAAGAGTGCGCCGCATGGATCAAAAAATACCGCTCTTATCTGAAAATATAAAATACGGCATTTAAATCCGTAAAGAAATGAATTAACGAAGAAAGTTTACTGCGCCGCGGGGATCAATCCCCGCGGCGTGAGTTTTACGGCGAAAAACAGTGTTTTGGAAACCGAACTTCAAATGCACTGCGGTTTTACGGATATTTTTATCTTTTAGCTGCGGCGGTTCGGCATATGTGAAAAACCGCTACGGAAGCGCAATACAGAAGTTATCGGTAAACAGTTGTAAAAAGCAAACGATTGTGTTAGAATGAGAACGTAAATTAACGGAGTAATAAAAATGTTAAAAAAGGTTTTAGCTGTTTTTCTGAGCGTTCTGATTCTTTTCAGCTGTCTGCTTTCCGCATGCGGCGATAATCACGGCGGGCTTCCCGATGGCGTATATGATCCCGGTTCGGGAGAAGAGGAACCTCTGCCCGGCGGCGGGGACGGCGACGATGACGACCGGGAAAACGAAAATATCGTTTTGGAAAATGCCGATATTCTTGCGATTTCCTATGACAGGCTAGAAAACGCCGATTTATCTTTTAATTTCGATATAGACGTGTCGGCGGATAAACAGGTTGCTGAATATTCTGCGCCGGGCGCGGCTTTAACTTACGGCGCTTGTTTTAACGGCGTTTCCGCGTTAAAGGAAGAAACGGAAAAAGAGATTTACGAGATTACCGCTGAAGAGTATCGCGGAGATACGGAACCGTCAGGCGATGATAATTTTTTCAAAAATCAGGAAGATACGCTTGAAAGAATGAGCGCTGTCGCCAGAAAAACGGCGGACTATGTTATTGATAATATAACTGTGGCCAATACCGTTGTAGTCAACGGAAATTATCGTTATCTTTTGAATTACGACGCGGATTCCGACGTTGTTACCGTTTACGAGAGAATAGACTACCTTGACACTAACTATTCCGAGTATAACAGGATCATCATATATTACAACGCCGACGGAGATGAAACCGTTTCGATGACGCGGGTATACGGAGCCGTCACGGAAGACGTAATATACACTCCCGGAAAATATTATTCGGTAAGAGTAAGCGACAGTGAAAACGGCATGTACAATGTGAGCGTGGCTTATAAAGATAACGGGTTTTGGCGGGGCATAGACTATAATTTCGAACTCGATAATCCCTACATAACTCACGAGGGGATTTACGACTATGCCAACGGATTGCTGTACGTGCGTTTTCTTTTTGAAAACGATAGCGGTATTTATACTTTCGGAGATCAGTGCATAGCTTTGCGCGACGGCGTTGAAACGGGAAGCGGTGTTGAAGCCAGACCCGAAGACGTTATAGTTTTATCACCTTACATGCTGTCCGGCAACGGCGTTTATGCGGATTTTTTACATTCCTTTATCAGAACGGATCTGTATGTGCTCGACGGCTGGGATAAACTGCGCATTGTGCTCGATACCGAAAGCGAGCTTTCTTATGTCGGAGAGCAGTATGTACGCGGCGAAGGCGACTTTTTCCGGCTTGAAAGCGGCTTACAAATCGGCTGCGGAGATCTGTGGAACAAAGAGACGGGCATGCTTTTTCAGAAATGGGAATACGGCGGAACGGACGGAAATCATTATTGGTCGCCTGTCGGATTTATTGACGAAAACGGCAATGCGGTTGAAAATATTCCTTATGAAAACACGGTTACGGTAGAAAATATAAGCGCTTATATCGACCGCACAGACGATAAAGACGAAGGAACGCAGTTACAGAAAATAAGTTCCGCGTATATGCTTTTGCGCTTTGAAAATATCGATCAGAAAGCATTTGCTCTCTGCGCTGAATTTTTTCGGGAACACGGTCTTTCTGTGACTGCAGCTCCGGACATTTTTGCCGGAATGGCGGACCTGTGCGACAATCGCGCGCTTTATACCGATGAAGTATTCGAATATCTCTATAACAGACCCTACAACGCGGAAAATTTTATTGCCAATCTCTTTACCATTGCCGACGAATTAGACGCTCTTAGAGAGACAGTTACCGCAGCGCTCGACGATAAAGAAACTGTGGATTTTGAAAATCTGCCCGAAAAACCCGAGAATATAGGGCTTGTCGATCTCGGCGGTATTCTGGCGGGAAAGGCGAAAATAGGTGAAAGCGGGATTGATTTTTCCGATATGACTGCGTCTCAGAATAAAAGCGTAATTTTAAGCGAGGGAAAAGAATACGGCATTTTCGTCGCATGGACGGGAGATAAAGGCTACGCAGATGCTGCGGCGTTTGACAGAAAAACTTACGATTTCGGGACGATGGAGTTCAGGGGCAAAAGCGGGATAAACCTTCCGCAAATAGATAGGGAAGGAACGTATCGGCTGCAGGCGTATTTTGGGAAATACGAAGACGGGAACCGGCTCAGACTTTCGGAAGTTATAATTTTGCCGGTGGAGTATTTCGAGAATTTTTCCGTAAATGTTCCGACGGAAGGCGGATATTACCGCCACGATTTTTTTGTAAAAGACGGGGCTGCCGCAGTCACGGTCTCTTTTACGGATACTTTACCGCCGGAAATATTATTTGACGGCGAGCCGATTGTCGGAAACACATTTAAAACAGAGATCGGGGAAAGTATTGCCGCGGCGGAGTTTGCGCGGAGATTTACCGCTTTCGATGCGGTTGACGGAAACATTGCGGTCTCAGCCGAAAATTTCAGCGCGGAAGGCGTTCCGCTCAGTGAAACCGACGCGATAATCGACGGTATTTATAAATTGACGGTGAAAGATGCTGCGGGTAATTCCGCGGAAACATATATTGAAGTTACCGTCGTTTCAAAATGAAAAAACTTATGCGGAAAAAACGGGCAAGAATGTAATCTGTTTATTTTCGATGCAGTTTACGGAATTAAAAACATAGAGAAGAGAAAAAATTTTAATTTTCAAAACGTTTTTCGGGGCGGCAACGGCCGCCCCGAAAATATTTGCAAAAATTGCGCCGCTGACGTATTTAACAGAGCAGCGCAGACAAAATTTTACGCGCCCTTTTCAAATCGGGCGCGTAAAGACAAATTAGTGAAAAAAGTATTCGAATAAAACTATAAATTCTGCGTTTATTGCCGGCCGATTATTAAATTACCGAAAAACTCAGAACGATATTTTTTCCGCGAGATAATCTTTCAGTTTGTCGGCAGGCAGTCTTATCTGCTGCATGGTGTCTCTGTCTCTCACGGTTACGGTTCCGTTTTCAAGCGTATCGAAGTCCGCAGTCACACAGAAAGGCGTTCCTATTTCGTCCTGACGGCGGTAGCGTTTGCCTATGGAACCCGATTCGTCATACGTGCACATAAAATATTTACGCAACGCGTTGTAAATTTCCTTTGCTTTGTCGCCGAGATTTTTCTGCAGCGGCAGGACGGCGCATTTATATGCCGCAATTGCAGGATGAAAATGCATAACAACGCGCGTTTCTCCGTTTTCGAGCTGTTCTTCTTCGTATGCTTCGGAAAGAACGGCAAGCATAAGCCTGTCGGCGCCGATGGAATATTCGATGACGAAAGGCGTATAGCGTTCGCCCGAAACGGGGTCGGTATACTGCATGCTCTTGCCCGAGTACTCTTCGTGGCGGGAAAGGTCGTAGTTTGTTCTGTTGTGAATGCCGTTAAGTTCCGACCAGCCGATGGGGAACAGATACTGTATGTCGCAGGCGGATTTGGCGTAGTGGGCTAGTTTGTCGTGGTCTTTAAAACGCAGATGTTCGGGATCGAATCCGAGATCGCACAAAAAGTCCCATGCCTTCTTCTTGAAACTTTCGTAATATTCGTGGTCGGTGCCTTCTTTGCAGAACCACTGGTGTTCCATCTGTTCGAACTCGATGGTGCGGAAGATGAAGTTGCCGGGAGTTATCTCGTTGCGGAAGGCTTTGCCTATCTGCGCTATGCCGAAGGGAATCTTCGCGCGGGTAGTGCGCTGGACATTGTTGAAATTTACGAATTCGCCCTGTGCGGTTTCGGGACGGAGATATATGGTGTTGGTAGATTCGTCCGTCACGCCGCGCGACGTCGAAAACATAAGATTGAAGTTTCTTATGGGCGTCCAGTTGAATTTGCCGCAAATGGGGCAGTGTACCCGATGCTCGTTGATATATGCCTGCATTTCTTCCTGAGACATAGTGTCGGGGTTGACTTTGCCGTGCGAGTGGTTTTCGATGAGATTGTCCGCTCTGTGACGGGATTTACATTCTTTGCAGTCCATTTTAGGGTCTGAAAACGACGCCGTATGGCCGCTGGCGTCCCACACTCTGGGGTTCATCAGAATTGCCGCGTCAACGCCGTAGGAATTTTCGCTTTCCTGAACGAATCTTTTCCACCAGGCGCGTTTGATGTTGTTTTTTATCTCCACGCCTACGGGGCCGTAATCCCAGGTATTGCCCATTCCGCCGTAAATTTCGCTTCCGGGGAAAATTATGCCCCTTCCCTTGCAAAGGTTTACCAGTTTTTCCATCGTTACCGCGTTTTTATTGTCCATATCAAAATGTCCTTTGAAATGATTTATTTTCCGTTTAATTGTACAATATAGTAAATTTTTAGTCAAGCGAAAGAATAGTTTGTAAAATATTTAAATTTTGCTTTTGTATTCATGCGATTTGTGATACAATACATAAAAAGAAACAAAAAGGTGATTGTTATGGTTGAAGCGTCAAATTTTATCGAGCAGATTATAAACGAGGAACTTGAGAGCGGCAAGGTTAATTCTGTTTATACGCGTTTTCCCCCGGAACCCAACGGGTATCTTCATATAGGGCATGCAAAGAGTCTGTGTCTGAATTTCGGCATCAAACAGAAATACGGCGGGAAATGCAATCTGTTTTTCGACGATACGAATCCGAGCAAGGAAAAAACCGAGTTTGTCGACGCCATCAAAGAGGATATTAAGTGGCTCGGATTTGTGTGGGATAAGGAAACTTACGCTTCCGATTATTTCGAAAATATTTTCGGTTATGCCGCGGAACTCATAAAGAAAGGCAAAGCTTTTGTGTGCGATATGTCGCCCGAAGAGATAAGCGCGAACCGCGGAACCCTGACGGAAAAGGGAAAAGACAGTCCGTGGAGAAACAGAAGCGTTGATGAAAATCTTGAGATTTTTTACGCCATGCGAGAAGGAAAGTTCAGGGACGGAGAAAAGTGTTTGCGTGCCAAAATCGATATGGCGTCGCCGAATATGAATATGCGCGATCCCGTCATTTACAGAATACTGCATCAGGCCCATCACAGAACGGGCGACAAGTGGTGCATTTATCCCATGTATGATTTCGCGCATCCCATCTGCGATTACATGCAGGGGGTCACTCATTCGCTCTGCACTCTGGAATTCGAAGATCACCGGCCGCTTTACGACTGGGTGGGGATAGAACTCGGTTTTGCGCCGAAACCCCGCCAGATTGAATTTGCCCGTCTTAACGTAACAAATCTCGTCATGAGCAAACGCTATCTGAAAAAACTTGTCGAAGACGGTTCTGTGGACGGGTGGGACGACCCCAGAATGCCCACTCTTGCAGGGTTGAGAAACCGCGGGGTGCCCGCGGAAGCGCTTAAAGATTTCTGCGACAGAGTGGGAATAGCCAAAGCAAATTCCGAAGTGCAGATAAGTTATCTGGAAGCATGCATAAGGGAATATCTCAACGCGCACGCCGAGCGCGCCATGGGCGTTCTGAAACCCCTGAAAGTCACTCTTACCAATTACCCCGAAGGGAAGACCGAAGAAGTAGATTTCGACGTTAACCCGGGCGACGGCGAAAACCGAACCCGCAAGGTGGCGTTTTCTCGCAATCTTTATATTGACGCCGACGATTTTTCGCTCGATCCGCCGCCTAAATATTTCAGGCTGAAAAAAGGCGGATACGTGCGTCTTAAAAGCGCTTATATAATAAAATGCGATGACGTTCTGACCGATAAAAACGGAGAAGTCAAGGAACTTTTGTGCTCTTACGTTCCCGAAAGCAGAAGCGGCGGCGATACTTCCGGAATTAAAGTCAAGGGCGTGGTGCAGTGGGTGAACGCCGACACCTGCAAAGATGTCGAAATCAGGAAGTACGGATACCTTCTTAAAGACGAAGAGTATCCGGGACAGGATTTTTCCGAGAGAATGAACGGTGAAAGCCTTATGATTTTCCAAGGGAAAGTAGAGCCTTACGTATTTGAAAATGCCGACGGCAGGCCCTATCAGCTGATTCGCACAGGCTATTTCAAACGCCTTGCATTGAAAGATAAGGAAATCGTCAGCGAAATCGTTTCGTTAAAAGACAATTTTAATAAATAGAGGAGTTGGGGAATGATAAGGTTTGAGAATAAATTCAATTCGCAGGTGACGGGTGCGCTGAATAAACACGTAATGAAAAAGCTGTGGTGGGTTTACGTTTTGTTTACCGTGCTGTTTGCGCTATTGGGCGTGCTGAGTCTTAAAGACGACATGATTTTCGGCATAATCATGATATGTTTCGGCGCGCTGTTTACGCCGCTGTGCATTTTGCTGACGAAGTTATTGCAGAAAAAGATTGACGGTAGCATGTCGATTTTAAGCAACGACACCGTCGAAACCTATGTCTTTGACGAGAATACGTTCACCATAACGCAGGAAAAAGGCGAAGAATTCCGCGCGATGACGCAGGCGAAGTACTCGTATTTTCATAAAGTGACGGAAACCGCCACTCATTATTATATGTATCTTTCGAAAACGCAGTGCCACGTTTTGCCAAAGGACAGTCTGAAAGAAGGAACCTTTGAGGAACTTGACGGTATTTTGATTGCCCGTCTGGGTGACAGATTCAAGAAAAAGGGCTGACGCGGCAACGTATGCCGCCGCGTCAGGCGGCGAAATTTTGCAGCGCGGGCTGATGCGGGTATATTTTTATTGCTTCTTTCAGCTTTGTCGGCGGAAACTTTAGGCAGGACTGCTGGTTTTCAGCGGACGGGTCCGGCGGCGGCAAAGGCGCTTTTCAGGGGCGGCTGACTGACGGCGGCGCGGAAAGTTTGTTTTTGCGGCTGATAAAAAATATTTTTTATTATAAGAGGTTTTCGGGATCATTGTTTATGGCGGATTTAAACGGCACTCTGAATTTAACAGGCGGGGCGGCAAGCGGCGCTGCGTTTTCCATGGCGATTGCGCTGTACGTTATTCTGTCCTTTGTCGGTCAGCTTATCGCTGACGCGGCGTTCGGCGCGGGAAGCACGGCTTACGTTGCCGTTTGTTCTGTTTTTTCCGTATTGTCGCTGTTTGTAACGGCGGTGTTTTTCTGTAAGAAAAAAAAGCGGAATTTTATCCGTACGTGCGGTTTTTCCGGGTTTGACGCGGTCTATATTCTGCCTGCGATTATGCTTTCCGCCGGTATGTTTTTAGGGTTCGGATTTGTTAATACTCTCATAGGCGAAGCATTGGCCGGAGCGGGGCTGAATATCCCGCAGACGGATATTCCGCTCGAAGGGGTTTTTGAACTGATATTGTTTTCGGTGTTGCTGGCGCTTTTGCCCGCCGTCGTGGAGGAAGGCTTTTTCAGGGGAATTATGCTCTCAGGACTTAAGAACGGCCGCTGTGTCGGGACGGTATTTGCAATAGGCGCGGTGTTTGCGTTATATCATGCCTCTGCGGTCCAGCTCTGTTATCAGTTTATTTACGGTTGTGCCCTGACGCTTCTTGCGTTAAAAAGCGGCAGCGCCATTCCCGCCGCCGTTGCGCATTTTCTCAATAATTTCACGGTAATATTGCTGACATATCTCGATATCGCCGTGGATCTTTTCAACCCGATTCTGATCTCCGTCGGAGTGATGCTTGCCGCGGGGGCGATCGTATTTACGGTTTTTTACGGCAGAAAAAAAGCCGTAAAAACTTCGGAGAAAAATTTCTGCGGCGAAGAAAAAATTTCCTGCTGCGCGGCGGAAGAGCAAAATTCCGCGGCGGAAAAAAATCCCGGCACCGTGGCGGCGGATTGCAGCGCCAAAGAAACGGCGCGGTTTTTTATTTTCTCCTCGCTCGGAATAATTTTGTGTCTGGTACTGCTCATAAGCGGATTATTGGTGAAGGCATGATCAAAATCAACGTCGTTGCGGTCGGAAAAGTCAAGGAAAAATATTTTGAGGAAGGAATTGCCGAGTATTCCAAGCGGCTTTCCCGTTACTGCGATTTTAAAATAACGGAAATAGTCGAAGAGAATTTTAACCGCGCCGACGGCGGCACGGTAGCGGTCATAAAGGAGCGCGAAGCCGTTCGCATTGCGCCGCACCTTAAAGGATACGTTTTTGCGACGGCGGTCGAAGGAGAAAAATTTTCGAGCGAAAAATTTGCCGGCAGATTAAAAAAACTTGCCGACGGAGGGACGGGCACTTTCACTTTCGTCATAGGAGGTTCTTACGGGCTTTCCGACTCCGTGAAAAAATCCGCAGATCAACTTGTTTCTTTTTCCGATATGACTTTTCCGCACACGCTTTTCCGCCTTATGCTGACGGAACAGCTTTATCGCGCTTTTTCCATCAATGCAGGCAGCGCTTATCATAAATAATTAAGCATAAGACCTGCGTCTTCAGGGCGGAAGGCTGAACGGCCGCCGTTTAAATACCTGCCGCATAAAAGCCGTGCGGGAATCGGAACGGTTAAAAGGTCTTTTCGTTTTTCGGCAGCCGCACTTGCGTTTCACCCGTAAAGCCCTTTTTTAATATAATGTTTAAAAGGTTTGCGGGGTTAAAAAAATGGGCGTTTTGAGAGCTATAGGCGGGTTTTACGGAAAATATTTTTACGAAAAAGGCATTATCGGTTATTCGGCCAAAAAAAGACCTATACGGTTTTTTGCCGTGGAAAAGAGCAAGAGTCCCGTGATAGTTGCTCAATACGCAATTCATGCGCGGGAATATATCACCGCGTACCTGGCCATAAAACAGATAAAGGAATTTATCAGAACGGGGCGGCGGGGCAAAGTGTATTTTATTCCCGCGTCGAATCCTGACGGAATATGCATTTGCGAAAGCGGGCGTCCGTTTTACAAAGCCAATGCCCGCGGTGTGGATCTCAACGTCAATTT